>NZ_CP156626.1:3198890-3518780 GCF_039852015.1 Robbsia sp. KACC 23696 | reverse complement strand
CGAAGGCTTCGGTCGACGACCGGCGCGAATGCGACGCCCGCCATCCCGGTGGCGCTTCACGGGATGACAGGAGGGGCACGGCGAGGGACGCCAGACGACGCTGCCCGGCCGGAGCCGGCAACGCCGCGATGTCAAAAGGATGCAGTGCAAACGCCACGCCGTCGCACCTTTCAGGAGCGACGCGCGTCGGCGGTTGTGTCTGGGATGGTGGATTTTACGCTAAACGAAAGCCGCGTGAGTGAGTAAAAGACCCTATCGAAGGGACTTATCCACAATCTATCCACTGCGCATCCTACCATAAACGATTGACACGTTTGCAAAATCCCGATCTAATAGCTGGTTCCGCAAAACCGATTCCCTGGTACTGTCGTTGCGGCGAGCGTCATCGTGGCTGTTTTCAGGCCGATGCGCCGTCTCGATGCACATGACCGCTGGTGTGCTGCGCCCGTGCTTCGGTCGTTCTTCGGTCGACATCGAAGGCGTCTGGCTGGGCATGAATAGACAGGAATGGGCACGGCAACCCCTGTGATAACGAGATCGACATGAAACGTACATACCAACCTTCCGTGACGCGCCGTAAGCGCACCCATGGCTTCCGCGTTCGCATGAAGACCGTTGGCGGCCGCAAGGTCATCAACGCTCGCCGTGCGAAGGGTCGCAAGCGCCTCGCAGTATAAGCGAGTGCCAGGCGTGCCCTCGCAACATGAGGGCGATGCGCGCAGCCGGTCCGCCGGCGCGGCAGATGAAGCGGTCCGGGAGAGCAATGCCTGCTTTCCGCGGGCCGTTCGTCTATTAAAGGCCGATGAATTTGCCGCGTTGTTCAAGATGCGGCCCGTTCGTCGTTCCCCGCATTTCGTCGTCTACCTTCGCGCCCGCGAACCGCAGGCGCCGGGGCGGTTCGGCGTCGTGTTGGGCAAAAAGTTCGCGCCACGGGCAGCGACGCGCAATATGGCGCGCCGCACGCTGCGCGAGACGTTTCGGCTGCGTCGCCCGGAGTTCGTTGGTTGGGATGTGCTGGTGCGCTTGCACCAGCGTTTCGATCGGCAACAGTTTCCGGGCGCGGCTCCGCCGGCGCTGAAGCGACTGTGCCGTGCCGAGGTGCAGGCACTGTTCGATGCGGTGCTGCAGCAGGCCGCGCGACAACAGCGTCGTGCTTCGTCCGGCGCGCCATCGCAGCGTGGCGTCGCGCCAACAGCGACGCCGGCTTCCACCGAGGCGTCGCAGCAAGGATGAGCACCATGGCGGACGATGATCTGGCAAGTGCGTGGTCACGTGTGCTTCGCGTGGCCGGATCCGCTGTCCGCCTCGTTTTGCTGGGCTTGCTGCGCTTCTACAAGCTGGGTATCAGCCCGTTGTTGGGCAACCGCTGTCGATTTTATCCGTCCTGCTCGGATTACGCGAAAGACGCAATCCAGTATCATGGCGCCGCACGCGGCTCATATCTGGCGTTTCGCCGGGTCTGCCGCTGCCATCCGTTTTCCGCGGGCGGCCTCGATCCGGTGCCGCCCGCGCCCGGTCAGCGTGGGAATCCCCATGCTGATGCCGAAACCGATGCCGGACAGTCCGCCAGGCCGGACCGTTCCAGCGATTCGGGCGCGGAACGGTGATGGACATAAAAAGTTGTTGTCGCCGCGGCCCGTCCGCGGATGACGTTGCAGGATTGCACGCCCGCTGCCGCGTGGCTGACATCGTGCCGCGAGGTGCGAACGAGTTGAGGGTTAGAGACCAGGCATGGATATAAAACGTACCATTTTGTGGGTGATCTTCGCCGTATCGGCGGTATTGCTCGTCGACAATTGGCAGCGGTCGCACGGTCATCCGTCGATGTTCGATCCTGGCGCGACGCAGCTCGAGCACCCGGCGGCCACGGCCGCCAATGGCGCGAGCGACGCGACCAAGTCCGACGTGCCGAATGCCGGTGGCGTGGCGGTAGGTTCGCCGGCCGGCGCGGCGCCGGGCACGCAGACGGCCACGCAAGGCCAGAAGATCCATTTCAAGACCGATCTCTACGACGGCGAAATCGATACGCAGGGTGGCACCTTGTCGCTGTTGAAGCTCGTCAAGGAAGGCGACGGCAAGCAGCCCGACCTGTTCGTGACGCTGTTCGACCAGACCAAGGACCACACCTATCTGGCGCGTACGGGGCTGATCGGCGGCGATTTCCCGAACCACAACTCGGTCTTCACGCTGGCATCGTCGGACAACACGACGATGGGCGCCGACGGCAAGTTGCAGTTGCGCTTCGAGTCGCCGGTTGTCGGTGGCGTGCGTTTGATCAAGACCTACACGTTCACGCGTGGCAGCTACGTGATCAACGTCGACCAGCGCGTGGAAAACACCGGCACCGCGCCGGTGAGCCCGACGCTGTACATGGAGCTGGTGCGTGACGATCAAGCGGTGGAAACGCCACGCTTCTCGCACACCTTCATCGGACCGGCCGTGTACTCGTCGGAGCATCATTTCCAGAAGATCAGCTTCAGCGACATCGACAAGAACAAGGCCGATTTCACGCCGTCGTCGAACAACGGCTGGATCGCGATGGTGCAGCATTACTTCGCATCGGCCTGGATTCCGCCGGAAACGGCGCAGCGCGACATCTACGTCAACAAGTTCGACAACAAGCTGTATCGCGTGGGTGTGAAGGTGCCGGTCGGCACGATCGCCCCGGGCGCGTCGGCCGACGTGGATTCGCGTCTGTTCGCTGGCCCGGAAGAAGAGCGGATGTTGGAGAAGGTCGCGCCTGGCCTGGATCTGGTCAAGGACTACGGCATGGTGACGATCATCGCCAAGCCCTTGTTCTGGCTGCTGGAAAAGATCCACTCCTTCGTCGGGAACTGGGGCTGGTCGATCATTCTGCTGACGCTGTTGATCAAGGCCGTGTTCTTCCCGCTGTCGGCTGCAAGCTACAAGTCGATGGCGCGGATGAAGGAAGTCTCGCCCCGCATGACGGCGTTGCGTGAACGCTTCAAGGGCGATCCGCAGAAGCTGAATGCGGCGATGATGGAGATGTACAAGACCGAGAAGATCAATCCGGTGGGCGGTTGCCTCCCGGTGGTGATCCAGATCCCGGTGTTCATCTCGCTGTACTGGGTGCTGTTGTCGTCGGTGGAAATGCGTGGCGCGCCGTGGCTCGGCTGGATTCAGGATTTGTCGCAACCCGACCGGTTCTACATTCTGCCGGTGTTGATGGCGGCGTCCATGTTCCTGCAGACGCGTCTGAACCCGACGCCGCCGGATCCGATGCAAGCGAAGATGATGATGTTCATGCCGCTGGCGTTCTCGGTCATGTTCTTCTTCTTCCCGTCGGGCCTGGTGCTGTACTACGTGGTCAACAACCTGTTGTCGATCAGCCAGCAGTACTACATCACCCGCGTGATGGGTGGGCGAGCGAAGGCGGCCAAGGCGGCGAAGGCCACCACGGTCAAAGCCACGCCAGTCGTGACGCGCGAAGCGGCAAACGACGCGAAGCCGAAGAAGGACTAAGCAGGACGGTGTGCAAGCAGGGCGTGCGGTGTATCCGAAAGGACCCGGCCGGCGCCCGACAGAGGGGCAAGACAGGGGGCCGCTTCGACGGCCGGCCTGTCGAATCGATACGGCGGGGTGGCGCGAGTCATCCCGCCGTATTGTTTTTCCGGGCTGGCTTTCGCATCGTGGGCTGATTAAGCTGGGGGGGCGTGGGTGCGACCGCGCGGGCTGTTTGTTGAAAGGAGCAAATCTGACATGCATGCATCCGATCGGGATCCGATTGTTGCCATCGCCACCGCGTCCGGTCGGGGCGGGATCGGCGTCGTCCGTGCGTCGTTCGGCATGGGCGAGGCGGCCGCGCAGGCAGCGCGCGCGGTGCTTCTTGCGGTCTCGGGTCAAGTGCCTGCGCCGCGGCATGCGGCTTATCTGCCCTTTCTCGACGCGGCGGGCCAGGCGATCGATCGGGGCATCGTGCTGCATTTTCCGGCGCCGCACTCGTACACCGGCGATCACGTGGTGGAGTGGCAGGGGCACGGCGGACCTATCGTGATGCAACTGTTGTTGCAGCGCGTGTTGGAAGCGGGGATCGCGCAGGGGATGCGACTTGCCGAGCCTGGCGAATTTACGCGGCGCGCGTTTTTGAACGACAAGCTGGACCTCGCGCAGGCGGAAGCGGTGGCCGATTTGATCGAGGCCTCGACCGAAGCGGCTGCGCGGTCGGCCGGACGATCGTTGGAGGGTGTTTTCTCGCAAGCGATTCATGCCTTGGTCGAGGACGTGATCACGTTGCGGATGCTGGTGGAAGCGACGCTGGATTTCCCCGAGGAAGAGATCGATTTCCTGGAGGCGGCCGATGCGCGCGGGAAGTTGACATCGATTCGCGCCAAGCTGCGGCAGATCCAGATCGATGCGAAGCAGGGCGCGCTATTACGGGATGGCTTGCAGGTGGTGCTGGCGGGCCAGCCGAACGTCGGCAAGTCGTCGTTGCTGAATGCCTTGGCGGGGGCCGAGTTGGCGATCGTCACACCGATTGCCGGCACGACGCGCGACAAGGTCCAGCAGACGATTCAGATCGACGGAATTCCGCTGAACATCATCGACACGGCCGGTTTGCGCGAGACGCAGGACGAGGTCGAGCGGATCGGCATCGCGCGCTCATGGGAGGAGATCGGCCGCGCCGATGTGGTGCTGCATTTATTGGATGCGGCCGAGGCGTTGGGGCCGGAGGATCAGGCGATCGCGCAGCGCTTTCCGATGAAGGTACCGGTGATCCGCGTCTTGAACAAGACGGACCTGACGAACGAGCCTGCCGGAACGCGTGTGCTGGATGCAGGGATGGGAACCGAAGGCGAGGCCGTCGCGCTCGATCGGCAAGTGCGGGAGATTCGCCTGTCCGCGAAGCGGGGCGATGGGATCGATCTGCTGCGCCAGGCATTGCTGGCGGTGACCGGTGCGCAAGCGGGTTCGCAGAGCGTGTATATCGCACGGGAGCGCCATTTGATCGCGCTGCACGCGGCGTCGGGGCATCTGGCGGAAGCGGCGGCGCATGCGGATTGCGCGGCGCAGTCGCTGGATCTGTTCGCCGAGGAGTTGCGGCTGGCGCAGGAAAGGCTGAATTCGATCACCGGCGAGTTCAGCAGCGATGATTTGCTGGGCGTGATCTTCAGTCGGTTTTGTATTGGGAAATAGTGCTCGTCAGAATCTCATCCTGGGCCAAACGTTTCGCGTTCTTCAGGGAATCGTGTAACCCATTGGCAGCGAAGTTAACCGAGGGCGCGTTCCCTTTGGCATCGTTACCCCTCGTCGGTATAAGCTAGCCCAGCACCGAGATTTTTCGACTATGGCGGAGGGAGCGTCGCGGTTACTACGGTCACGCTCCCAATCAGGATCTCCACCCCCCCTTGAAAGCAAACCTTAACTCACGCGGAAGCCGGTTCCCTTAGAATAGCGTTCAAGGCGCTCCAGGACTTCTCATGACCACCCGCATCACATCCCAAGTGTTCCCGCATCGTGCGGTGTTCGCAAAAACCGTCGCCACCGCGCTGGCAACGGCCGGCACGGCATTGCTCACGTTCGCGACCCCGGTCGCTCACGCCGAGCCGGTGTTGACGAACAACTGCCCGGCCGTCGGCGATTTGTCGGCCCAGATGGCCGGCTGGCGCAATCGCGGCAAGACGCAGGACCAGGCACTCGCCCAGGTCGACAAGTACTACAGCGATCCGGCCGACCGGCAAATGCTGCATCGGGTCGTCGAGCTCGTCTATCTGGATCCGCACAAGCGTCTGGTGCCGGAGCAGGTGAGCGTGCAGATCACCTCGCAATGCCTGACACAGCAGGCCGATCAAGAGAAAGCCGCGAAGCAGGCAACGCACCCCTGATCAGCGTCTAAAAAAAGCGCCTCAGCTAAAGGCGCCCGGATCGATGACCACGCTCGTAGAAACCCACGACCTTTGCGTACGGCTGCGGGCCTATCCCGCCTTGCACGCCGGCGACACCGTACAGCCGATGGATCGCCTGCAGCTGGCGATCTCCGCGGGCGACCATATCGCGTTGCAAGGACCGTCGGGCACTGGCAAAAGTGTCCTGCTACGCACGCTCGCCTTGTTGGATGCGCCGGTGCGCGGCGCGGTGCGCTATCGCGGCGCAGCCATCGCAGCGTCCGCCGTGCCGCGTTATCGCCGTGCCGTCGCCTATCTCCCGCAGCGGCCCACGCTCTCGGGCGACACAGTGCGCGATGCGTTGCAATGGCCCTATACGTTTGCCGCCCATCGCGACCATCGTTACGAGGAGTCCGCCGCCGTGGCGTTGACGGAGCAGGCAGGCAAGCCCGCCGACTTCCTCGACAGCGCCACGGCGACGCTGTCCGGTGGAGAGTCGCAAGTGGCCGCGTTGATTCGTGCGCTTTTGCTCGATCCCGACGTGTTGCTGCTCGACGAACCCACCGCAGCGCTCGATCCCCATAGCGCGCAGATCATCGAGTCCTTGGTGGCGCAATGGGCCAATGCACCCGCGCAGTCGTCTGGTCGCGAACCGCGCGCCTATGTCTGGATCAGCCACGACCCTGCGCAGGCATCGCGCGTCGGCAAACAACAATGGAATCTGGTGCCCGCGTGAAAACGAGACCCTTGACCGACGAGGCTTCCTGATGGACCACGCCGGCTATATCGCCTTGAACGGCTGGCAGTTAGCCGCTGCGGCAGCGCTCGTGCTGGTCAATGGCGCGCTGTCCTTTGCGCTGAAGCTCGATCTGGGCAAATCCCTGTTGATCGCATCGGTGCGCGCGGTTGCGCAACTGCTACTGATCGGCCTGGTGCTCGGCACGGTATTCCGCTTTAGTCATTGGTATGCGGTCGTGCCCGTGATGTTGGTGATGACCAGCATCGCGGCGTTTGCCGCGAACGGTCGCAGCAAGATCGCGTATCCCGGGCGTCTGATGGACAGCTTCATCTCGGTCGCGGTTGGCGGCTGGCTGATCACGATGTTCAGCCTGAGTCTGGTGATGCGCGTGCATCCCTGGTACGACCCGCGCTATGCGATCCCGACCTTGGGGATGGTGCTCGGCACGACGCTGACGGCGGTGGCGCTGGGCATGGAGCGCATTACCGACGCTTTCGCGAACGGCCGCGCCGCGATCGAAGCCCAATTGGCGCTGGGCGCTTCGCGTTGGGAAGCGGCCGCCGAGCCGATTCGCAAGGCGTTGACGGCGGCGATGATTCCGGTGATCAATCAGATGTCGGTGGTCGGCGTCGTCAGCCTGCCGGGCATGATGACCGGGCAGATCCTGGCCGGCGAGGCACCGGGCAATGCGGTGCGTTATCAGATCGTCGTGATGTTCTCGATCGCGGCGGCGTCGGCGATCGGCAGCGGGCTGGCGGTTTTCTTGGCCTATCGGCGCTTGTTCAGCCGCGACCATCGCTTCCTGTTCGAACGCCTCACGACGACCAAGCCCAAGGCCAAGACGCTGATAAAACGCGCCGCCAAATAAATAAACCAGGCGCCGATAAGCGCCTGGTTTATTTAGAGATAGCGGAACGGTGCACCGGACACGCGTATCCGCATGCGCGCACTTGCTATGCCTCCCCTACGCGCCGCCTGCCTTCCTCGCGGGTCCGCGACCGCCACGCCGATACAGCGAGACGCAAAGGGCGCCCCCGCCAATCGCGCCCAGACCGGCGACCAGGTAGATCTCGGAATAGCCCAGGTGGGTGGCGATCAGGCCGGCGATCGGGCCGGTGATACAGAACGCCACATCCAGAAAGACCGAATACGCGGACAACGCCGCACCGCGGCTGGCGGGCGGCACCAAGGCGACTGCCTCGACGGCGAGCGCCGGGAAGATCAGCGAAAAACCAAGGCCGGCCAAACCGGCGCCGATCAAGGCCACGTGCGGCGTCCATGCCAGCCACACCAGCAGCAAGCCCACGGCCTCCACTGCAAACGACACGATCGCCACGCGGAAACCGCCATACGACCGGATCGTATTGGAGAACAACAGGCGGCTACTGACGAACATGATGCCGAACACGCTCAGCGTCAGTTCCGCATGCGGCCAGCGCTGCGAGGCGTAGTACAACGTGATGAACGTCGACAAGGAGCCGAATCCAACCGAGCCGAGTGCGAGGCCGAGCCCGTGTGGCACGACGCGCGTAAACACGCTGAAGAAGGACATGCGTTCGCCGACGACGACCGCCGCATCCGGCGTCCGTTGCGCGAGGAAATAGCCGCCCACCGCCACGACGGTGATCAAGATGCTCAAGGACCAGAGCCCCATCGCACCATCGAGCAAGACGCCGAGCGGCGCCCCGACCGCCAATGCCCCATAGGTCGCCACGCCGTTCCACGAGATGACCTTGGCATTGTTCGACTGTCCGACGCGACCGATGCCCCACAACGTGGCGCCGGTCGAGCCGAAGCTTTCCGCCGCGCCCAGCAACATCCGTCCGATCATCATCGCGATCAGGCTATACAGCGGCCAGCGCGCGAGCAGGGCCGCCAGCAGCAACAGCACGCCGCTCGCGGCACATCCCACCATGCCGATTTGCACCGTCCGTCGCGCGCCGATCGAATCCACGACACGGCCTGCCGATGGACGGGTAATAAAGGTACCGATGTATTGAATGCTGATCGCGAAACCGGCGATGACGGAGCTGAACGCCAGATTGTTGTGCACGAAGCCGGGGATCACGGCCATCGGCACGCCGATCGAGAAATACACGATGAAAGTGAAGACGGCACAGGACAAAATTTGCAGCGTCAACGGCAGGCCGGACTTCGGGGGAGCGGACGCCTTGGGCGTCTGCGAAGGGGGCGACGCTTGCGGTGCGGGCGCTGCTGCCGGCGAGGGAGTCTGCTGCGCGGTAGAAGGTTCGGGCATTGTCTTTCGGGAGCGGGCAATCATCATACTTTTGAGGCGAGCGACAATTATCCGCTCAAAAGTGCAGACGGGATTTCGATTCCACAAAAAAACCGCACCTTTTTAGTGGTTTTGCGGGTTTTTACCCGACATTGACCATTGCCGCAGAACCGGTCCGCATCGGTTAAGCTTGTCACCGGCCGCGCGCCGGTCTTGGCGCGGACCGTACGAGAGAGAAAAGGAGTGGCATGACGGTGGCAACGATAGTGCCCGCATTGCTGGCGGGTGTGACGCTGGTGATCTGGGCCGTGCTGCGCTACGGGCGCGGCGGATTTTGGCAGGTCACGCTGCCGCGAAATAGCCGCGATCTGCCGGCCGACCAGGACTGGCCCGCTGTCGTGGCGATTGTCCCGGCACGCAATGAGGCGGACGTGATCGGCGAAGCGGTGACGTCGCTGTTGAAACAGGACTACCCGGGCACGCTGCGTGTCGTATTGATCGACGATCATAGCGACGACGGCACCGCCGACGTCGCCCGTGCCGCCGCGGCCGCGCTGGGTGAAGAGGCGGTCGCGCGCTTGCAGATCGTGGGCGCCAGAGATCTGCCGCGTGGTTGGAGCGGCAAGGTGTGGGCGCAGTCCGAAGGCATTGCGGCGTCTCACGCTTTCGCGCCCGGTGCCGAATGGGTCTGGCTGACCGATGCCGACATCGCGCATCCGGCGCATGGCCTGCGCGACTTGGTCGTGCGCGGCGAACAGGGCAAGCGCGACATGGTCTCGCTGATGGTACGGTTGCGATGCCACTCCTTCCCGGAGCGGATGCTGATCCCGGCCTTTGTCTTCTTTTTCGCCAAGCTCTATCCGTTCCGCTGGATTGCCGACGACGCCCGCGCGACGGCCGGCGCGGCGGGCGGCTGTATCCTGCTGCGCCATAGTGCATTGGCGCGAATCGGCGGCATGGCGGCGATCAAGGGCGCGCTGATCGACGATTGCGCGCTCGCCGCCGCGGTCAAGCGTTCGGGCGGCGCTGTCCGATTGGACCTGGCGGACGCGGCACGCTCGATCCGGCCGTATGACGGCTGGAACGACATCTGGAATATGATCGCGCGGACGGCCTACACCCAGTTGCACTATTCTCCCTGGATGCTGGCTGGCGCGACGCTGGGCATGGTGCTGACCTATATCGCGCCGCCGGTGCTGGCGATCGCCGGTCTGTCGCAGGGGCAGCCCTGGGGATTTGCCGCGCTGGCAGCTTGGCTGATGATGGTGCGCTGCTATGGACCGATGCTGCGGTACTACAAGCAATCGGAGATCTGGGCGATCGCATTGCCCCTGGTCGCTTGCTTCTATATGGCGGCCACCTTGGATTCGGGGCGGCGTCATATGCTGGGCCGCGGCGGTCACTGGAAGGGCCGCGCGCAGTCGAGCAATGTGACGGACTGAGGAAAGCGGGGCTAACGGACCGTCGGGGCGTGGCATGCCGGGGAACGTCGCTTCGCATGCGGCGACAGAGCAGATAGTCGCCGTGGCGACGACGCGGTAGGCTTATATGCGGACGTGCAGTCAGGCCGAAAATACAAAGCAGGCAAGCGGGGCGCATGACCGATGCGACTCCCGCACAACAAGAGGTCTTACAACGATGGCAATGACAAATACGCGAACGATGCCGGGTGTGGCAAAGGCGCGCGCCGCGGCGATCGCGGCGCTGGCGGTGCTGACGATCAGTGGTTTGGGGGCATGCAGTTCCGCGCCGCCGCTGTTCACGAACGATGGGCGTCCCACGCAACAGATCAGTTGCAACGGTGGCAGCTTTACGGAGTGTCAACGGCGCGCGCAAGTGGCCTGTGGCGACGGCGGCTATGACACGTTGAGCCAGCGCTCGGGCGATCAAAATACGATGGTCATCGCCTGCAAGCAGATCAAGCGCAGCTACTGAACGATTCCGGCAGCCCAACGCAGAGAGGAAGGGGGGGCGTCGGCGCAATGCCGACGCCTAAACGAGTGCTTCGCCATCGCGCCAACCGCGCGGGATGGCCCCCGTCTTAGTGCGCGCTCAGGCAATCCTTCATATAGGCTTTGCGGGCATCGCCGGTCTTGCCCGTGGCACTGGCGTTGCAGCTTTTCATCTTGTCCTGCTGCGTCTGCTTCGGTGCTGCGGGCGACTTCGACGACAGGCAGCTTTTCATGAACGCCTTGCGTTGATCGCCTTTCATGGCGCCGTCCGACGCTTGCTTGTTACACGACGTCATCTTGTTCTGTTGCGAATTCTGCGCAAAGGCCGCCGGCGCGGTACTGGCCAGGCCGAACGCCAAGCTCAGGCCCAATGCCGCCATGGCGATCGCGTGGCGCGATCCGGCGCGGCGTTGCGCGGCGTTATCGGACGAAAACAGTGCATCGTGACGGTGCAGTTTCATGCTGGCTCTCTCCTGGGGATGGGGGTTCGACAACGGTTTGCGAGCATGATACGCCCGCCATATGTCCGCCGGGTAGGCGGGATTGCGTTGAATACGCCGCGCTCGGCGGGCCTATCCACCCGTGGTTCGCTCGCTGCGTCGGCACAGCGCATCGGCGCGGCACGAACGTTGCGCTATGTCAGCATCGTGACAATTGTCAGCTATAAATTCGCGTGCGAACGGTGCGGTCTGCTACCATTTGGTGGGATGCCGCGCCTGTGCGCCTGCTCCCCTGTTTGAACTCGCAGCGAGGCCTTACGGCCTGGCTAAGCTGAACCGCACTCCCATGTCTGTCGTCCATTCCCGCCAAGCCGATACGCCGTTTCCAGCGAGCTCGCGCCCGTCCGGTGCGCGCGGAGCGTCGTTGTCGTGCGCGCGTCGAATGGCTGCGGTGGCCGGCCCGCTCGCCTGCGTCGCCGGGCTGAGCGGCTTGCTGGCGACGTCGGTCGATGCGGCGGCGGCGGAGAGCCGCGCCTCCACGCGATCGCACCCTATCGTCACGCACAAGGCGATGAAGCCATCCCATTCGGGCAAAATCGCGGCTCGGCGCCACGAGACGGTCGAGCATGAAAACGCCCATCGACACACCGCCTCGGCCGCCGCACATCATCCCGCTCGCGAATCCGCCGGCGGCGACAGTGCCGCGACATCGGCCGCGGCGTCGAAGCTGCCCTCCGGAAGCCTGCCGGTCCACGATGCCGTGTCGATCTGCATGGCCTCCTTGAATCGGGATATGCGGCATAACAAGCGTTACGATCGCCTGATCCAGCTCGACCGCTACGTGATCCGTGCCCGCGTCCAGCACGACGATGCCGTGTTCAGCCCGGTGCAACCGGTGCCGGTGGACACGACGGTGATGATCAACGGCTCCGCGCGCGTGCGCGGACAGTGGCAATGGCAGTCGGTCGTTACCCGCTGTGGTCTGCATCATGGCAAGGTCGTCGCCACCTCGATCGAGCCGCGCACCGCACCGGCGCCACTGCCGCCGGGCGAAGAGCGCGAGCGCCGTCCCGGCGTCAATTACGTCGAGCGCACCACGCCGACGCGCCGCGCCTGAGCCGACGGCGCAATGGCGCGTCGGAACCCGCCCGCAACTATCGGTAGAATCCCTAGGTAGCTGACCGCGCATTCGCCTTGAGGATGCCTCGTTTTCACGGGGCGCCAAGGCGGCGCGTGTCATGTCGCTTTGGAGAGTTTGCCGCACCATGCCCCGTTCTTTTTTTCGTCCTTTCGCGTTCTTCCGGCAGTGGCGCGCCGCCCGCCACGAACGCCAATTATTCGAGTTGCTGTCCCATGCCGAGTGGGACGCGCCGCTGGGCGCGCGCAATCAATGGCTGATCGATCTCGTGCGCTGGGTGCGCCGCGCTACGCCGTCGCCTGCTGCCTCGGCGTCTCCATCCGCGTTAGCCCCCGCCCCAGCCGAGCGTTCACCCGACGCAGGCAGCCAAGCGAGCGCCGACGACGATACGATCCGCGGCTGGCCGCAGCACGCACGACTGCGTTTCCTATTGCGTACGCTCGCTCAGCGCCCGGACTGGCGTCAAAACGTCTCGCGCCTGTTGCGGGCGACGCTTGCCGAAGGCGATGCGATTTCGATGTTGTGCGATACCGGGATGCCGACGCACTCCGGGTTCTGGGGCGCCTTGACCGAACGCATCGGCGCATCCTGGATTCCACCGGCGCCGAATACGCGCGACCTGGCGGCGCTCGTCATCTTGATGTTCGGCGACGATCATCCGGCCCGTCAGGCGCGACGCATGCGCAAGGCGGCCGCTGCCCGGCAACCGGCCGCGCCCTGGCATTGGCGCGGCCGCTGGGGCCGACGCGACGATCTCACGGCCTCGCGTCTGGACGACGCGGCGTGGATCGATGCGTTGCCGCCCGAATTGCTGCAGGGCCTCGCTGACTTGTTGCACACCGAGGAGGCACGGGAGGACGAGACGGCGCGCATCGCCTACGCCGATTCACTGCTGGCCGCGATGCATAACCTTTGTTATCAGGTCGGCTCCACCGGCTTGTCGCCCGCCGTGCGTTCCCGTTTGAGCGAGGTCCGGATTCGTGCCTTGCCCTTCTATCAACTGGGGCCGGCCATGCAAGCGGTGGAAGCGGCGGCCGCCGACGGTCAATCGACCGCCTCGACGCTGCTGCTGCAGGAAGTGAACGTGCTGCGGGCGCTGCTCGACGATTGCCATTCGGCGATCACCGAACTCTACGCCCACCTCGATGCCAACGGCGTCAGCGTCGAAGTGGTCTATCAGGTCGAGCGTATGCGTTCGCGTCTGGTCAGACTCGAGCGATTGCTGGATGCCTGGCTTGCGGAAAATCCGCTGGTCGCCCAGGCGAGCCTCTTCGCGGATCTGGTGCGGGCGGTGCGGGCACGCCAGAGTGTCGGCCACCTGATTCGGGTCAACTTCGCTTTGCTGGCGCGCAAGATGATCGAGAGCTGTGCACAGACAGGCGATCACTACATCGCGCGCGATCGTGCCGAGTATCGGAAGATGCTGTGGATGGCGAGCGGCGGCGGTGCGATCACGATGTTCACGGTCTATATCAAATTCTTCGTCACCGGCGCGCATTGGGCGCCGATGGTCGAGGGCATTCTGGCCGGCTTGAACTATGCGATCAGCTTCGTGCTGATGCACTTCCTGCACTTCACGCTGGCGACCAAGCAGCCGGCGATGACGGCACCGGCGATCGCCGCGCGCCTGGAAGAGACGGGGACGCCAGAAGGACGAGATGCCTTTGCGATCGATGTCATCGCGCTGATGCGCACGCAGGCCGCGGCGGTCTTCGGCAATCTGGCGCTGGTGTTCCCGCTGTGCCTGCTGGCGCAGTTGGGATGGGCGCACCTGACGCATGGCGGACAACTGATTTCGCCGGCGAAGGCCGAAGCCACGCTGAAGTCGTTTTCCCTGCTCGGCCCGACGCCGATCTATGCGGCGATGACCGGCGTGTTGCTCTGGTTATCGGGTCTGATCGCGGGATGGGCGGAGAACTGGTTTGCCCTGCATCGGATGGCGGATGTGCTGTATTACAACCGTCGTTTGCGCTCGTTGGCGGGTGAACGGGGTGCGGCGCGTATCGCCGGATTTTGGCGTCGGAATTTCTCGGGTATTGTGAGTAATCTTTCGCTAGGGATGATGCTCGGCGTCGTTCCGGCGATCCTGGGTGCGTTTGCCTTGCCGTTCGAAGTGCGGCACGTCACCTTGTCGACGGGCTCGATCGCGGCGGCGATCGGCGTGCTGGGCCCGAAGGTGCTGCATGACCCGGCGTTGTGGTGGGCGGTGGCCGGTACGGCGGTGATGGCGGTGCTCAACGTGGCTGTCAGCTTTATCCTCGCGTTCCAGATGGCGTTGCGTTCGCGGACCAGCCTTCCTGTGGACAAGGGCGAAATCTATCGGGCGGTGACACGGCACTTGGTGCGTCGGCCTTGGTCGCTGTTTTTCCCGCCAGCGGCGTCTTGAAAAGGGGGTAGGTCACTCGGTGTCGTTCTAGATGGCTGACGCGTTGCAATCGGTAAGCGCCGCGATCGTAAAGATGGTAATTTGCTGAAAGATTATCCGTAGCAACCGCGTCCAGGGCGTGGCTGGACTCGTCTTGGCGACAGACGAGGCGCTCTGGTGACCAAGCCTAACAACAAGAACCGAGCATGGACCTGATTCACGCAATGCGCGTTTTCGCACGCGTAGCCGATGCGCAAAGTTTCACGCGCGCGGCGGAGCAACTCGATGTCTCGGTGCCCGTGGTGACACGGAGCATCGCGGCATTGGAGCAGCATCTGGGGGTAAGGCTATTCCAGCGGACGACACGGCGCGTCTCGCTGACCGATACCGGCCAATCCTATCTGGAAGGATGCCGTGCGGTATTGATGCAGATCGAGGATATCGAGACAACGGTCGCGCGGACATCGAGCGAAACGCGCGGCAGCCTGCGCGTTGTTGCCTCCACGGGCTTTGCGCTGATCTGGTTGGCGCCGGTTTTCGCGGCTTTCCAAAAGCGCTTTCCCGGTATTGCCCTGCAGGTGTCGTTGATGGATCGCCCGGTCGATATCGTCGAAGAGGGCTTCGACGTCGGGCTCGTGATGGATCATATGGTGAAGTCCGAGACGCTGATCATGCGGGAGCTGGCGGCCTTGCCCCGTATCCCCGTCGCGTCGCCGGCCTATCTGGCCCGTGCCGGAACACCGCGTACCCCGCAGGAACTCGAAGCACACGCCTTTCTCGCGCCCAGCAGCGATATGCGCAGCCACCAGTGGACATTTGGTGATGGCAAGGAAACCTGGCGCGTGCATCTGACGCCAACCTTATCGGCAAATTCCGGTATGTTTCTGCACGCCTTGACGCTGGAGGGCATGGGTTTCTCGATCCTGCCGCAGAGTCTTGTCGAGCGTGACTTGCGCAGTGGCGCGCTGCAAAGACTGGTGGCGCCGACGACTGTCGAAGACGGAGGCCTTTCGGTCTTTCTCGTCTATCCCAGCCGACGTTATATCAATCGCCGCGTCAGAACGTTCATCGATCACATCGCTGAAAGTTTCAGCCATTCTCACGACACCGGCGGCCTGCAAAGCGCTATTCGTGGCGATGCCAGGCGTGCCGATGCCGATTCTGACGAAGAGGTAGATCTCGAAGACGATGACGCGCGTACACTGACGGAGCGGCCCGGCCCCAGCAGGTAGCATCGGCCTCGCGTATTTTTGAGATATTTTCCGGTGGCGTCGTGCTAGGTGTCATGCAAAAAGCCCCGATCGCACGAACACGCGTGCAATCGGGGCTTGTCGTTTCCACCATAAGTCGCCGCCACGACTGTCACACGGCGGCGGTGATGCGGAACGCGTGCAACGAAGGGGCTTCTCTGAAGCGTTAACCGCCAAAATACGTATTACAGAAGCTGTTCGGGCCGACGCAACGGCCGCCATAGCTGCTGCTATATCCGTTCGACGTCGTCGTGCTCGGGGAGTTGCCATAGACCTGCGCGCGGGAGTAGGTCTGCGGCGCCGCATTGCCTTGCTGATACATCTGCTCTTGCGCCTGTGCTTGCGGGGCGATCGACAGCGCACCGAGCGAAGCGGCTGCGGTCAAGGAGGCGAGGATCAGTTTCGTGCTTTTCATGAGGTGACTCCTGTCAACGCGATACCCATGCGGGTATCTTGATTTCAGTCATCGAAGGACGGCATGGGAACATCTGGCGCACTTCGTCGGCACCGTTCCCGCGTGCAAAACACGGCACACGGTCCCAAGCCGTATCGCTTGGCACGGATGCCGAATCGGCATCGCGTGTTCCCCTTTCCATTAGCAGGCGGCGTGCCTGCTACGGCAGCGTTATTTCACCGCGGCCGTCGTAGCGGCGGTGCCTTCGTCGTCCAGCGACAGGTCGCGCGCGCCAAAGCGCTGTGCCAGCACCGAGCAGATCATCAACTGGATCTGATGAAAGAGCATCAGCGGCAATACGATCGTACCGGCGCCACCGGCTGCGCCGGCGAACAGCACTTTCGCCATGGGAATGCCGGCCGCCAGGCTCTTTTTCGAGCCGCAGAACATGATCGTGATCTGGTCGGCCTTTGAAAATCCCATCTTGCGCGAGGCGAGGGTCGTCAGACCCAATGCGATGCCCAGCAGTACCAGATTCACCACGACCAGACCACCGATGGCGATGGCCGGAATCTGGTGCCACAAGCCACCGATCACGGCCGCGCTGAAAGCGCTATAGACGGTCAGAATGATCGAGCTGTTATCCACCAGCTTCAGCATCGCGCGGTTGCGGCCGACCCAATCGCCGATCCAGGTCCGCGCGATCTGACCCGCGACAAACGGCACCAGCAGCTCCAGCACGATGCTGCCGATCATGTGCAGCGCATTGCCGCCGCCGCCGTGCGTCTGGAGAATCAGCCCCGCGAGCAGCGGTGTGATGAAAATCCCGAGCACGCTGGACGCCGATGCGGCGCAGACGGCCGCAGGGACGTTGCCCTTTGCAATCGAGGTCAATGCGATGGACGACTGCACCGTCGAGGGCAACATGCTCGTGTACATCACGCCCACATACAGCGCCGGCGTGACCAGCGGCAGCAATACCGGCTTCAGAACGATCGCGAGCAAGGGAAACATGACGAAGGTGCTGCACAGAATGCATAAGTGCAGGCGCCAGTGCGTCATCGCGGCGACCAAGGCTTCGCGCGACAGTTTCGCGCCGTGCAGGAAGAACAGCAGCACGATCGCGGCGGTGGTCAGGTTGCTGAAAATCGGCGCAAAAATACCGCGAGCAGGCAAGAAGCTGGCGAACACGACGGTAGCAACGAGCGACAGCGTGAAATTGTCGGGTAGAAAACGAGGGCGAGCCATGATGTGGAGGGCAGACGAGTAAAGGCGTATTGAAACGCGTGCCGATTAAAATGACAAATTCATTTTTTTGCTCGATTGATGCGATTTTCTACTAAATTCGACGGCGCGGCGCTAGCTGTTGTACGGAAGACGCGCCAAAGGGCGGTGTTACATGCAGTTACAACCGGGCGGCCACACTAACATCTTGAGGCTCGACATCGCTGGGGCGCCCGCTTACATTGAGATCACGTGTCAGGTTGGCTTAATAAACCTGTCATGGTTTTCGGATATTGATGTGCGGGTCGGCGTAGGCGATTCAGACATGCTGTACATGTCCTTGGTCGTAAAAGCGTCGACCTCCGCCAGCCGCCGCCGACGCGGTTGAGTCGGGCTCTCGGTTCAGTTTCAGTATGCCTGGTTATCAAGCCGAAGGCTGAGCCGGTTGTCCGGATGGAAGGCGGTGTAGGCGTGGCAGTGCGCGCGCCTCGCACGCAGTAAATGATTATTTTGAGGTCGGCTTCATTATCGCAGTTTGCTATGCCCACCGCACTTCGCCGCTCGAAATCACTTCCAGCCTTACTCGCTGTATTTGTCGCGCTTGTCGTTATTGCTACGGCTGCCGCGATGTTGATCGGACAGGTGACGCCGGCGCATCGTTCGCAGACGGGCAGTGACAGTGCCGACGATGTGACGGCGGATGTAGGGCGGGCATCGCGTGTCGCCGTGGTGACCTCGCTTCAGCCGAGGCCGACCGCGACGGACGCCACATCGCGCGCCGCGCAGCCCGACAATGGCGCGGCGACGAATGCGGCCGCCGCCTCGCTTTCCACAACCGACATCGCTTCGAATCCGGATCTGAGCGCGGACCCGTCTGCGTCAGCATCGGCGTCGGGCGCGGGCCTGGCCGATGGGAAGCCGGTCGATGCCGGTGCGGCACGTCATCCTCATATGCACGCGGCCGTACACCGGCCGGTACCGCCGGTCGATGCAATGCGGGTGGGCGGGACGTTGCGTGCCGATATCGCGCGCTACAACGCCGAGCGTCGCTCAGGCGGTCGCCCGGCGGTGTTGCGTGCGGCCAGCGTGCCGAACGTCCATTCACTCTGGGACGAAGTGCCGGGCCCGATGTCGGATGTCTATCGGAACTGATCGCGGTTTCGCGCATCGGCTCCGGTCCTCCGCTTCTTCTCGCAGCGCGTCTATTCGCCGATGCCCACCAATCGATCCAAGGTCTGACGGTATTCGGTCGCCATTCGCGTGACTAGCTCCTGCACGGGCGGAATATCGCCGATGGCGGTCACGCCCTGACCGGCGCCCCAGATGTCTTTCCACGCCTTGCCCTGCTCGTTGGACAGGCGCAATGAACCTGGCCCGGCCTGCGTGTCGGCAGGATCGATTCCGGCGCGAACAAGACTGTCCTGAAGGTAGTTGCCGAGTACGCCGGTAACGCGGTCCGTATAGACGATATCGTCGGTCGAGGCCGCGACGATCGCCTGCTTGTATTCGGCTGCCGCGTGCGCCTCCTGCGTGGCGATGAATCGGGTACCGACATAGGCCATATCCGCGCCCATGGCGCGTGCCGCGACAACGGCCCCCCCTGTAGCGATCGCACCCGACAGCACGATCAGCCCGTCCGCATAGAACTTCCGGATCTCGGCCACCAATGAGAAGGGCGACAGCCGGCCGGCATGGCCGCCCGCGCCGCTGGCCACCACGATTAGCCCATCGACGCCCGCGGCCAGCGCTTTCTCCGCATGTTTCGCATGGATCACGTCGTGCAATACGATACCGCCATAGCCATGCACGGCATCGACCAGCTCGCGCGGCGGTGCGCCCAGACTGGTGATCAGGATCTTCACTTTGTGCGCGATGCAGACGGCGGCATCCTCCGCCTGACGTGGATTGGTCTTATGGATTATCAGATTGACCGCGAACGGCGCGCTGGCCTTCACGCCCGGATAGGGTGTGAGCGTTTCCGATTCGATACGCGTTAGCCAGGCGTCCAACTCGGGCTGCGGACGTGCATTCAGTGCAGGAAAGGACCCGACGACGCCCGCACGGCATTGGGCGATGACGAGTTCCGGATAACTGACCGTGAACATCGGCGCACCGATGAGCGGCAATCGCAGGTTCTGCAACAACAAGGGAATGGCCATGACTGCGCTCTCCGTGACCGGTCGTGCCATGTAAATCGATTGCATGAAGCGCGGCGTTCGATGCTGCGATACGCCGGGCAAGACGCGAGATCCGATCTCACACAAAAAGCACGATCGTGCGTTTAATGGGCGTTCGCAGTATAGCGCCGTCGTGGCGGGGTGTCGAAGAGGTCTTGCTCGAATACGGACAGGTCGCGCCGCGAAAAGTGGGGAACTTTTCGCGTATCGTCCGGTCGGAGATGATATCGCATGCTGCGATGACGCTGATCACGTCGAAGATTACGCCGTTC
The DNA here is from genome assembly GCF_039852015.1 of Robbsia sp. KACC 23696. Lineage (NCBI taxonomy): Bacteria > Pseudomonadati > Pseudomonadota > Betaproteobacteria > Burkholderiales > Burkholderiaceae > Robbsia > Robbsia sp. KACC 23696. The sequence continues at coordinate 3,498,750 of NZ_CP156626.1, read as the reverse complement.
CACTTGGAGCGGCTTTTTTTTGCCTGCGCATCGCGTCATACGCGGTCGATGAGACCGCTTTGATCAGGGGGAGCCGGTGCTATTGCCGAGTTCCGCCGATCGCGGTTTGATCAGGACCTTCGCGGTTGCGCTCAACACCAATTGTTCGCGTTGGTTCATGACCGTGCCTTCCAGCGTGGTCAGGTCGCCGTTCATCTCGTTTTTCCAGAATGCATCCACCACGGTCCAGGTCATCGTCAGCGTATCGCCGGCAATGACGGGGCGCTGCACTTTGATCGAGAAATCCTGTAGCAGCGGCTGCGCGAACTTGGCGAAGTGCGAGTTGATCGCCGCGAGAAAATAGGCCGTGGTTTGCGAACCGGAAGCCAGGATATGGGGAAAGCCGGCGGCCTTGGCCGTCGCTTCGTCGTGATGCAGCGGATGCATGTCGTCGACATGCTCCGCATACAAGCGGATGTCTTGCGGCGCGAGACGCTGGACCTTCGAAAAAGCGTCGCCGATCATGACAATACGTGACATAAGAAGCAGACCTCGATCTGAGTATCGGGAGACCAGGCTAGGGGCAACGCACGCTGGGAAAACCGGCATCCCTGCATTCCATTCTGCGCCGCCGATATCAAACTGGCCAACGAAAATTGGCTAGGCGTTTCACGATCGATCATACGGTTGAGGCAGGAACGCGACAGTCATACGGTATGCCCTGTTTCCGCCGCGTTCCATTGCCGATGCAAAAGCCCTGCACGCGCGATGGGTGATGCATCGAAGACGCAGCGCGTCGTGGCTTGCCTCTTAGACAGGCTGGCGCGCGAAAGCGGATAGCCTGACGGCAGGGTCGTCCGTCGCGGCTTACCGACGTTCGGCGACGTCGATTACCGGTGCGCCGGTCCAGCGCGCCAACGCGGCGCCGTCGAGCTTGAAGACCGCATGCGGGTGACCTGCCGCCGCCCAGATCGTGTCCAGGGCCATCAGATCGGCATCGATCAGCGTCAAGGGCGCTACGACATGACCGATCGGACAGACGCCGCCGATGGCATAGCCGGTGGCATCGCGGACGAATCGGGCATCGGCGCGACCGATCGCGCCGACCTGCGCGGTGACCTTGCTTTCGTCGACTCGATTGATGCCACTCGCGATGACCAATACCGGACGGTCGTCTTCGATGCGTCGGAAGATGATGGACTTGGCGATATTGGCGACTTCGCAACCGAGTGCCGCGGCGGCTTCCGCCGATGTCCGTCCAGTCTGCGGCAACATCACCACCGGATGCGGATGAGACAGCTCTGCGAGCAGCGCCGCCACGCGTTGCGCGGAGGCCGGTAGCGCGCCCGTGTCGGACGCGCCCGCGACAGGCGCGACCGACGTGACAATCGGTGTTTCGGTCGCGCCGCTGGCCAGGATGCTGCGCTGCTTCGTCGGTTCCGCGTTGGAAAGATCGGCCGGTGCGGTGGTCCGGTTGCTGGCCTGTTGCGCTTCCGTGGCCGCCAGCGTCTGGGTACGGCTATCCGTCATTGTGTCTCCTGCCCTGCACACTGCTGTCGTTCGAACTGTCCTCATTGTAGGCGCTAGCGCAGGAGGGCGCAGTAACGCCAATATTGGCAGGGTGATTCCACGGCATCGCCATCGCTTACCGGCGGAGCGGACGCATCAGTGACCGTCGCCGGCCGCGTCGGACGGTTGCCAGACGACGGCATCGTCGATCGCATACAGGCGACAGCGCGTGTCGCTATTGCGCTGGCAGTTGTCCAGGGCAACGCTGATCGGGTCGTCGCCGCCTTCGGCCCAGGACCATGCCCCGGCCGACGAAACCGCGAAGGCGCGGGTCGGGAATTGTTTGAGGAAGGTGCGATAGCCGGTTCGGCCATCCTCATCGAGATAGGGCACGGCATCGGCGTCGTCGAGCGCGGCGAAGTGGCTTGGCGGCGGCTGTTGGACGGCCGGCGCGCGCTCGCGGACGGTATCGGGCAAGCCGATCTGTACGAGGAAACGGTCGACGCTGGGCCACCAGATCGCCACCCCGTCGCGATCGCCGACGAGGCGGTGTGCATTGTCCTTGTAGTCGCCGAAGTCGACGTACTGGATCTTGCCGCCGGCCTCGCGATACGCATCGCGCATTCGCAGGGCCAGGCTGGTCGACCAGTTCCGATCATTGTCACCGTACAACCAAAGCGAAGGCAGCGACCCCGGCTCCCCATAGGCGCGGAAAGCGCCGACGAGGGACTGCTGCCAGGTCGGACATTGCTCCTGCCGCAGTCCGCCCGAGAAATTGATCAGCCCGCGCACCCCGGGGGCAGGATGCATCCCATAGGCCATTGTCGCGAGGCCACCCAATGAGGCGCCCACGACCAGCACACGGCTTGTATCGGCGTCGGGGCGCGTGTGCAGCCAATCGACGGTTGCCGCGACGTCCCGCGCCTGGCTTTCGCCAATCCCTTCGAGGTTGCAGATCTCTTCGGTATAGGTGCCATCCGATTCGGCGAAGCCTTCCCGGTTCGGCACCACGACCAGATAGCCGCGGCGGACGAATTCGCGCGCAAAGGACAGCGGCCGTGCACGCGGTTGTTCGCGCGGATCGACCGGCTCCTTGCCGTGATTGAAGACCACCACCGGGAATGGCCCCTCGCCCTCCGGTTTAAACACCGTCGTTTCGAGCGTCTTTCCGGTATCGCCGACGGGAACGCGAACGACGGCCTCGTTCATGCCGGGTGGCAGCAGCGGCAGCAGCGTTGTCGGGCTGTCGGCATCGGCGACGGCGTTCGGCACGCTGGCCTCGCCGGCCGGTGAGGAGGCTTCCATCGGTACGCTCGCCGCATGGGGCGGGATGGGCGTCATTTCCGGAGCCGGACCGGAGGGCGCGACTGCCGCGCCGGGCCGCCGCACGCCCGCCGCGCTCCGTCCTCGCTCGAAACCGCGTGGCACGGGTCGCAATATCGATCGGAGCGTCGGCATGGTCGTCGACGCCGGCAGCGATTGCTGGGCCTGGGCGAGCAAGGCAATCGGCGGCGTGGGATAGGCTGGCTGGGCCGGCACATCGAATGGCGTCGCATCCGCAGGCGACATTGCTTCCGATCCCGGCTCCGACGTAGCGGCCCGCGCGATACCGGACGCGAGCAACAGGACCGCCAGCGGCAGCAAGGCGCGCGCGACCGTCGGTATCGTCGCCGTTCTCGATGCCGACAGCGCGCCGGCCCGCGATGCAGACCGGCCCTGGGACATATCGGTGCTCATCCGGGAAGCCCTGCTCTGCGGCGCATCACTCCTGGCCGGCGGGCAGGCCCGCGAAATCGACCGATTCGGCCGGACCGCTGCCCAGTCCGCCGATCGTGTGGATGCAGGCATCGTAGTGGGACGCCAGGTCGGCGGGCGACGAGACCGTCATGCCGAGATCGCGCAGACGACCGTCGTGGACGCCATACGTCCAACCGTGCATCGTCAAGGATTGCCCGCGCTGCCAGGCATCCAGCACGATATTCGTATTGCAGACGTGGACGACCTGTTCCAGCGTATTCAGTTCGACGAGCCGACGGTGCCGCGCCGCGCCGATCGGCCAGCGCTCGAGAAGCGCCGCATGCTTGTCGCGCACGTCCTGCACATGCCTTAGCCAGTTGTCGGCCAGGCCGACACGCGCGCCGGTCATCGCGGCTCGCACGCCGGAGCAGCCATAGTGCCCCACGACGACGATATGCCGGATCTTCAGCACATCGACCGCAAACTGGATGACCGACAGGCAATTCAAGTCCGACGGCACGACGACATTGGCGATATTGCGATGCACGAAGACTTCGCCGGGCGGCAAACCGATGATCTCATTGGCAGGCACGCGCGAATCCGAGCAACCGATCCAGAGCAGGTCGGGCGACTGCTGGTCGGCCAGACGGGTAAAGTAGCCCGGGTCGGTCGAGATCATCCGATCGACCCATTCCCGATTGTTCTGGAACAGTGCCGCCAGCGAGGCGTCCGGATTGACCGCGGTGCCGTCATCGGCGACGCAGCAGGCCGGCGTGACGGGAGTAGGCGACGCGGTCGGCACGGTCGTCTGCGTCGCCGTCGTGGGCGCGGCGGCGTCCGGTGTATTGGGACGGCCGGCGGCATCGTTGGCGGCGTCGGGGCGGCGATCTGTCATAGTGTTTCCTGTGCCGCACGATCAAGTGTTAAGGGTAGGGCGTCGACAAATTGTAACGTCATTGGAGACGCTTGCCGATGGCCGCGGGACCGGTCCGATAGACGTCCCGGGCACCGGTCGTTCGGCGGGGCGGCCGGCTTCATCGTCTACAATGCCACAGCAACCTCACACTTCCCTGACGAATGAAACCCAGCGAACGCGAACTAGACTATTGTTTTGGCGATACGCTGCCGGCACCCGGCACGGCTTTCGCGGTGGCACCCGGCATCCATTGGGTTCGGATGCCGCTGCCTTTTGCGCTGGACCATATCAATCTCTGGGTCATCGCCGACCCCTTCGATCCGCGCGATGGTAGGGCGCGCGACGAGGGCGCGACGGACGCCGCGCCGGGCTGGACGATCATCGATGCCGGTATCGGCGGTAACGTCACGCAGGGCTATTGGGAAAGCATTTTCGACAGCCTGCTCGATGGCAAGCCGGTCCACCGCGTGCTGTGCACCCATTTCCATCCGGACCATTTCGGCTCGGCGGACTGGCTCTGCGAGGGCGGGGCCAAGGCGCGCTGGCAAGCACGGCTGTGGATGACGGTGGGCGAATATGCGACGGGCCGTTTGTTGGCGCAGACCGACACCAGCACCGGCAGCGGCGGCGTGGCGGCGGCCGACCATATGCGTCGCCACGGTTTCGACGACGCGGTGGCGCTCGAACAGATTGCGCACCGCGCGGCCTATTATCCGACGCTGGTACCTTCGGTGCCGCCGCGATTCCGTCGCATCCGGGAACACGAGCAGGTCCTGATGAATGGCGTTGATTGGCGCGTGATCATCGGCCAGGGGCATTCCCCCGAGCACGCGGCCTTGTACAGCGATCGGCGCAATATCCTGATTGCCGGAGATATGGTGTTGCCGCGCATCTCGACCAATGTGTCGGTGTTCGATACGGAGCCGGAAGGCGATCCGCTCGGCGACTTCCTGACGTCGCTGACACGCTACGATGATCTGCCGGCCGATACCCTCGTACTGCCGTCGCACGGCAAGCCGTTTCGCGGTCTGCATCCGCGTCTGCGACAACTGCGCGAGCATCATAAGGCGCGCCTGGAAGAAGTCGTGCAGGCCTGCGCGGAGGCGCCGCGCAGTGCCGCCGATATCGTGCCGATCATGTTCCCACGGGAATTGGACACGCACCAGATGACCTTCGCGCTGGGGGAGGCGCTGGCCCATTTGCACTATCTGTGGCTGCGCGGCGAATTGCGTCGCGATGTGGATGCGAACGACGTCTATCGTTTCACGACAGGCTAGAGCCGCAAGCGATACGGGCGCCGGCGAGCGGCGCCTGAAGGGAAAATCACCAACCAGGGAAAATCACCAACCAATCAGCACCGGAGGCAAACCCCGGCGCTGGTCTCGGGCAGCGATGCGGCGTTTCGCGCGCATCGCTGCGACGGATCAGTTCACGCTGACCGTATCGAAGTGCACGCGACCGAAGGGGCTGACCTGATAGCCGCTGACATCGCTGCGGGTGATGGCCGATGCCACCGGATGGCCGAGCGGGATCCACAGTGCTTCGTCGTGGATCTTTTTCTGTGCGTCGACATACAGCTTGGTGCGAGCGGCGAGGTTATCGGTCTTCTTCGCGTCGGCGATATCCTTCTCCAACCCGGCATCGCAGTAGCGGGCGAAGTTGATGCCCGACTGCACCGAGGCGCAACCGAACTGCGGCGTCAGGAAGTTATCCGGATCGCCGTTATCGCCAGCCCAGCCCATGAACAGCAGATCGTGCTGACCTTGCTTGGCGTCACGGATCAGCTCACCCCATTCCACCACCTTGACCTCGGCCTTCACGCCGATCTTTGCCAGATCGGCCTGCAGCAGTTCCGCGCCTACCTTCGGGTTCGGGTTCAGCACGCTGCCGGTGGGGCGCGTCCAGATCGTCGTCGAAAAGCCGTTCGGATAACCCGCTTCGGCGAGCAACTGCTTGGCCTTCGCGATGTCATGCGGATAGGCCTTCAGCTGCTTGTCATAGCTCCACGTGTTCGGCGGATAGGGACCGACAGCCGGCGTGGCCGTATCGTCGAAAACGGTCTTCAGATAGGTCGGGCGATCGAAGGCCATGTTCAACGCTTGCCGCACCTTCGGATTGTCCAGCGGCTTATGCTGCGTGTTCAATGCAACGAAAGCGGTCATGAAGGCCGGCGTCTGCACCACTTTCAGCGCGTGGTCCTTGGCGGCGTCCTGCACATCCTGCGGCTTCGGCGACAGCGCGATCTGACATTCGCCCGCCTTGACCTTCTGCGCGCGCACCGCGGCGTCCGGCGTGATCGAATAGATCAGGCGGTCGATCTTCGGCTTCGTGCCCCAGTACGACTTGTTCACGTCGTAACGGATCACCGCGTCCTTCGTGTAGTTGCGCAACTGGAACGGGCCGGTACCCACCGGCTTCTCGTTCATCTGCGCCGTCTGATTGGCCTTCAGCAACTGGTCCGCATATTCGGCGGAATAGATCGAGGCGAAGCCCATCGTCAGCACCGACAGGAATACGGCGTCCGGTTGGTTCAAGGTAAAGCGCACCGTATGGTCGTCGACCTTGTCGACGGACTTGACCAGCTTATCCAGGCCCATCGAGTGCGCATGCGGGAAACCGCTGGCGCCGGCGACCTTGTGCCAAGGATTGCTGTCGTCGAGCATCCGGGTAAAGGAGAAGACGACGTCGTCGGCATCGAATGCGCGCGTCGGTTTGAACCAATCGGTGGTCTGGAAGGCGACGTTCGACCGCAGATGGAAGGTATAGGTCAGTCCATCCGCGCTCACGTTCCAACTGGTGGCGAGCGCCGGCACCACCTTGTGCTGCGTTTCATCGTATTTGACCAGCCCGTCGAAAACCACGTCCGCCGATGCGTTCGTGGTGGTCAATGCATTGAACTGGACGACATCGAAGCCGTCGGGACTGGCTTCCGTACAGACGGTCAGCGGTTTCGCCGATGCCGCCGCAGGCAGGATCAACGCAGCGGCCAGCAATGCGGCGGGCGCGGCATACGAGAAAAAACGCATACAGACTCCAGGCGGGTAGATAAACGTAACAGTATTCAACCGGACCCGTTTTCGATGCGGCGTGACGCCCCTGCATCGTGCCTCGGCGCGATCGTCAAAACGATACTTGCGCTGGCAATACGGGATTCTCGGAGCTTATTGTCTTACGATTTTATCCATACCGTGAAAGATTATCTCCTTCGGTCTAATGTCCTGGCGGTGGATTGGACGGCGGTGTGGCGGCGGGCGATGCGTCCGTCGAGCCAGTCGAACAGGTCGACGACGCCGCGCCGGGTGGTGCGGGCGGCCGTGGCTGACGGGGTTTGTGCGGGGCGCGGGCGAACAGCGCGTCATAAAGCCAGCGCGGCATGACGTGCAGGATCATCGCCACCAAGCGCATCGGCCAGGGCAGAACGGTGAAGCGGCGCTTTGCAAGCATCGCGTCGACGGCGCCGCGAGCAAAGGCGTCCGGCGCCATCAGAAACGGCATCGGATAGGGATTGCCGTCGGTCATCGGCGTCCGGATATAGCCGGGCGCGATCGTCACCACCGCCACGCCGGCCCGTCGGCACTCGACGCGCAGACTTTCCAGATAGCGTAGGGCCGCCGCCTTCGACGCACTGTAGGCGCCGGCGCCCGGTAAACCGCGCACGCCGGCGACGCTGGCAATGCCGACGAGTGTGCCCTTGCGCGCCAGCCGCATCTTGCTGACGAACGGCTCGAACGTCGCCACCATGCCGAGATAGTTGACGGCCATCACGCGGGCGAACGCATCCAGGTCTCCCATCCCGGTAATCGATCCCTGGCTGATGCCGGCGTTGGCGATGACGAGGTCCGGCAGGCCGAAGCGGGCGATGAAGTCGTCGGCGGCATTCCGTAGTGCCTCGGTGTCCGTCACGTCGAGCACATAGGGCACGACCTGGACGTGCGGATGCGCCTGTGCGAACGCGTCGAGGAGGTCGGCACGACGCGCGACGAGGGCAAGCACCGTTGTCGCGTCAGCCCGGAGGGGGGGAGACGATGGCGTGGCAAACGAGGGAGATGAAGCAGACGAAGCGGCGGCAGCGGTCGGTGAGGCCGACACGGATGCATGCGCGGAAGGGTCGCGCGATACGGCGGGAGCGATGGGTGCAGCGTGGGCGCGGCGAGCGAATTCCTCGGCCAGCGCCCATCCCAACCCGCTCGAAGCGCCGGTGAGGAAGACTTTCATGGGCTAGCGGATCCAGTGAAACGATCCGCGCAAGCTTACCCTTTTCCGAGCAGGTCAGACCGGATGATTACAGCTTCTTTGCACGGATCTGCGCGTCGATCCAATCCATCACCTTGATCGTGCCGTTGAGGCTTTGGGTCTGGGCCGGCGACGTCACGTACTTGCCTTGGATCACGACGGTCGGCACGCCATCGATCTGGTAGTTGTTCATCATGTCCGTGTCACGCTTCAGCGCCGACTGGACCGAGAACGAGTTGTACGTGGCCAGATACTTCTTCGGGTCCACGCCCTGCGTCGCCAGGAACTTCGCCTGCGTTTCCGGCGTCAGCAGATAGTCCTTCTTCACGTGGATCTCGTTGAAGATCTTCGGCGTCAGATCCGGCTCGACGCCCATCGCGACCAGGGTGTGGTACATCAACGAGTGCGGCTTGAACTGATCGCTGAAGGCCACCGGGATACGCTTGAAGACAACGTCGTCGCCCTTCGCCTTCGCCCACTTCTCGATTTCCGGTTCGAATGCGAAGCAATGCGGGCAGCCGTACCAGAAGAATTCAGTGACTTCGATCTTGCCGGCAGGCACATCCACGGGCTGCGGCTTGGACAGTACCGAGTAGTCCTTGTTCAGCACCGGGGTGTCCGCTGCATGCGCGGCAGTGGCGATCAGCCCGACCGACAGAAACAACGCGCCAAGAAGTCTTTTCATCTGAGTCCAGTTCCAAGTTCATGAAGGAAAGGCGACGTCCGTCCCGGACGGGCCGTCAATGCGATGTCGGCGAGTATAGCCAGCGACGCTTAAACGTGCCTGAAACCGCCTTGTACGCTGCGCGCAAGGGCGGACCCGGGACAATCGCTCCACGGCAGCACACGCCGCCAAGGCCGCCGATATCGGCGGCCGGCGTGATTACTGCGCGCTGAAACGGAAGACCGTCGTGTCGAAACCCTGATTCGTCAGCGCGTGGCGGACCTTGTTCGCCTGATCCAGCGTCGAGAACGGACCCACACGCACACGGTAGTAGGTCGTCGATCCACTGACGCCCTTTGATACCGATGCTTCCTGTCCGAGCATCGCCAGATTGGCGCGTTGCTGCTGCGCGGCATCGGCGGTGCGATAGGCGCCTACCTGGAGCATATAACCGGATCCCGGCTGCGCGGGCGTGGCCGATTGCTGTGGCGTGGCGGGCTGCGATGGGGTGGCCGGTGTCGCTGGCGTGGCGGGTGTCGCGGGCTTCGGCGGCTCGCTACCCCAGACGGTCGGCGACTGCTGCGTGGGCGCCGGGCCGGCCGGCGCGGAGGCGGGCGCCGACGGCGAGTTCGGCATTTCGACGATCTTCGGCTCGTCCAGCAGGCCCGTCGACGGGTTGGCCGGTTGGCCCGGTGCCGTATTGGGCGGTGTCGGTTCGGCTGCCGACGGTGTCGGGGCCGTCGCGCTGGCGCCTTGCGCCGGCTGGTTCTTTGCCACGAACGGCGTGGGCGAGCGCGTGATGTAGAGCGCGACCACCACGGCGATCGCCAGACCCACGATCAGACCCAGTATGACGCCCAGGAGAGTGCCGCCGTGCTGCTTGGTCGTTTTCGAGGACGACCGACGTTGCTTGCTTGCCATCTGATATCCCTACAGTGTTGAGCTGGCGGGCCGCTGTACCAAAACGCGCGTGGCGTCGGGACAGCGACTCACCCCGTTCGATTACATCTTCTGCGGTGCCGATACGCCGAGCACCGCGAGGCCCTTGGCCAGAACCGTGCGCGTTGCCGCGAGCAGCGCCAGACGCGCGTGTTTCACCGTCACATCGTCCACCAGCACGCGATCCGTGTTGTAGAACGAATGGAAATCGCCGGCGAGGTCGCGCAGGTAGAAAGCCAGCGCGTGCGGCGCCAGGTCTGCCGCGGCTCGGCTCAGCATATCCGGATATTCGGCCAGGCGTTGCAGCAGATCCTTCGCGCGGTCGCTGTTCAACGGCGCCAGATCGGCCGGCGACAATGCGCTCAAGGCCGCCAGATCGCCGCCGGACTCGGTCCATGTCGTCAGGATCGAGCTGATCCGGGCGTGCGCGTACTGCACGTAATACACCGGGTTCTCGTCATTCTGCTTCAGCGCGAGGTCCACGTCGAATACGAATTCGGTGTCCGCCTTGCGCGAGATCAAGAAGAAGCGGACCGCATCGCGGCCGCGACGGATCACGTCCGCGTCCGTCGTGATGCCGGCGCCGCTCTTGTCGGCGTCGATGCTGACGCCGCCCGACCATTCGATCAGGTCGCGCACGGTCACATAGCTGCCCGCGCGTTTCGAGATCTTCACTTCCTGGCCGTTGCGCATCACGGTGACCATCTTGTGCAGCACATAGTCCGGATAGCCTTGCGGGATGCCGATCGACAGCGCCTGCAGGCCGGCCCGGACGCGTGCGATCGTGCCGTGGTGATCCGAGCCCTGGATATTGATGACCTTCGTGAATCCGCGCTCCCACTTTGCTTCGTGATAGGCGACGTCGGGCAGGAAGTAAGTGTACGTGCCGTCGGTCTTGCGCATCACGCGGTCTTTGTCGTCGCCGTAGTCGGTCGTGCGCAGCCACAGCGCGTCGCCTTCCTCGAACGTCTTGCCGCTGTCGATCAGGCGCTTCACCGTGCGGTCGACACGGCCGTCCGCGTACAGCGACGATTCGAGGTAGTAGTGGTTGAACGAGACGCCGAACGCCTGCAGATCGATGTCCTGCTCATGGCGCAGATAGGCCACGGCAAAACGACGAATCGCGTCCAGGTTGTCGATCTCGCCAACACCCTTGACCGGCTCGCCGTCCTTGGCCGCCACGGTGGCGCCGGCCAGATAGTCGCGCGCGATATCGCCGATATAGTCGCCGTTGTACGCCGACTCCGGCCACTCGGCATCGCCCGGCTTGAAGCCGCGGGCGCGTGCCTGCACCGACAGCGCCAACGTTTGAATCTGCACGCCGGCGTCGTTGTAGTAGAACTCGCGCCAGACATCCCAGCCCTGCGTTTGCATCAGATTCGCCAGCGCATCGCCCAGTGCGGCCTGACGACCATGGCCCACGTGCAGCGGCCCGGTCGGATTCGCCGAAACGAATTCGAGCAGCACGTGCTCGCCGGCGTGCGCGCCGCTGTTGCCGAACGTGTCCGGCGCCTGCAGGACGGCGGTCACCACGGCCTGACGTGCGCTGTCGGCCAGACGGAAATTAATGAAGCCCGGGCCGGCGACGTCGGCGCTGCTCAGCAGCTCGGCCGCGCGCGGGTCCGCCATGACCGCGGCGACGATCCGTTCGGCCAGTTGCCGGGGATTGCTGCGCAAGGGCTTGGCGATCTGCATCGCCACATTGCAGGCGACATCGCCATGTGCCGCCGATTTCGGTCGTTCGAGCACGATGGCCGGGGCCTGGAAGGCGACAGCAGCGCCTTCCGTACCGTCGGCGGCCGCTGCGGCAGCGGCATGGGCGGCGTCGGTGCCGACGCTCGTCGTCGCTTGCGACAGCATGTTTTGAAGCAGAAGTGAGTGTTCGGGCAACATTGTTCGAGTCCTGTGAAGCCGGGCAGCGCGGAGCGTTTTACGGCATTCGCGTTACGGAATATAACGGCGGGCGGGCGGTTCCCGACCTCGCGGGCGCAACGTTTACGTAACGGTTACGGCAAAGACAGCGCTTGGATGCGAGATTTTAGCAGGTGCTATGATGGGTTCCAGGCGCTTCCTGTTCAAGGATGCCGGGGGCGGGATCAACCATGGTCTGAAAAGGCATGGACCAAGGACAGGAAAGCGGTAGTCGAGAAAAGAAAGAATGATGGAGATGAACCATGTTGATAGCTTTCAAATCCCCTGCAGCGCCGGAATTGCTGATGACCGAAACGCTGGCGCAGTATCTGGTCGGTCTGCTCGGTAAGCCTTTGGGCGTACGCGGCGTCATCCACCATGACGAAATGGAAAACGCCATCACGCGCCTGGAATCGGCGATTGCCGTCGACAAGGCCAAGCATGCTGCGCATGAATCGCACTACGCCACGGCGAGCGGCGATCCGCTGCATCACGACGCGGTCCACCTCGCGCAGCGCGCGTTTCCGCTGCTGGACATGATGCGCCACGCGCAGAAGCAAAAAGCCGATATCCTCTGGGGTGTCTGAAGTGTCTGAAAAAAAAGCGGCCTGCGGGCCGCTTTTTTTTATCGCAGTCACCGCAAGCGTCGCGCGATCCGGCGCGGCTTAAGGCAGCAGCGGCGCCAACGCGCGTCGCGCGTCGATATCGGACAGGCCCATGCGCGCGGCAAAGTCGGCCACTTGATCTTCGCCGATCTTGCCCACCGAGAAATACGTGCTCTCCGGATGGGCCAGATAGAAACCGGACACGCTTGCCGCCGGCAGCATGGCCAGCGATTCCGTTAGGCTCATGCCGATGTCCTCGCAATGCATGACGTCGAACATCGCGCGTTTCACCAGGTGGTCCGGGCAGGCCGGATAGCCGGGTGCCGGACGGATCCCTTGATACTTCTCACGGATCAGGTCGTCGTTCGACAGCGTTTCCTGCGCGGCATAGCCCCACAACTCCTTCCGTACGCGCTCGTGCAGATGCTCCGCGAACGCTTCAGCGAAGCGGTCGGCGAGGGCTTTCAACATGATGCTGCTGTAGTCGTCGTGCGCCGCCTCGAATGCTTTCTCGCGCGCCTCAACGCCCAATCCCGCCGTCACCGCGAACAGGCCGATATAGTCGGCCTTGCCGCTGTCCTTCGGCGCGATGAAGTCTGCCAGGCAGCGATTGGGGCGACGTACGCCGTCGACGACAGGCCGCTCGCTTTGCTGGCGCAGACCGCGCCAGGTCAGCGCCACTTCGGTGCGCGTCTCGTCGGTATAGATTTCGATGTCGTCGTCGTGTACGACGTTCGCCGGCAGCAGCATCACGATGCCGTTGGCCGTCAGCCAGCGGTTCTGGATGATCTTCGCCAGCATCGCCTTGCCGTCCGCCATCACCTTGCGCGCGGCGTCGCCGACCACGGCGTCGTCGAGGATCGCGGGATAGGGGCCGGCCAGATCCCAGGTCTGGAAGAAGGGACCCCAATCGATGTATTCGGCGAGCTTCGACAGGTCGTAGTTATTGATGACGCGACGGCCGATGAAGCTCGGCGTCGTCGGCGTGTACTGCGACCAATCGAGCTTGAGCCGGTTCTCGCGCGCCTGCTCCAGCGTCACCATCGGCGTCGCCTTGCGGTTCGCGTGTTGCTGGCGCACGCGCTCGTAGTCGGTTCGAAGGTTTTCGATATAAGCCTTGGCGCCTTCGTCGGACAGCAGGCTCGACGCGACCGATACCGAACGCGACGCATCGGGTACATACACCACCGGACCGTCGTAGAAAGGCGCGATCTTCACGGCAGTGTGGACGCGTGAGGTCGTCGCGCCGCCGATCAACAGCGGCGTCTGCCGGTCGCGGAAATAGTCGTCACGCTGCATCTCGGCGGCCACATAGGCCATTTCTTCCAGGCTCGGCGTGATCAGGCCGGACAGGCCGATGATATCGGCGTTCTCTTCCTTGGCCTTTTTCAGGATATCGGCGCAGGACACCATCACGCCCATATTGACCACTTCGAAGTTATTGCACTGGAGCACGACGGAGACGATGTTCTTGCCGATGTCGTGTACATCGCCCTTGACCGTCGCAATGACGATCTTGCCCTTTGCGCGAACGTCGGCGCCGCTGGCGGCCATCCGGGCTTTTTCTTCCTCGATGAAGGGGATCAGATGCGCGACGGCCTGTTTCATCACGCGCGCGGACTTCACCACCTGCGGCAGGAACATCTTGCCGGCGCCGAACAGGTCGCCAACCACATTCATGCCGTCCATCAGCGGCCCTTCGATCACCTGGATCGGACGGCCGCCGGCGTCGGCGATCTGCTGACGCGCTTCCTCGGTATCTTCGACGATGAAGGTCGTGTTGCCCTGTACCAGCGCGTACGCCAACCGCTCGGCCACCGGTTGCCGGCGCCATTCCAGGTTCTCTTCCTTCTTCGCGGCACCGCCGCCCTTGAAGCGGTCGGCGATTTCGAGCAGGCGCTCGGTGCCGTCTTCGCGTCGGTTCAACACGACGTCTTCGACGCGCTCGCGCAACTCCGGGTCCAGATTCGCGTAGACGCCCAACTGGCCGGCGTTGACGATGCCCATGTCCATGCCCGCGGCAATCGCGTGGTACAGGAACACCGTGTGGATCGCTTCACGCACCGCGTCATTGCCGCGGAACGAGAACGACACGTTCGAGACGCCGCCGCTGACCTTGGCGTAGGGCAGATTCTGCTTGATCCAACGCGTGGCTTCGATGAAGTCGACCGCGTAGTTGTTGTGCTCCTCGATGCCCGTGGCCACCGCGAAAATGTTCGGATCGAAGATGATGTCTTCCGGATCGAAACCGGCATCCTCGACCAGCACCTGATAACTGCGTGCGCAGATCTCGGTCTTGCGCGCAAAGGTGTCGGCCTGGCCCTTCTCGTCGAAGGCCATCACGACCGCGGCGGCGCCATAGCGGCGCACCAGACGGGCGTGATGCAGGAAGGCTTCCTTGCCCTCCTTCAAGGAGATCGAGTTGACGATCGGCTTGCCCTGCACGCACTTCAGGCCCGCCTCGATGACTTCCCACTTCGACGAGTCGATCATGATCGGCACCCGCGCGATGTCGGGTTCCGATGCGATCAGATTCAGAAAGCGGACCATCGCCGCCTTCGAATCCAGCATCGCCTCGTCCATATTGATGTCGATGACCTGGGCGCCGTTCTCGACCTGATGCCGCGCGACCGCGAGCGCCTCGTCGTATTGCTCGTTCAGGATCATCCGCGCGAAAGCGCGCGAGCCGGTCACATTGGTGCGTTCGCCGACGTTGACGAACAGCGCGCCGGCGCCGATGTTGAAGGGTTCGAGGCCGGACAGGCGCATCGGGCGAGCGATCGGGGTGTCGGACATACGGGTGCGGTCGGTCGTTTATCAGGTTCAGCGCGCGGCAGGGATGCCGACGCGACAGGGAATGCGTTTCAGGAGCTCAGACGAACCCAACCTCAGGCGGCGACGTCCTCGTCGCGATGCTGGTATTGCGAGGGCCAGCGTCGCGGCCCCACCTGGCTCAAGGCCTGGGCGATCGCGGCGATATGGTCCGGCGTCGTGCCGCAGCAGCCGCCGGCGATATTCACCAGACCCGATGTCGCGAACTCCTTCACGAGGCGCGACGTGACATCCGGCGTCTCGTCGAAGCCCGTGTCGCTCATCGGATTCGGCAGGCCGGCGTTCGGGTAGCAGGACACGCCGCAATCGCACAGCTTCGCCAGTTCGGCGATATACGGGCGCATCAAGGTCGCGCCCAATGCGCAATTCAGCCCGAACGTGAAAGGACGGGCATGTCGCAGCGAATTCCAGAATGCTTCGACCGTTTGGCCGGAGAGGATGCGCCCGGACGCGTCGGTCACCGTTCCCGAGATCATGATCGGCAGGCGCTCGCCGCTATCCTCGAAGAGTTGGTCCAGCGCGAACAACGCGGCCTTCGCATTTAGCGTATCGAAGATGGTCTCCACCAGGAATAGATCGGAGCCGCCCTCCATCAACGCCTTCGCCTGCTCGTAATACGACTGCCGCAGCTCCTCGAAAGAGACATTGCGCGCGCCCGGATCGTTGACATCCGGCGATATGCTGGCGGTCTTCGGCGTCGGTCCGATGGCGCCGGCGACAAAGCGCGGCTTGTCCGGCGTCGACGCCGCGTCGCACGCTTCCCGCGCCAGCTTGGCCGAGGCCAGATTCATTTCATACGCCAGCGCGTCCATCTTGTAGTCGTCCTGCGCGACGCGCGTCGCGCCGAACGTGTTCGTCTCGATAATGTCGGCGCCGGCAGCCAGGTACTGGTCGTGGATTTCGCGGATCACCTGCGGCTGCGTCAGCGACAACAATTCGTTGTTGCCTTTGACGTCCTGCGTGATATCGGCGAAACGCGTGCCCCGATAAGCGGCCTCGTCCAGCTTATAGCGCTGGATCATCGTTCCCATCGCACCGTCGAGAATTAGGATGCGCTGCGCCAGTAACGCGGGCAGTTGCGCGCCCCGCGTATAGGCGCGAACGGGCGCAATGGCAGCGGAGGGGGCCGACGCGACGGGGGAGGAAACCGTAGTGGACGAGGACATAGTGGCAGCTGGATGCGGTTCGTGGCACGGCGCGATCGCGCGCGCTGGCCCGCGTGGGCGGGAAGAGGCGACCGGGACCGGCACATTTACCAAAGACACGATTCTAGCCGATCGGCGACCTGCCGGTTCGGCTGACGCGTCCTGCAACGCCTAAACGTCATATGGCCCGCGAATGCGCGGCGCATCGATGTGCAGGCGAGGCGGGGGGAAGTGGATGCGCCGTAGACAGCCTACGGCGATGGGGCCCGGGCCCGCTGCGGCCCGGGTTGCAGGACGGTGGCCCTAGTGCAGGATGACGGGGTGCAGCATCAAGCTGTCGAAACGGCCCAGGAACTCGTCGACTTCTTCCAGAGATGGCTCCTGCTCGATCAGCTTTTGGACATGCTCGCGGAACTGCATGGCGAGAATGCCGTCGATATACCACTCACGCTGTAGATTTTTGTCGACGATCTCATAGCCGCCAGCGGTCAGGCGTGCTTCGCCTTCGGCCGCAAATTCGACGACGCAATAGTTCGGGCTGTTGTAGATCATTTGCATGGCGACACTCCAGTGAGTCCTGCTCCAGACGAACAGCCGATGTCGCGGATGCCAGGCGGTCGGGCGGGCAGGCAGGCCATGCCGTAAAACAGGCGGGAGAGCGTCGATGGCGCCGGGACGATGGCACCGCTCCTGCGGAGAAGCTCGGTATGGACAAGCGTTGCATCGTCAAACGTATCAAGGACGGCCAGCGTTTGCGTCCTTGGGCATCCGGTTCCAGATTGGCTGATTTCTCACGAATCGTAAAGTGCGCGATCACCGATGCGGGGTGCGATATGTTGCGCTCGCGCATCGGCCGATCCGTCGAGGCGTCCGGCTAGGGAACGTAGATGGGGCAGTGCCTACGGAAATCAAGCAGGCTGTTGCAAGGGGCGTGCCCGGGGGCTGACCTCAGGGGCCGTCCTGGTGCGCCGAAACCGCGGCCGTGGCGGCATCGCGGTCGTCGACGGCGTCATGCGTTGCGTCCGACGCCGCGTCGTTGCCCGCGGCGGGCGACCCAGCGGGCGACAGGCGCGCGTGAAAAACCAGCTCGATCTGCGTGCCGTTGGGTTCGGTTTGCATGATTCGCACCGGAATCCAGTTCATCGAGGGCGCGAGCCAGACGTCGATACGGCGCTTGTCGCCGGGTTTGCGGGGCAGGCGCATGAAGTGCAGCGTCGCGACCTGCCGGTTGCCGAGCAGCGTCTGATCGGGGCCGATCGTCTGAATCGGCCAGGTCTCGGCGCTGTTGCTGTCGATGACATCGAACGCCCGGGTCACGCCGGGCGTGTAGCGTGACGGGTCGGCGCGCACCAGGCTTGCAAGCTGAAAGATCATACTGAATCGATCCTGCGTGCCGGCAGCCAGCGGCACGTCGTTCGGACTCCGAGTGAACGACACATGCGGTGCGCCGCCGTCGCGGACGAATCGCGAGACCGACTCGCCGCGCCTGCCGCGTGTCTCGGTATACGTGTCCGGGGCGATGCCGTAGTCGTCGATATGGCCCTCGCTGTGATAGCTGAAGGTGCCGATAAAAGGCACCGGCATCGAGACGAGCAGCGAGTAGTGTTGGCCGTCGGTGCGCCAGTGCAGGGTGCCGCTCTGGTTTTGCGCGCCGTTGTAGAAGGTGTCGTAGACCAGGTCGCTGGACGGCATCAGCGCGAATCGCACGCCTTTCTGCGCGGCACCGGGCGTGGTGTTGCCGGGCGGTACGCCTGCCGGGGCCGGCGCGCCTCCCGGCGCACTGGCGGTGCGCGATGCGGCCGTGCCTGCTGTTGCCGCAGTGGCCGCCGCCGAGGCCGCCGCTGCGCCACGCGCGCCCTCCTGTGCGCTCGACGTTGCGCTTCCGGGCGACGCAGGCGCCGCCTGGGCGCTCGCGGACGCGGCGGTGACGCCTGCAGCCAAGGCAAGTCGTGCAGCGCTGGCTTCGATGTCCTCCGCCGATCGCGGACTGTGGGCAACGCTGGAGTCTGAGGGAGCGGCGGCCGCGGCGCCATGCGCGGGCGCACCGTCTGCATCGGCATTCACCGCATGGGCGCGGCCGGCATGCTTGCTCGGGCGTACCGGGCCGCTCGACGGGTGGGGTGCCTGGGCGCTCTGCGCAACAGCAGCGTTTTGCGGCGGGGGGGGAGCGATCAACAAAGGCTGAAACGCCTCTCTCTCGCGCGGTTTCTCGGTGTCCTCCGCAGGGTTCTCTGCGGAATGGCGCGCGTCCGCATGTTTGCCGTCGCGCGCGATTCGCGTCGTCTGGAGCAGGGCGACCACTGCGTGCGCCTTCGCGGCCGGTTCGAGGCCGTGGGACGCGCCGAGGAAGCCGGAAAGCACCGCCCCCGCGACAGCAAGATGCGCGATGGCGGCCGCCGCGATGACCATCGCCGCCCGCCGCCGTCGTCGGCGCAGGCCACGATGTAACGCGGCCCAGGCACCACGTTCGTCGTCGCGCCTCGTGGCGCGCGAGGCGGCCTTGCCGGCAGGGGGGATCGAAGGAGAAGGGGCGTCACGCATGGCCGCATTGTCGCGCATTGCGCGTTCCTATGTGCGATGCGGCGCGCGGTACCGGGCGAGTCACGTAAAATGGCGCTCCGCCCTGCCTTACTTTTCCGGTCATAGATGAAGCTCGCCACATTGAAGGATGGCACCCGCGACGGTCAGTTGATCGTGGTGTCCCGGGATTTGCAAACCGCGGCGATCGCCGATGCAATCGCGCCAACCTTGCAGCGCGTGCTGGAGGACTGGCATTTTTACGCGCCGCAGCTGCGGACGCTGTATGAGTCGCTGAACGGCGGTCGCGTGCGCCGGTCGTTCAAATTCGATGCCAAGGCCTGCATGGCGCCGTTGCCGCGCGCTTGGCGCTGTATCGACGCCACGCATCCGGTGAAAGAGGCGGTCGGCGGCGAGTGGTTTGCCATCCGCCGTGCGGATGTATTGGGCGGTGCGCGAGAGGACATTCTGGTTGCCGACGACACGCGGCAGTTGACCTTGCGCAGCGGGGTGGCGGCGCTGTTGAGCGACGTCGCGCCGGGCGCGGTGCCGATGGAGGCCGTCGCGTCGGTACGTTTGCTCACGCTCTTCGCCTCGTTCCGCGCGCCCGCCTCGGATGCCGCGGCGGTCATGGACGCGTTCGACGAGCGACCGGTTCCGGGGGCATTCGATGCCACCGCCTACGAGGCGCTCGCATTTGCGGCGCTAGCCGTTACGCCCGATGTATTCGGCGACGATTGGCATCACGGCGTGCTGCGCCGACGCGTCGACGTCAAACTGAACGGCCAGCGGCTGAGCGACGGCGGCGCGTCCGCGAAGGACGACGTCCCGGGCAGCGAGACAGCGCGCCTGCGCGCCGACATCGGCGGTTTCGCGACGGTGAACGCCTTGCTGGCACGGACGCAGGGGATCAGCGCCGGTACGATCGTATTGGGCGCGCCAGGCTATGCCGGTCCGGATACGCGGCTGCTGTCGGTGGGCGATCGCATCGCCATCGACCTGCGCGATGACCGTGGCACGACGTATTGCGGTCCGATCGAGACCAGCCTCTCGCCCCGCGGCGAAGCGACCGCCGACTGAAGACGCTCGCGCCGCGCATCGGTGCGATGTGCGCCGTTGTCCGTTAATACCCGCGGCACCGCCACAGCGCCGCGGCGCCGCTGTAAGATGGATTCATGTACAAGCAGGCGGTGCGGGCCGAGGTCGGTCGAAACCCTGCCGACACACGCCAGGGTGCGCCGTCGCCGTCGCGATGGCTGTCCCGTGTGCCGCTCGAATGACTCGGATCGTTCCAGGTCCACGCGAGGCCGCACCGCCGTTTAGCGGAGAGAAGCGATGTCTGAACAAGGCGGACCTGAAGCGTGGCAGAAGTTGTGGTCGATGTGGATGCCCTCGGCCACCGACGCGCCAGGCGGTGCGATGCCGGGTGCCGATGCCGGCAGTCTCTGGCCACAGGGCGCGGCATCGCCTTTCCCGCCAATGCCGGCGGGTTTCCCGGACGCTTTATCCGGCGCCTTCCCCGGCGCCTTTCCGCAGTCCCTCGCCGGGGCGATACCCGGATTGCCGACGGGCTTCCCCGGATTCCCTGGCGCACCCGGTAGCGCGCCAGGCGCCGCCGCCGCCTTTCCTTTCGGCGGTCTAAACGCTTGGGGGCCGATGGCCGCGCTTGCCGCGATGACGCCGGGCGCTGCAGGCATGCCGGGGACTGCAGCGGGTGCCTCTACCCCCTCGGACCCACTGGCCGCCGTGTTCAACGCGCCGTTTGCCGGGCTGTCCCCGTCCTTGTCGATGATGTCCGAGATGATCGCGCCGCTGACGCAGGTGGACGAACTCGATAAACGCATCGCCGACCTGCGCGCGGTCGAGCATTGGCTGAAATTGAATTTGCAGATGTTGCAATCCACCACGCAAGCGCTGGAAGTGCAGCGCGCGACCCTGGCCACCTTGCGTGCCTTCGGCGCGGCGAGCGCGGCAGTCGGCGAGGCGGCGGCAAAATCGATGCGGGAGGGCCCTGGTGCCTCCGGCGCGGCGTCGACGAGCGATGCTTCAGCCGAGGCCGCTGGCGAAGCAATGGCGGCGAGCCTGGGCGCGGGCATGGCGGCGGTGCCGGCGCTCGATCCGCAGCGCTGGTGGGCTATGTTGAACGATCAGTTCCAGCAAATGGCCGCCGCGGCGGCGTCGGTCGCGCCGTCCGATGGCAAGACGACGGCGCCGGCTGGTACGGCACCGGCTCAGGCAACGCGGACGCCAGCGAGCGCTTCGGAGGCGGGCGCAGCGTCGACTGCGAAGCGAGGAGAGGCGGCACCGTCCCGCTCGGCCGCGGGCCGGACGTCCACGACGGCAAAGCAGCCGACGAAGCCGGTCTCAAAACGGGCGGCGCCGCGTCCGGCAACGGTGTCGAAGACCGCGAAGGGCGCGTCGTCGAGCACGGCCTCCGGGGGCCGTGCCACCGGCGCGCGGGCAAGCGTCGGGCGGAAGCCGCGCGCGTCGACCGACGCGTGACATCGCGAGGCGCCGGGCGTGCGACCCGGCAGTCAGCCCGCGCCTTTCAGGAGCCGCGCCCGTAGATCGGGCATCGTCGTCGTGCTGTCGAGCCAGATGCCGAAGAATGCCCGGCAGAAATCGTTGCCGGCGATCAGTCCGACCGGATTGCCGTTGAGGAAGAATCGCGTGCCTTCGCGGGGGTGAAAGACGGCCGTCAGATGCTGGCTGGCCTGAACGGACGGCAGAAACTGCGCAAGCTGCTTGTGCCAGGCGCGGATCTGGGCACCGGTCGCGATCCCCTCGTCGGCCATTTGACCGGTGAAGGCGCTGGCGATCTCGGCGCCGCTGAGGGCGCTTTTATATTCCAGGTCCAGGGCGAAGGATTCGCGCGACAAATCGTCGGCCGAAAACGTGCCCAGATCGACGAAAAGTTTGATGCCATACGCAGGACGCCCGTACCGTCGCATCACCGCGCTGCCGTACAGGCGGGCGGCCGCCACCTGGTCCGGCACGAATTCGAGCGGATCGTAGGCCCAGGCCGGTTTGGGCGACAGGAGGCCCGCGCCACTGCATGTTAGAACGATCGCCGCCACGGCAATGTGGACCGTGCGGCGAGGAAAGATGTGGGAAGGCGCTGAAAACAAGCGCAATGTAGTGGCGGAAAACGTCGCGCCGACTCGACAGCATGTCCCTATCGATTTGACGATATTCGGTTTTTTGATCCTGCGCATGAGAAGATGAGAATCAGGTGGTTGCCTGGTCGAGGGCAAAAGTCCGCATGTTATGATGCGGCCCGACAGTTGTAAGCTACGCTCCGTGCGCCGCCTTAAGCGGGCGCGATGACCGGCCGTCTGGTGGATTGGCCGCGTTTGAGGTCATTGGGGTGGGGCTTGCAGCCCGTCCGTCCGCCGCGTACGCCGGTGCCGAACGTCGTCGTGGCCTATCCGATGAGGTTAGAGGAAAAATGAACGGTATGCTTTACCCCGAACTCTACAGATCGCTTGAGTCGGTTCGCTGGGATATGGATAAGGATATCCCCTGGGATAAGTTCGACGCGTCGATGCTGTCGGACGAACAAGCGAAAACGGTCAAGATGAACGCGATCACCGAGTGGTCCGCGTTGCCTGCCACCGAAATGTTCCTGCGCGACAATCGTCACGACAGTGACTTTTCGGCGTTCATGAGCGTCTGGTTCTTCGAGGAACAGAAGCATTCGCTGGTTCTGATGGAGTACCTGCGCCGGTTCCGTCCTGAAATGGTGCCCAGCGAGAAGGAACTGCACGAAGTGCGCTTTCCGTTCGACCCGGCGCCGCCGCTCGAAACGCTGATGCTGCATTTCTGCGGGGAAATTCGCCTGAACCATTGGTATCGTCGTGCTGCCGAATGGCACACCGAGCCCGTCATCAAGGCGATCTACGAAACGATCTCGCGTGACGAAGCACGTCATGGTGGTGCGTATCTGCGCTACATGAAGCGTGCGCTGGCCCAAACCGGTGACGTCGCGCGTGCCGCGTTCGCAAAGATCGGCGTCTTGATGGCGTCCGCGCGTCGCACGGAAAAGCCGCTGCATCCGACCAATCTGCACGTGAATCAGGATCTGTTCCCGCGCGATACGGTGCAGTCGCGCCTGCCGGACCCGGATTGGCTCGAGCATTGGCTGGATGAGCAGATCAAGTTCGATGCCGTCTGGGAAACCAAGGTCGTCGAGCGGATCCTGCACAATCTGTCGATTCTGTTCGAGCGCCCGTTTGCGTCGGTCCAGGAACTGAACCGCTACCGCAAGGAAGTGGTTCAGCGCATGCAAGCCGCCACCGGCGGCGAAGCGGCTCCCGCGCCAGCAGGCGCTTGAGCAAGGGGCCGGCTACCATGAGCGAGTCGTCCCTGTCCGGTGCGGCGACGTCGCCCACCGGCTCGCCGTCCCATGCGCCTGGCTTCGAGCGCAAGATCGTGACGCTTGAAACGCTGCTCGCGCGGCGTGCGGACCTGCCAGAGCCGGTCGTGTTCACGAATGGCGTGTTCGATATCCTGCATCGGGGACATGTCACGTATCTGGCGCGTGCTCGGGCACTGGGCGCCTTCCTGATCGTCGGCGTGAACAGCGACGCGTCGGTGCGGACGCTCGGGAAAGGAGACGATCGTCCGATCAACGCCGAGGCGGACCGCATGGCCCTGCTGGCTGCGTTGGTCGATGTCGACGCCGTCATCGGTTTCAGCGAATCGACGCCGGTCGAACTGATCCGCGCCTTGCGTCCCGACGTGTTGGTGAAGGGCGGCGACTACGACATGGACGCGCTGCCCGAATCGGCATTGGTACGTGGCTGGGGCGGCCGTGCATTGGCGATCCCTTTCGAGCATCAGCGCTCGACCACCGCTTTGCTTCGCAAGGTGCGCGCCGCTTCCTGAGCGGTGCCCCGGCGTCTCGACGCTACACCGTGACGCCGGGGCGTCGTCCTTAGCCCGCTTCCGGGCTTTGGGCGATGCGTGACAGGCCGTGCAGAACCAGGTCGTCATGTCGCGTGACCGCGACCGGCAGCGCCGGCACGATCTCATTGGCGGCACCGCCTGCGACGATGCAACGACGCGGCGCCTCTTCGTCTTTTGTGGCATCGCACCAATTGCGCCATGCCGAGAGGATCATTCCCGCCTGCGCCTGACGACACCCTTCGATAATGGCTTCGCGCGTCGTGCGTCCGAACGCCGTGTCCTTGCCGGCATGCGCTTGCGCATCGTTGAGCATCGGCAATTGCGCGGTGTTTTGACCGAGCGATTGCAGCATCACACGCCAACCGGGTGCAATCCAGCCGCCGACGAATTCTCCTGCGGCGGTGATCGTATCGATCGTCGTCGCAGTGCCGAATGTGGCGATCAGCAACGCTTCCCCGGGATAGGCCGCGCGCGCGGCGATCATGCCGGCCCATCGATCACTTCCCAAGCGCTCTGCTTCCAGGTAACCGTTGACCAAGCCGCACTGTGTCCGCTGCGCGCGAATCACATGTCGCGGGGCCGCGGGCCATAAAGCGTCGCATTCCGCGGCGATCAGGGCCGCGATGCTCTCGCCGGCAACATTCGATATCCAGATTTCATCGGGCGGCGTCAAGATACGCCACGCCGCGCGCAGATCCCGGAGCGGTGGACTGATCGACGCAGCGGCGTTGCTTGTCAAGTCGCCGGCGTCATGCGCGTTGCGGGCTGAGACGCCACTGCTTCCCGCCTTCGCGGCATCTGCCGCCCCTGTTGCGTCCTCGGCATCGGCCTTGTCTGCCGTGCCCTGTGCCAGCCATTTGCCTGCGGCATCGGTCAGCGTCCATTTGAGCCGGCTATTGCCCGAATCGATCAGCAAGCGATGGCGCACATGGGTGTTGTCGGCGAGGCGCAGTGAGACATCGCCGGCTTGCACCGGAATCCATGTCGCGCGTGCTGCCGACGTGTCGTCCGACGAATCGAATTGGGATCGCGCATCGGGCGCCAGTGGCTTGCCGTGCGCACTGTCGTCATCGGGCGTCCCTGACGACGGGGCGATCAGCAGTTGGCCGCGCGGATCGACGCCCGCCGCCATGCCGCTGAGTTTTTCCACGCCCCCATCCAGGATACGGACTGCTCGTCCAGCGAAGCGATGCACCCGCCACCACGCGTCCCGCATCGGTTCGAATCCGGCGGCCGAAAATGCCGACAGCGTGCGGGACAGCGCCGCGGTGATGGCGCAGAGGACGGCACCCCGCCAAACATCGTGTCGAGCCGCACTGTCGTCCTCGTGCCGAGCGGGGTCCGGTTCCGGCAACAGCATCGCGAGGCAGGCCGGCGGCAAGCCGGGCGGCGCTGCCGTAACGGTGTTGCCGGCCACGCTCGCGCCGCGGTTCTTCGCCACGGCCGACGGTGCCACTGGCGTGCCGCGCAGATTCAGGCCGATGCCGATCACGACGGCGCAGGCGTGCGGGCCGTGGCCACTCGTCTCGATCAAGACGCCGCCGAGCTTGGCGTCGTCCAGGAGGATATCGTTCGGCCATTTCAGACCAATACGTTCGGCCTTCTCCGGCGTGATGCCCGGCAGTGTCCGCAAGCCTTCGACGATCCCCAATCCGACGGCCAGACTCAATCCGGACAGCGCGTCCAGGGAGCAGGGCAACACGACGGCAATCGAAAACAGCAGTCCTTCGCCCGGAACGGTGCGCCATGGCCGACCTTGACGTCCCCGTCCGGCCGTTTGCTCGTCCGCCACGCGCACTACCGGGGGAAAGGTCGCGCTGGCCGTCGCCCAGTCGAGCGGGCCCTGCAGCGCACGCAACGACGCCTTGATCGGCTGGCCATCCGGCGGCGCGCCGGCCCAGCGCGTCAGCAGGTCGGCATTGGTCGAACCGGTGCGGTCGACATAGTCCAGCTGCCAGTTGTCGGGAAGCCGGGCCGCGACGTCGCGGCTGTCCAGGGCACCATAGGGGCGGGTCGTATTCATTCGCGCATTGTAGCGTTGTGCGCGTCGATGTCCTGGCTGCCCCCTTACCTGAATCACGGGCGGTAATGGAAAATGGCTAGCGCATTGCGACGGTGGGCCGTCGTAGTGCGCCCGCACTCGATACAATGGAAGCCGATGCCGTGGATGTATGGAGATGCAGTGTGGAGATGCCGTGCCTTTGAATCTGGATGCGCCCCCTTCGCTGACGGTCGACGAGGACCCTTCGGCGCAGCCGGGACGGGCGGGGCCTCTCGACGCCGATGCATTGGCTGCCGAGCCGCGTTTGCGCGGCGTGTCGGGCCGTACCGCACGCCTTTCCGGGCAATGGACGGCGCTCGCGCTCGCTTCGGACCGTGATCACGCGGGCGCATTGCTGCGCCGTGCGCGCGAGCGGCCCTTGGCCGCCTGGGATCTGACCGCGATCGATCGCCTGGACCACGCCGGCGGGCAATTGCTTTGGCGTACCTGGGGTCGAAAACTACCGGATGCCGTCGCGCTGACGGATACGCAACGCGGCATCTTCGATCGCATCGCCCTGCTCGACGCGCAACCGCACGAGCCGCCCGAGGAAGCACCGCGGATCGATCCGATCACGCGTTTCGGACTCGCGATTTTCGGTTTCAGCGCCCATCTGCGCAGCGGCATCACGCTGTTTGGCGGCTTCGTGCAAGACCTCGGCACGGTGATCGCGCATCCGTCGCGGATGCCGTGGCGTGCCTTGTCGGCGCAAATTTTCGTGATGGGCGCGCAGGCGCTGGGCATTACCGCGTTGGTCGCGTTTCTGATCGGCATCGTGCTCGGTTATCTGTCTGCGCAGCAGCTCTCGGCATTCGGCGCGAACGCCTTTATCGTCAATATCCTGGGCCTGTCGATCATTCGCGAACTCGGTCCCGTGCTGGCGGCGATTCTGGTCGCGGGGCGGTCCGGCTCGGCGATCACCGCGCAACTAGGCGTGATGCGTCTGACCGAAGAGCTGGATGCGATGCGGGTGATGGGCATATCGCACGGCATCCGTCTGGTGCTGCCTCGCGTGTTGGCGTTGGCCATCGCCATGCCCTTGCTGATCATGTGGACCGATGCCATCGCGTTGATGGGCGGCATGGTGGCGGCGCGCTTTGGCCTCGGTATCGACTTTGCGCTGTTCCTGCAGAACTTGCGGCATGCGGTGCCGATCGTCAATTTCTGGATCGGATTGGGCAAGGGCGTCGTCTTCGGCACGCTGATTGCGTTGACGGCCTGCCACTTCGGCTTCCGGATCAAGGCCAATTCACAGAGTCTCGGTGCCGGCACGACTTCGTCGGTGGTCAGCGCCATCACGGTCGTGATCTTTGCCGATGCCGTGTTTGCGATCGCTTTCCAGGGGATCGGGTTATGAGAATCGGTCTATGACGCGCAGTGCTTTCGAGAAATCGGCGCGAACGGCCCCGCGTCCGCCGGTCGGCGAGCCCGTGATCGAGATCCGCGACCTCTGTACGCGCTTTGATGAGACGGTGGTGCACGACATGGTCGACATGACGGTCAATCGTGGTGAGATCGTGTCCTTGGTAGGGGGCTCCGGCTCAGGCAAGACCACCTTGGTCCGGCAGATGCTCGGCCTCGAACGTCCCACTAGCGGCGCGGTCCGGGTATTCGGCGAGGATCCGGCTCGACCGGCATCGGGCAGCCGGATGATGCGCAATCGATCGGGCATGCTATTTCAACGCGGAGCCCTGTTCTCGTCGCTCAGCGTGTTCGACAACGTCGCGCAGCCGATCCGTGAATTTGGGCGCATTCCGGACGACCTGCTGCGCGACGTCGTCATGTTGAAGTTGGAAATGGTCGGACTGTCGTTCCGACACGCCAACAAGCTGCCGTCCGAATTGTCCGGCGGCATGATCAAGCGCGTCGGGATCGCGCGGGCGCTGGCGCTCGAACCGGAGCTGTTGTATCTGGACGAGCCGACCGCGGGACTCGATCCCACCGCATCGGATGGTTTCGTCGACTTGATCGCCAGTCTGCATCGGGCGCTCGGTCTGACGGTGGTGATGGTGACGCATGACCTCGACACGATGGTGTCGTTGTCGACGCGCGTGGCGGTGCTGGCGGATCGGCATATCATCGCCGCCGCGCCGGTGGAGGAGGTGGCCGGCGTCGCGCACCCTTTCATCGAAGAGTATTTTCTGGGCGAGCGCGGTAGGCGAGCGCTGGCGGCGCTGCCGCCCGAGCGACGCGCGTTGCTCCCGGATGGCGCACACTGGGACTAAATACGCCGCAAGGCGAAGAGTGGAGTTGGCATGGAAAACAAGTCGCACGCGTTTGCGACCGGGCTGTTCACGATCCTGTTGGGGGCGGCGATCATCGTCACGCTGCTGTGGTTGCGGCGCGATACGACCGAGCGCGTTCCGTACGATGTCGTCACGCATGGCGCAGTCACCGGGCTGGCTGCAAACGCGCCGGTGCGCTATCGCGGCCTGCTCGTCGGCCGCGTGCAGCGGATCGGTTTCGATCCGTCCGGTAATGGCGATATCGATATCCGGATCATGGTCGATGCGAAAACCCCGATCACGCATGCCACCGAAGCCTCGCTCGGCCTGCAGGGGGTGACCGGTCTCGCGTTCGTGCAGCTCAGCGAGCGCAGCGACGACGCACTATCGGGCGGTACGACCGGTACGGCGGCGAGCGGCACGTCGGGCACGTCGAACGCCGCGGGCGTGGCGGTTTCAGCGGCAACGACGGACGCCACCGCTGCCGCGACGCCCCTCGATCACAGCCCCATGTCGACCTCGGCGGATCATGTGGCGCGCATTCCGATGCGTGCCGGACTGATCGAACAGTTGGAGCATCGCGGGCAGGCCTTGTTGACGCAGATGGCGAAGATCAGCGATAACCTGGGCCGCTGGACCAATGACGGCACGCGGATGCAATTCATGGAGACGATGGCCAGCATCCGGCATGCCGCCAACCATGTCGATGCGCTGGCCTTGCACGCCGATCCGGTCGTGCAGAAGCTGCCGCAGACGATGGCGCATCTCGATCAGACGGTGCAATCGGCCAATCGATTGATGACCACGCTGAATCGCCCGGACGGCCCGTTGATCGGCAATCTGAACCGTATCGGCACGGCCGCGCAGCGCACCGGCGACGCGCTCGCCGATATATCGGCGAAGGTCCGCTACGACACGCTGCCGCGTTTGGACGCGCTGTCCGACAACGTCCGCGTGGCGAGTCGCAGTATCAGCCGGGCGGCGGATCTCGTTGCCGATCACCCGCGCAGCCTGTTGTTCGGCACGCCTGCACCAAGACCGGGCCCGGGCGAGGCCGGATTCGGCTGGCCATCGGCGTCGCGCGGCCATGCCGACGCGCCCCCGCATCACACCGACGACAGCAACGGCTCGGCCGCCGATCCAGGCATCGACCCGGGATCGCACGACGCCGACGCGCAAGACGCCTTGCGCGCCATCGCGCCAAAAGGAGAGGGAGAATGAGGGGCAGTCTGTATCTCGGTCTATCGACCGCAGCGATGTCGCGCCGCACGGTGGGCGTCGTATGCCTCGTCGGCAGCGCCATGATGTTGGCCGCTTGCTCGACGCCCAAGCCGATGGTCAGCAGCCGCATGGCGCGGTATGACCTCGGCCCGTCCGCCGCGCTGCCGATGCCGCAAGGCGACGCCGCGTCCGGCGTGCAGACACAAGCGCCCACGTCGGTTCCGGCCACGCCCTCGCCGGGCCGTCCGCTGCTGAAGCTGTCGCCGGTTGCCGCGTCCGCGTCGCTCGACGACGATCGGATTCGCTACCGCCTCGACTATGCCGACATTCGCGAAGCGCGGACCTATGCCAACAGTCGTTGGGCCGGCACGCCCTCGCAGCTGCTGACGGAACGTCTGCGGGAGCGTCTGGCGCCCCGCGCGGAAATGCTGCAAGGCGGCGATCCGGAGCGTGCGCCCCAACTGCGGATCGAGCTGATCGATTTCTCGCAGCGCTTCGTTTCCGCGCGTCATGGTGTCGGCGTTGTCAGCGTGCGGGCATCGCTGCGTGCTCCCTGGCCCGATGCGGTGACGACCGATGGGGGCGACGCCGCGAACGGTGGCGGCGCCTCCGAGAAAGCCGCCGTTGGCGCGTCGCGCACTCAGCCGGCGCGTACCGGACTCGCCGCCACGCTTCGCGGGGCGATGATGGGGACGTCGACGCACGGTGGCGCGGCAAACCAGTGGATCGCGCAGCGTGAGTTCACCGTCAGCGTCGTCTGTCCGACGCCGGACGCGGCCGGCGCCGCTGCCGCGATCGCCGATGCCAGCGATCGGCTGGCCGGCGAACTTGGCAACTGGGTCATCACCGCATTGCAGGCGCATCCGACGGCGCGCGAACAGGTACAGTGACGGCTGGCACGCTAGCGCGCCCACTTAGCCCTTTCGTCACCGAACCGTCCGTCGCATGTCGCGCCTTCCTCCTCCATCGCCTCGTCCGCCCCGACCCGTGCGGACCAGCAAGCCGGTCACCGCGAAACCGCCGGTGGTGTCGCCCGAGCACCTGGCGGACAAGCCATGGCGCCGGCGCGCATCGCCATTGGCGCGGCAGGCGCTGGCGTGGTGGATCGCGCTGGTGGTCTACGGCAGTCTCTATCCGATGTCCGGGTGGACCGATATCGGCGTCGGGCCGTTCGCCTATCTGGCCGCGCCGATCCCTCGCTGGCTGACCTTGTTCGACCTCGTAACGAATGTGCTGGGCTATGTGCCCCTGGGCGTGTTCGTCGTTCTGGCCGTCTATCCCCGGCTGCGGGGCGCCTCCGCGATCCTCGTCGCGCTGCTCGCCGGCATCCTGCTCTCGGGCACGATGGAGGCGGTGCAGACCTATCTACCGACGCGGGTGGCATCGAACCTGGACCTGGCGACCAATGCGCTCGGCGCGCTGATCGGCGGC
Source organism: Robbsia sp. KACC 23696 (assembly GCF_039852015.1). Lineage (NCBI taxonomy): Bacteria > Pseudomonadati > Pseudomonadota > Betaproteobacteria > Burkholderiales > Burkholderiaceae > Robbsia > Robbsia sp. KACC 23696. Next base: position 3,467,937 of record NZ_CP156626.1, on the reverse strand, counting down.
TTTATCACGGTGCCGTTCGTCGGCGCGTTGCTGGACCGGGGCTGGTTGCGTCGCAAACGCTTCCAATGGTTCGAGCGTCACGCGGGAAAGGCCATCGCCTTGCTGCTGCTCTGGCCGGTGGCGCAGATGTATCCGCAGCCCTTCCTGTTCGGCATCGGTGACTGGCCTCGTCGCATTTGGGATTTGGCCGACCCGACGACCACGGGCGCCATCCTCGATTTCATTCCTGGATTGAATGCGCTCGCCGATGCCTTGCCCGATACGCTGGCGTCCTGGACCGATTCGCATGTCTGGGAAGCCATCATCACGACGCTCGGGGTACTCGGCGCCGGCGCTTTCGCCTCGCTGCCGATCCGCGCGACCGCACCCCGACACCGCTTGATCTACGCGATGCTCTGCAGCGCGGTCATCATCAAGACGGTCGTCAACGGCCTGCAATCAGCGGGGGACTGGCGTAATTGGTTCGATTGGATGACCGACGGGGCGGTCGCCGGACTGCTGGCTGGCGGCTTGATCTTGCCGGTGATATTGCGGTTTGGCATGCGCATTCGGGCGGTCTGTGCGTTCATCGCGCTGCTGCTATCCCTGCTTCTGGTCAATCTGCTGCCCTTGAATCCGTACTGGCCGGGCGTGCAGATCGGCTGGCAGCAAGGGCAATACCGCCATTTGAACGATCTCGCGCAATGGCTGTCGGGCGTCTGGCCCTATGCGGCGCTCCTCTGGCTGGCCGCGTCGGCCGAGCGCGCCTGGCTTTCAGGCCAGGCCCGGCGTCGGCGGCCACGCTGATCTGTCGGCGCAGATCGCTATAATGAATTGCATCGTGGACCGGCCAGCACCGGTTCCGCTTCCTCGCAAAACCGTCTTTAGCCAAAGCAGGCCGATCACCATGTCCGAATCCTCTTCCGCGGCGTCGTCTTTCTACAAGCATCATGTCTTTTTCTGCCTGAACCAGCGTGCCGAAGGCGCCTCGCGGCCCAGTTGCGCCGGTTGCGGCGCGGCCGAGATGCAGCAACACGCGAAGAAACGCATCAAATCCCTCGGTCTCGCCGGCGAGGGGCAAGTCCGGATCAACCAGGCCGGTTGCCTGGACCGATGCGAACTCGGTCCGGTGCTGGTCGTGTATCCGTCGGCGACCTGGTACACCTATGTCGACGCGTCGGATATCGACGAAATCATCGACAGCCATCTGGTGGGAGGCAAGGTCGTCGAACGACTGCTCGTCGATCAACCAGCCGCATGAGCATCCCCACGTATCAGCCTAAAAAAATGCAAAGCAGCACAGGAGGCGCGACAGCGTGCAACGTTATCTGATCGACGGCCCGACCGGGCGTCTTGAAATTGCGATCGAGGAAGCCGATGCGCGAACGGACGGCACTGCCGCCGCGCCGCGCGGGCTGGCCTTCGTGGCCCATCCCCATCCACTGTTCCAGGGCACGATGGACAACAAAGTGGCCACAACGCTGGCGCGGACCTTTGTCCAACTGGGCTATCGAACCGCGCGGTTGAATTTCCGCGGTGTCGGCGACAGCGAAGGGACGCATGACAAGGGCATTGGCGAGCAGGACGACATGCTGGCCTTGATCGCGCATCTGCGCGCCGGGGGCCAACACGCCGATGCCGATACCTCAGCCGCGGCAGCGGCCTTGCCGATCGTGCTGGCGGGATTTTCTTTCGGTGCCTTTGTCGCGAGCGCGGTCGCGAAGACGCTGGCGGAGCGCGAGCCGGATCTCGTCATCCAGCGCCTGGTGGCGGTGGGCACGCCGGCCGGAAACTGGGATGTCCCGACGGTGCGCGACGACACGATCGCGATCCACGGCGAGCTGGATGAAACGATCCCGCTCGCCAATGTATTCGAGTGGGCGCGTCCCCAGGAGTTGCCGATCACGGTGATCCCGGGAGCGGACCACTTTTTCCATCGCAAGCTGCATATCCTGAAGCGCTTGGTTACCGAATCGTGGCGCGTATAATACTTGCGGTCGCCCGAAATCCCCGTCTTGCGACCGCCTTGCTTGCGGCTTACGCCCGGCTCTCCTAACTGTTGCTTTCAGCCTTTCTCGACTCTTCTATGCGTTTCCCCGCTTTTGCTCCCCGTGCCGTCCTGATCGCGGCACTTGGGATTGCCGTACCGTCGTTACCGCTTATCGCGCATGCTCAGGTTGCGCCGCCCGCCGTGCAGGCGAACGCCTGGTTGCTGGTGGATGCCACCAGCAACCAGATCCTTGCATCGAGCAATGCCGATCAGCGCGTCGAACCGGCGTCGCTGACGAAGCTGCTGACCACCTACATCGTGTTTCAGGCGCTGAAGGACAAGCGCATCACGCTGGAACAGACCGTGATCCCAAGCGAGGCGGTCCGAACTGTCGGCACCGACGAATCGCGAATGTTCATCGAAGCCGGCAAGCCGGTGTCGGTCAACGACCTGCTGCACGGCATGGTCACGCAATCCGGCAATGACGCGGCCATCGCGCTCTCCGAGCTGATCGGTGGCAGCCAGTCTGGTTTCGTGACGATGATGAACGCGGAAGCGGCCAAGCTGGGCATGAAGCACAGCCATTTCGCCGATGTGAACGGCATGCCCAATCCGGACCACTACACGTCGGCCGGCGACCTGGCGCTGGTCGCCACGCACCTGATCCGTGACTTCCCCGAGTACTACCCGATCTTCTCGGAGCGGGAGTTCACGTATAACCACATTCGTCAGCCGAACCGGAACCGCCTGTTGTGGCTGGATCCGACCGTCGATGGTCTGAAAACCGGGCATACGAAGGCGGCCGGTTATTGCCTGATCGCCTCGGCCAAGCGGCCGTTGGACGGCACCCCGGGCGCGAGCCGTCGTCTCGTGACGGTCATGATGGGTGAGCCGAAGGAAGCGCTGCGCGTCACCGACAGCCTGAAGATGCTGAACTACGGCTATCAGGCGTATGACGGCGTGCGCCTGTACGCCGCCAATCAGACGATCCAGACGGCGCGTGTGTGGCAAGGCCAGGCGCATGACGTGAAGATCGGCGTGAAGTCGGATCAATACATCACGGTGCCGAGCGGAACGAAGGACAAGATCAAGCCGATGTTGGTGCTGAACGATCCGATCGTCGCCCCGATCGCCGACGGCCAGCAACTGGGCGTCGTGAAGATCATGGCCGACGGCAAGGAACTGACGGAGTTCCCGGTGGTCGCCCTGTCCGGCGTGCCGCAGGCGGGCTTTGCCGGCCGCATGTGGGATATGCTGATGATGAAGTTCCAGAGCAAGAAGTAATCATCGTGGCGCGGGCCTGACGCCGGCCTGCATCGTTCGCGCCGCACGCGGTGCCGACGGATGCGGATGGGGCGTGCGCCAGGCTGCAGCCGATAAAGACGGAGAAACTAGATGAGCGACGCAGAGAAGGACACCGCGCCGGTCCAGCAGAAAAACAGCGCGAGCGAAGACGGCAAGGAAGAAATCTTCGAATTCCCCTGTGATTTCCCGTTGAAGGTCATGGGACTCGCCAGCGCGGAATTCCAGGAAACCATCACGAAGGTCGTCGAGCAGTTCGATCCGACACTGGATCGCTCGCGTATCGAAGTCCGACCGTCGAGCAGCGGCAACTACACCGGCCTGACGTTGAATATTCACGCGCAGAGTCGCGCGCAACTCGACGACATCTACCGCGCGGTCACCGCGCATCCGATGGTCAAGTTTGTGTTGTAGTCTGGCTCGACGTCTGAACCGACGTTTGCACGACCGCTGCGCCTAGCGGCACGGGGGCCGGAGTGGCTTCCGGGTCTCGGACCTCGTCGCGCAGCCAGGTCAGAAACGCCGCGACGCGCGGCGTGCTTTTCAATGAGGGCGGGCACACGACCGAAGTGATCGCCCCGTCGCTCGCATCGACATCGAACAGCCGCACCAGGCGGCCGTCACGCAGATCGTCCAGCGCCAGCGACGAACGGACCAGCGCGATGCCCTGGCCGCGAATCGCGGCATCCAGCAAATGGCTCGAATCCAGATAGCGCGGTCCGTGTTGCGGCTCGGGCACATCATGCATGCCTGCGGCATCGAACCAGAGCCGCCATGGCTCGTCGCCGGACGATTGCAATAGCCTGTACGACAGGATGTCGCGCGGGTGGGTCGGCAGGCGGCCGCCTTTCAGCAGCGGGCTGCAGGCCGGAAAATACACGTCGCGGATCAGCGTTTCCGTATACAGGCCGGGATAAGGCCCCTTCCCGTGCCGTAGGCCGATATCGACCTCGCCACGCGAGAAATCGGCGTATTCGCCCGACGCCCGCACTTCGATATCGATATCCGGATGCCGTTCGATGAAGCGGCCGATCCGCGGCATCAGCCAGCGCGAGGCCAATGAGGGCAACACACTGACGACCAAGCGCTGGCCGCGGCCGCCATTCCGGACGTTGGCGGTCGCCTCGATCAGGTTGCGCAGCGCATCGCGCACCTGCAACGCGTAGCGTTCCCCGGCCTCGGTCAGCACCACGCGCTTGCCGGTGCGTGCAAACAGGGTTGTTTGAAGCTCTTCTTCGAGCCCGCGGATCTGATGACTGACCGCGCCGTGGGTTACATACAACTCATCGGCCGCCTTCGAAAAACTTTGATGGCGTGCTGCGGCCTCGAAAGCCCGTAGCGCGGTCAGGTTTGGCAGGCGATGAGCATCCAACGGTGAAAATTCCTCACATGGAGTAGCTGAATTTATCGTTTTTCCTCGTCTCAGACAATTCTTATTATGCAATCACAGTCAAGTCAGGGTAAGTCCTGGCGCGGTGCACGATCAAATACGAGGCGTAACGATGAAAACCTTGAAGAAGCTGGCGGTTCAGACCCTATTCGCCGTACCGGCGGGACAGGCGCAATTGTGGGAAGTCGCAACGCGGGGCCGTGTCGCGGCGCGCGCCGGCCGGATCTGGGTCACACGGGAAGGCGATCCGGCAGACTACTGGCTTGAGCAAGGGCTCACATTACAAGTCGCGGCCGGAGATCGCTTGTGGGTAGCCGTGGACGGCGACCGTGAAGCGTGCCTGTCGCTATCGAGCGACAGTGCCGACCCGCGTTGGAATCGTCGTTTGTTGAGCCTGTTCTCGCCGAGCGCATCGCACGGCCAGGCTGCCTGACGGACGACGTTGGCCGCAATACCGCAGTGGGGGGCTGGGTTTTCGAATTCCAGTACACTGGCGCCATGATGACGACGCTCCCGGTTTCCCCCGATCCGACGGCACAGACGCACAACGGCATTGCCGTCCTGTGGCGCGGCGAGATTGACTACGCAAGCTGTTTCGACGCGATGCGCGCCTTTACGGATAGCCGCACCGCCGAGACGCCCGACGCGATGTGGCTGGTTGCCCACCCGCCGGTCTACACGCTGGGCCTAGCCGGCGATCCCGCGCATCTGTTGCGCCGGGACGCCACGATTCCGCTCGTCAAGACCGATCGGGGCGGCCAGATTACCTATCACGGGCCGGGCCAGGTCATCGCCTATCTGCTGATCGACCTGCGCCGCCGTGGCCTGATGGTCAAGGAATATGTGCGCCGCATCGAGCAGGCCGTCATCGACACGCTGGCGGCGTATAATCTGCCGAGCGAACGTCATCCGGGCGCGCCGGGCATCTATCTGGCGGACGGGCCCCTGGCGGGCGCGAAAATCGCCGCACTCGGGCTGAAGATCCGGCAGGGGTGCAGCTACCATGGGGTCAGTCTGAATGTCGGAATGGACTTGCGTCCTTTCGACGATATCAATCCGTGCGGTTACGCTGGGTTGAAGACCACCGATATGGCCAGCGTGGGCGTGCAGGCCGAGTGGCGCGATGTTGCCGCCCGTCTTGCCGACTGCCTGGCGGCGAATCTCCCCGAACGGAATCCTTGAGATGAGCACAGTTCAAAACGGCGCTGAAACAGTGCCGAACGGCGGAACGGCCGCCGCAAACGTTGTGACGGCTGCCGCCGCGACGCCCGTGTACGATGCCACGCAGAAGCAAAAAGCGCAGGCAAAAACCTCGCGTATCCCGATCAAGGTCATTCCGATCGAGAAGTTGAAGAAGCCCGAGTGGATCCGGGTGAAAGCCGCTACCGGCAGTTCGCGCTTCAATGAGATCAAGCAGATCCTGCGCGAGCATCAATTGCACACGGTGTGCGAGGAAGCCAGTTGCCCGAATATCGGCGAATGCTTCGGTAAGGGCACGGCCACCTTCATGATCATGGGCGACAAGTGCACGCGGCGTTGCCCGTTCTGCGACGTCGGTCATGGCCGCCCGGATCCGCTCGATGTCAACGAGCCGGCAAACCTCGCCCGGACGATCGCGGCGCTGAAGTTGCGCTATGTCGTGATCACCAGCGTGGACCGTGACGACCTGCGTGACGGCGGTGCCGCGCATTTCGTCGAATGCATCGAGCAGACACGGGCCTTGTCGCCGGCGACGCGCATCGAGATTCTGACGCCGGACTTCCGCGGTCGCCTGGACCGCGCATTGGGCATCTTGAATGCCGCACCGCCGGACGTGATGAACCACAATCTCGAAACGGTGCCGCGTCTGTATAAGGAAGCGCGGCCGGGTTCCGATTACGCGCACTCGCTCAAGCTGCTGAAGGATTTCAAGGCGCTCCACCCGGAAGTCCAGACGAAGTCGGGCCTGATGGTCGGCCTGGGCGAGACCGAGGAAGAGATCCTGCAGGTCATGCGGGATATGCGCGAGCATAATGTCGACATGTTGACCATCGGTCAGTATCTGCAGCCGTCGGAGCACCATCTGCCGGTTCGCGAATACGTCCATCCGGATACCTTCAAGCGCTATGAAGCGGCGGCCTACGAAATGGGCTTCAGCCATGCCGCGGTCGGGGCGATGGTCCGTTCGAGCTACCACGCCGATGTGCAGGCGCACGAAGCCGGTCTGGTCTTCTGACGGAACGCTTCAGTGTCGCGCGACAGCCAGCGCGCAGGCGCGCTTGCCGTCACCCACGGGTCCGGCGCTGCCCGTTTTTTTTAGACGCAGCGCCGGACCCGTGTTGCTTTTACGAGCACCGGATCGTCGTCGAGCGCGAGCCGGCCATTGACCGCCAGCTCCCGGCAGCGCCAGCCGACAATCGCGTCGCTGGCGGAAAAACAGGCATGGCGGCGTACACGCGCCGCAACCTCGAGGTACGGTGTCCACGCGACGCCGGCCTCTTCGAGAATCACCGCATCGATCTCGGCGAACGTGCCGCTGATGAAAGTATTGTCGCGCCAGCGACGCACCTCGTTATCCAGTGACTTCAATTCCTGCCATTCGAGCGCCAGCCGGCTGATGCGCAATATCGAGATGGGGGCAATTGCGCGCAGGCCGGTATTGACCCGCGTCAACGCGGCGGCGTGGGCTGCAGCGATGATCTCGCTATCGCGCGCAACGTCGTCGGGCGGGTTCTCGTTCTCGTTCGAGGATCCGTGCGAGCCGTGCTCGGGAAGCTCGCCGATGGGATGGTCCACCGGGATCGCCATTTCATTGATGCGTTGTGGCATCGTCCGCAGCCGGTAGGCAATGCGGCGCAACAGCAGTTGATCGGCCGCATGCCGTGTGTGCCACAGCACCACTTCGTGTGCGTCGTCGATGACCAGTTTCCGCAGCGTGTTGTCGTTGATCGCGAACGCATCGCTGATTGTTTGCGAGATGCCGCGCTCGCCCGCCCCCAGGACCTTTTGCCAGAAACCGATCCGTGCGGCCGCGGAATCGTCGATCTGACGAAGCGGGCCGACGGTCAGGTCGTCATGGAGGACGACGATCGTGTCGTCGCGCCGATCCGCATTGCCCGGCAGCGCGAGCGCCTCGTCGAGCAAGGTGGCGGCGCGGTCGCCGTTGACTATATGGGTGAACACCATTGCACTTGTCTGCCTTGCTTACGTTGCACATTCCTGCCTGTCGGCCACGCCGGAGCGATGCTTTGCTTATCCTGGCGACATCGATCGGTCGGGCGGACGGCCCCGGGCGTTCGGCGTTGTCGCTCTAGTCTAGGCGATCATGCGCTATCGGACGATGACAGCACGGCGATCGCCGTGAATGCTAGAGTGCTCGGCATGAAGAAAAAAGGATACGCCATGTCTGTCAGTCCGGTTTCGCACACGTCGCATGATGCCGTCTGCCGCGATAGCGGCGCGAGCGCTGCGAACGCGACGGGGCGGCCACGCACGACGTTCGTGTTGGGCGGCGCCCGCTCGGGCAAGAGCCGCTTCGCCGAGGAAGTGATCGCCACGCTGGCGGCGACTTCGGATGCGATCACCTACATCGCGACATCGGCGGTGGTGCCGGGCGATGCCGCGTTTGCGGAGCGCATTGCCTTGCATCGTGCGCGTCGGCCCGCCGCGTGGGGCCTGATCGAGGCCGACCATGATCTGGCTGGCGCTTTGCGCGCTGCCGACACGGGCCCGGACGCGATTGTCTTGATCGATTGCCTTACCTTGTGGCTGACCCGCCTGCTCTGTCCGATGGACGCCGACGCCCCGCGCGCGGACTGGCAGACGTGCCTGAGCGATTTTCATGATGCGCTGACGCAAAGCCGCGGCAGGATCGTGCTCGTCAGCAATGAAATTGGTCTGGGTGTCATCCCGATGGGGGCGTTAACGCGGTTGTTCGTCGACGAGATGGGGCGCTTGAATCAACGGGTTGCCGCAGCATGCGATCGCGTCGTGTTGACGGTTGCCGGTCTACCGCTCGAACTGAAGGGAGGCGCGGTGCACTCGCCGGCGACAAATCGATGAAGTGGCGAGCGTCGACGCGAGTCCCGCGCCGCTTGCGCGCGCGTCTTCAGCGATTGCCCGTTTCGCCGTCGACCGTCTTGCCGTCGAGGGCGACCGTGCCCCGCAGCCCTGGCGGCGGGCGGGCGGCACGATATGCCGCGCTGCTGACCGTATGGGCGCTCCCCGCTTATGCGCAGCCGGCGCCGCTCCACGAAAGTGCTCGATCGGACCGTGCCCCCGACACCGTCGCGGCCTGCGCGGCGACTGATCGTTGGTGCGTCCGCGACGACGGCGGTCAGATCGTCCGGCTGCCGCATGCGGCGCACCGCGTCGTCAGCCTCGCGCCGCATATTACCGAGTTGGTGTACGCGGCTGGCGGCGGGAGCGCCCTCGTGGGCGTGGTCAACTACAGTGACTATCCTGCGGCGGCCCGCACGCTGCCGAGCGTCGGCAGCTATATGTCGGCCGATGTCGAGCGCATCGCTGCATTGCATCCGGATCTGGTGCTGGCGTGGGGCCAGGGCCGGCCGCAACCGCAGTGGGCGGCCCTGGCGGCGTTGGGGATACCGGTCTATATCGATGCGCCGGCGCGCGTCGACAATATCGGCGCGTCACTACGGCGTCTGGGGGTGTTATTCGGCACATCGCCGCAAGCCGATCGGGAAGCGACGCGCCTCGATACCGGCTTCGCTGCATTGCGCGCGGAATATGCGGAGCGGCCGCGCGTCGCCGTGTTCTATCAAGTATGGTCGCATCCGTTGATGACCTTGAGCGGACGTCAGATCACCAGCGACGTCATTGCCCTATGCGGCGGCCGCAATGTGTTTGCAGACCTTCCCGGGCTGGCGCCGACGATCTCGACGGAAGCCGTTATCGCGGCGGCGCCGCAGGCCATCGTCACGCCGGCGCTGGGCGCGACGCATCGCGCAGACGCGTCGGCGATGGCGAATGCGAATAGCTGGAAAGCGTGGCCATCGTTACCGGCTGTGGCGGCTGGCAATCTGTTTTCGATCGATGGTGATTTGATCAGTCGCCCCGGCCCCCGTCTCTTGGAAGGCGCGCGCCTGTTATGCGACGATCTGGATCAGGCGCGGCGGCGGCTCGCGCAGTAAACGCAAGGCGTCGCGTCGCGCGTCCGATCGCGGCGGATGGCAGCGGCACGCCTGCGCAAGGCTATCGGATCGCGTCAGTGCGTCAGCCGTTCCATTGGCGCAGGGTCCATGCGGCCGATAGCCGTGCCCCCGGTGTCCGGCGCGCGGCGGATGCGGCGTGGGCCGCCGATGCCTCGGTCGCGCTTGCGAACGCGTGTGAACGCCTGTCACGTCGCAGCGTGACGATGCCCCCGAAGTCCAACGGCCATTGCAGCGTCGCCATCAACGGCATGCCGAGCGCCAGTGCGGTCAGGAGACGGATCGGCCCGGCATGCCCGATGACCACAACGCACGCTCGCGTCGTATCGTCGTCACAGGCGGGTGCGGCAGCGGTCTGGCTGTCGAACTGCAAGGACAGATCATGCAGCCAGGACCCGCAGCGCTCGGCCAGCATGTGGGCGCTTTCGCCGTGATGGGGCCGCTCATGCAGGACATCGGCGGCCCAGCGGTCGATCTGATCACGCGGGATGTCATCCCAGCGCTGCATTTCCCACTGTCCGAAGTCGATTTCCGAGAGTCTCGGATCGATGACCGGCGCGGCGGGGAAGCGCGCGTGCTCGGCTGGGCGCGCTTCGGATCGGGTTGCGGTGCCGGTGTCTGTGACTGCGCCGCTTCCGGTGCCCGTGCCGGTGTTTGTGTCCGCGCCGGTTAGCGCGTGCGCGACGTCGGCGCACCGTCGCAATGGGCTGGCGAAGCACGCAAGCACGGGCCCGCGTTGCTGAAAGTGCTGCTTGATCGATGCGACCGTTCGCGTCAGCGAATCCATGCCGGGTGCCGCAATCGAAGGCGCCCGTCTATCTGCCTCGGCGGCGAGGTCGGTCACCTGCGTCCCAACATCGCGGCGCAGCGCCAGGTCGGTCTGCCCGTAGCAGACGCCCGATGGCACGTCGACGGGGGGGTGGCGAATTAGGACGAGATCCATCCAAGCACCACCAGATAAATACCGACTTCGAATAATTGCTGCGCAAGACCCAGGCAGTCGCCGGTGTAGCCGCCAATTCGACGCTGCCACCAACGGCCGAGCATCCAATGGACGGCGGCGCCCGCGCCGATCAGCACCAGGCCGAGGCCGATGCCGTGCCAGAACAGACCGGGCAGTCCGAGCAGCAGTGCGATTGCCACGCCGTCACGCGTCGACGTGTCGCGCGACCCCGCACCGCCGTTGCGCTGAAAAGGACGCGCCTTTGCGTCGCTAGTGGCGTCTTGTATGGTGTCGCCGGATGACGCCGCCTGTGCCGCGTGGGAATCGTTTGCCGATCTCGGTTGCCCACCGGACTCGACCTCGGCTGCGCCGTTCGCGTTCGCGGCGCCAGTGGCCGCTTCGACGGGGGATCGGGCGTAATCGAGCGTTGCCGTAAAGACGATGGCGCCGGCGCGGCTGGCGGCGTGGGCGATGATCATCCAGGCACAGACGACGCCGGGTCCCCCTATGGTGAGCCCGAGCAAAGCCTGCCATTTCAGGGTCAATGTGACGATTAGTCCGACGGCGCCGAACACGCCGATCCGCGAATCCTTCAGGATGCGCAAGACGTCGGCACGGCGGTAAGCGCCACCGAACGCATCGCAGCAATCGGCCAAGCCGTCCTCGTGCAGCGCGCCGGTCGCGAGCAAGGTCGCTGCCATCGACAGCAATAGGGCGACCGATAGCGGCCAGAAGTGGCTGCCGATAGCGAACACCAGCGCACCGAGCGCGCCGACGACGGCGCCCACGAGGGGAAAGTAGCGCCCGGAACGCGCCAGCCTGGCATCGGAATACCCGACGCCGTGCGGTACTGGAAAGCGCGTGAAATAGCCGAACGCGATCGCGATCGTCTGGACTTCCTCGCGCCAGGCGGGATGGGCGCGTTTCTCCGGCGAGTCGGTCATGCCGTGCGGTCGTCGACGCCTGCCGACGCGAAGCTCGCCATATCGCAAAGCATCGCGCATGCCGCGCGGAGCAGCGGCACTGCCAGCGCAGCGCCGGTGCCTTCGCCCAATCGCAAGCCGAGGTGCAGCAGCGGCCGCGCGCTGAAATGGTCGAGCATGGCCTGATGGCCTCGTTCTTCCGAGCGATGCGCAAACACGCAATACTGGCGCGTCGCCGGCGCCAGCGCGCAGGCGGCCAGCAAGGCGGACGACACCACGAAGCCATCGACAACGATGGTCATGCGCCGCGACGCCGCGGCGAGGAAGGCACCGGTCATGGCCGCCACCTCGAAACCGCCGAAGGTCGCGAGCGTGTGTGCCGCCCGTTCGATCGGATCGGCGGTGCCGTCGAGGGTGTCGCGGTGACGATCGATCGCGCCCGCGAGCACGGCGCGCTTGTGTGCCAGCCCCGCCTCGTCGAGTCCGGTGCCGCGACCGACACAATCCGCAAGCGCTGCCCCGGTAAAGCGCTGCATCAGGCAGGCGGCCGACGAGGTATTGGCGATTCCCATTTCACCGAAGGCGATCGTGTTGCACCCCCGGGCCGCATGCCTTTCGACCACGGCAGCGCCGACGTGCATCGCGCGGCGCAATTGGTCGAGGGTCATCGCTGGCGTGCTTGAGAAATCTGCGGTGCCTGGTGCCACGGGATCCCGCTTCAATAGCGTCCGAGCGGGTTCGGCATGGGTATCGAGGCCTTCCGGCAGTGCATGCGCGATCCCGACATCGACGATTTCGCATTGCACATCCGACGCCTGACAGAACGCGTTGATCGCCGCACCGCCGGTCACGAAGTTGGCGACCATCTGGGCGGTCACCGACTGCGGATACGGACTGACGCCGCGCGTAGCAATGCCGTGATCTGCGGCAAAGACGATCAGGGCGGGCGATTGCACGCGAGGCGTGTCGCTGCCCTGGATCAAGGCGAGGTCCATCGCGAGCGACTCGATCTCGCCGAGACTCCCGGGCGGCTTCGTCTTGTGATCGATGATCGACTGCACGTGAGCGCGTCGGCTTTGATCGACGGGGTGGACCTGCAATAGCCGATCGAGCGTCGCGGCGAATGAATCGGTGGAAACGGGGGGGAATGAGGCAGCGCGATCCGAGGCGCCGGAGGGTTCTTTCGACATAGTGAGGGAATGCGTGAGGAGTCTATCGTCGGGCACGCGATGTGCGCGACATACGGCGCGAGGGCGTACAGCCTGATACGCACCGCGTTGCCATTGCGTGGCACCGTACCGTCGGTCTGAGCGGGCTCGGACCGGGCATTGGAGAGGATTCTCTCATATGCCTGTGAGCGGGAGCGCATAGGGGATTCGCACCGTAAGGCGGCACGACGATGGCAGCTTCTCTATATATAGGATCGCGGCGCTCTACACAGCCGCTTCGAGCGCGGCGATACGAGGCGCGGCAGAAGTCGCTAGCCGGCAATTTTTGCGAAAGTGTGAAAATGTTGAAAAAGGGCTTGCGCGATTCCTGGGGGCGATCTATTATTCGCCTCCCCGCTGCAAACAACGCAGCGCAAGCAGCGAAGCGGCGGGGGGTGGTGGCAAGAAAGGTGCTTGTTTTTAAGGGTGCTTTCTTATTGCCAGGAAGTAGCGGTGGCTTTGTTCTTGGGTGTGTTTCTGAGGGTGAAGTGGTCGAGCAGCTTTTTGCCGATTGGGATGTTTCTTGGGTGGATCTAGAAATATCGCAAACGAGTCTGCAAAAAAGTGCTTGACGAAGCGAGGAGTGCGGTACATAATCTCGCTTCTGTTCTGCAGCAAAGCAACGCTGCGAACGACGAAGCAAAGTAGTATAGCAGTAATCGACGGGTCGCCTAGTGCGAGGAAATGTCCAGCCAGTCGTTAAACGGTTCTTTAAAAATTTACAGCCGATAAGTGTGGGCGCTTGATGGAGTTGCAGGTCCGGTGATTCGTCACGGGATTCAAGCAAAAGTATCAAGAGCTCGCACAAGAGAAGAAAGTAAGTCGTACGAACTTCGGTTTGTACTTCTTGTTGATTCTTGAGTTGAGCGACCTATTCGGAAGAATAGAAAACAGTAACAGAGATTAAACTTAAGAGTTTGATCCTGGCTCAGATTGAACGCTGGCGGCATGCCTTACACATGCAAGTCGAACGGTAACAGGGAGCTTGCTCCGCTGACGAGTGGCGAACGGGTGAGTAATACATCGGAACGTGTCCTGTAGTGGGGGATAGCCCGGCGAAAGCCGGATTAATACCGCATACGATCTACGGATGAAAGCGGGGGATCTTCGGACCTCGCGCTATAGGGGCGGCCGATGGCAGATTAGCTAGTTGGTGGGGTAAAGGCCTACCAAGGCGACGATCTGTAGCTGGTCTGAGAGGACGACCAGCCACACTGGGACTGAGACACGGCCCAGACTCCTACGGGAGGCAGCAGTGGGGAATTTTGGACAATGGGCGAAAGCCTGATCCAGCAATGCCGCGTGTGTGAAGAAGGCCTTCGGGTTGTAAAGCACTTTTGTTCGGGAAGAAAAGGACTGGGCTAATATCCTGGTCTGATGACGGTACCGGAAGAATAAGCACCGGCTAACTACGTGCCAGCAGCCGCGGTAATACGTAGGGTGCAAGCGTTAATCGGAATTACTGGGCGTAAAGCGTGCGCAGGCGGTTTGTTAAGACAGATGTGAAATCCCCGGGCTCAACCTGGGAACTGCATTTGTGACTGGCAAGCTAGAGTCTGGCAGAGGGGGGTGGAATTCCGCGTGTAGCAGTGAAATGCGTAGATATGCGGAGGAACACCGATGGCGAAGGCAGCCCCCTGGGCCAACACTGACGCTCATGCACGAAAGCGTGGGGAGCAAACAGGATTAGATACCCTGGTAGTCCACGCCCTAAACGATGTCAACTAGTTGTTGGGGATTCATTTCCTTAGTAACGTAGCTAACGCGTGAAGTTGACCGCCTGGGGAGTACGGTCGCAAGATTAAAACTCAAAGGAATTGACGGGGACCCGCACAAGCGGTGGATGATGTGGATTAATTCGATGCAACGCGAAAAACCTTACCTACCCTTGACATGGTCGGAACCCCTGAGAGATTAGGGGGTGCTCGAAAGAGAACCGATACACAGGTGCTGCATGGCTGTCGTCAGCTCGTGTCGTGAGATGTTGGGTTAAGTCCCGCAACGAGCGCAACCCTTGTCCTTAGTTGCTACGCAAGGGCACTCTAAGGAGACTGCCGGTGACAAACCGGAGGAAGGTGGGGATGACGTCAAGTCCTCATGGCCCTTATGGGTAGGGCTTCACACGTCATACAATGGTCGGTACAGAGGGTTGCCAAGCCGCGAGGTGGAGCTAATCCCAGAAAACCGATCGTAGTCCGGATTGCACTCTGCAACTCGAGTGCATGAAGTTGGAATCGCTAGTAATCGCGGATCAGCATGCCGCGGTGAATACGTTCCCGGGTCTTGTACACACCGCCCGTCACACCATGGGAGCGGGTTTCACCAGAAGTAGGTAGCTTAACCGCAAGGAGGGCGCTTACCACGGTGGGATTCGTGACTGGGGTGAAGTCGTAACAAGGTAGCCGTATCGGAAGGTGCGGCTGGATCACCTCCTTTCTCGAGCTTAACGCAACGTAAGTTAAGCGCTCACGCTTATCGGCTGTCATACGACAGGCTGTAGGGTCTGTAGCTCAGTCGGTTAGAGCACCGTCTTGATAAGGCGGGGGTCGTTGGTTCGAATCCAACCAGACCCACCATCTAGTCTTTGGTTGCTCGGGCTCGACTGTAGTTCCAGCAGCTGGAGAGATGTACCTACAGTAGCAATATTGGGGGCTTAGCTCAGCTGGGAGAGCATCTGCTTTGCAAGCAGAGGGTCAACGGTTCGATCCCGTTAGCCTCCACCAAACCTTAAGCTAAAAGATATTTGGCGATGTTGCGGTTGAACATCGATGAGTGTGTTTTAGCTTAGGCTTGGCCTAACACTGACTTGGTAGAGATACCAAAATCGGCTGTCGTTCTTTAACAATTTGGAAGAAGTTCAATTCAATCGTGATGCGATGCACATTAGAGATGGTGTGTGTGGTGTCACAAAATTTGGGTTGAGATTGTATCGAGAAGTATCTCAAAGCAGTGTGTCTTGAGAGAGGCACACAAGAATTTGGAATACGGCACAAATACCGATACTCACCTATAGCGCGACGTGTGCAGCGATGCAGACGTACTCGTTATAGGGTCAAGCGAATAAGTGCATGTGGTGGATGCCTTGGCGATTACAGGCGATGAAGGACGCGGTAGCCTGCGAAAAGCTTCGGGGAGCTGGCAAACAAGCTTTGATCCGGAGATGTCCGAATGGGGAAACCCACTCCTAATGGAGTACCCATGACTGAATACATAGGTCATGTGGGGCGAACGCAGTGAACTGAAACATCTAAGTAGCTGCAGGAAAAGAAATCAACCGAGATTCCCAAAGTAGTGGCGAGCGAAATGGGAAGAGCCTTGTACCTTTTAGCATGACAGTTAGCAGAACGCTCTGGAAAGTGCGGCCGTAGCAGGTGATAGCCCTGTATGCGAAAACTGATGTGTGGAACTAGGGGTACGACAAGTAGGGCGGGACACGTGAAATCCTGTCTGAATATGGGGGGACCATCCTCCAAGGCTAAATACTCGTAATCGACCGATAGTGAACCAGTACCGTGAGGGAAAGGCGAAAAGAACCCCGGGAGGGGAGTGAAATAGATCCTGAAACCGCATGCATACAAACAGTAGGAGCCTCCTTGTGGGGTGACTGCGTACCTTTTGTATAATGGGTCAGCGACTTACGTTCAGTAGCAAGCTTAACCGACTAGGGAAGGCGTAGCGAAAGCGAGTCCGAATAGGGCGCTTTAGTTGCTGGGCGTAGACCCGAAACCAGACGATCTATCCATGGCCAGGATGAAGGTGCGGTAACACGTACTGGAGGTCCGAACCCACTAATGTTGAAAAATTAGGGGATGAGCTGTGGATAGGGGTGAAAGGCTAAACAAGTCTGGAAATAGCTGGTTCTCTCCGAAAACTATTTAGGTAGTGCCTCGTGTATCACCTTCGGGGGTAGAGCACTGTAATGATTGTTGGGTCCATTGCGGATTACTTCGTCATAGCAAACTCCGAATACCGAAGAGTGCAATCACGGGAGACAGACATCGGGTGCTAACGTCCGGTGTCAAGAGGGAAACAACCCAGACCGCCAGCTAAGGTCCCCAAATATAGCTAAGTGGGAAACGAAGTGGGAAGGCTAAAACAGTCAGGAGGTTGGCTTAGAAGCAGCCATCCTTTAAAGAAAGCGTAATAGCTCACTGATCGAGTCGTCCTGCGCGGAAGATGTAACGGGGCTAAGCTATATACCGAAGCTGCGGATGCACAATTTATTGTGCATGGTAGGAGAGCGTTCTGTAAGCCTGTGAAGGTGTCTTGAGAAGGATGCTGGAGGTATCAGAAGTGCGAATGCTGACATGAGTAGCGATAAAGGGGGTGAAAAGCCCCCTCGCCGTAAGCCCAAGGTTTCCTACGCAACGTTCATCGGCGTAGGGTGAGTCGGCCCCTAAGGCGAGGCAGAAATGCGTAGCTGATGGGAAGCAGGTTAATATTCCTGCACCATTGTTAAATGCGATGGGGGGACGGATCGCGGAAGGTTGTCCGGGTGTTGGAAGTCCCGGTCCTTGTATTGGAGAAGGCGCTTAGGCAAATCCGGGCGCGGAATTCAAGGGTACGAGGCGAGCGCTTAGGCGCGAAGCAATTGGAAGTGGTCCCAAGAAAAGCCTCTAAGCTTCAGTTTAACAAGACCGTACCGCAAACCGACACAGGTGGGCGAGATGAGTATTCTAAGGCGCTTGAGAGAACTCGGGAGAAGGAACTCGGCAAATTGGTACCGTAACTTCGGGATAAGGTACGCCCTTGTAGCTTGACTGGCCTGCGCCAGGAGGGTGAAGGGGTTGCAATAAACTGGTGGCTGCGACTGTTTAATAAAAACACAGCACTCTGCAAACACGAAAGTGGACGTATAGGGTGTGACGCCTGCCCGGTGCCGGAAGATTAAATGATGGGGTGCAAGCTCTTGATTGAAGTCCCGGTAAACGGCGGCCGTAACTATAACGGTCCTAAGGTAGCGAAATTCCTTGTCGGGTAAGTTCCGACCTGCACGAATGGCGTAACGATGGCCACACTGTCTCCTCCCGAGACTCAGCGAAGTTGAAGTGTTTGTGATGATGCAATCTCCCCGCGGCTAGACGGAAAGACCCCATGAACCTTTACTGTAGCTTTGCATTGGATTGTGAACAAATCTGTGTAGGATAGGTGGGAGGCTATGAAGACGGGACGCCAGTTCTGTTGGAGCCAACCTTGAAATACCACCCTGGTTTGTTTGCGGTTCTAACCTTGGTCCCTGAATCGGGATTGGGAACAGTGCATGGTAGGCAGTTTGACTGGGGCGGTCTCCTCCCAAAGTGTAACGGAGGAGTACGAAGGTACGCTAAGTACGGTCGGAAATCGTGCTCATAGTGCAATGGCATAAGCGTGCTTAACTG
This sequence comes from Robbsia sp. KACC 23696, assembly GCF_039852015.1. Classification (NCBI taxonomy): domain Bacteria; kingdom Pseudomonadati; phylum Pseudomonadota; class Betaproteobacteria; order Burkholderiales; family Burkholderiaceae; genus Robbsia; species Robbsia sp. KACC 23696. Next base: position 3,449,674 of record NZ_CP156626.1, on the reverse strand, counting down.
CGAGACCCACAAGTCGAGCAGGTGCGAAAGCAGGTCATAGTGATCCGGTGGTTCTGTATGGAAGGGCCATCGCTCAACGGATAAAAGGTACTCTGGGGATAACAGGCTGATACCGCCCAAGAGTTCATATCGACGGCGGTGTTTGGCACCTCGATGTCGGCTCATCTCATCCTGGGGCTGTAGCCGGTCCCAAGGGTATGGCTGTTCGCCATTTAAAGAGGTACGTGAGCTGGGTTTAAAACGTCGTGAGACAGTTTGGTCCCTATCTGCCGTGGGCGTTGGATATTTGAAGGGGGCTGCTCCTAGTACGAGAGGACCGGAGTGGACGAACCTCTGGTGTACCGGTTGTCACGCCAGTGGCATCGCCGGGTAGCTATGTTCGGAAGAGATAACCGCTGAAAGCATCTAAGCGGGAAACTCGCCTTAAGATGAGATATCCCTGGGAACTTGATTCCCCTGTAGGGTCGTTCGAGACCAGGACGTTGATAGGCTGGGTGTGTACGGACAGTAATGTCCTTAGCTAACCAGTACTAATTGCCCGTGAGGCTTGATCCTATAACCAGTACGTTTGGACGTGAGACGGCACATGTGAAGTGTGACGCAGCCAGACGCGCTAGGTGAGATTATCGGTGAATGTGCCCGATACACGCTCAACCCAAGAGTCGTACCGAGATGAACTTCTTCCAGATTGGTGTTGTTGAGCTTTAAACGTCAGCAGCACAACCCCTTTGCCTGATGACCATAGCGAGTCGGTCCCACCCCTTCCCATCCCGAACAGGACCGTGAAACGACTCCACGCCAATGATAGTGCGGATTGCCCGTGTGAAAGTAGGTAATCGTCAGGCTCCCTACGCTGTAACCAGACGCCCCGTGACACCTTAACCCGTGCACGGGGCGTTTGGCTTTGTACTACGCCACACGCCACCACCTTACCCGCCTCGCGCGACCCGACGTCAGCGCAGCGCGCGGCGCTTACGGCGCGTGTTTAGCCTATACCCCAGCACCCACCTCCGAAAAGCAAAGCCAAAAGCAAAAGCAACAACCAAAACCAAAGCAAAAAACGACAGGCCCGGCAAGCCGGGCCTGTCGGTCCATCTCAATACCCGCCTCGACCTAAGAATTGGGTGCCGATGGCGCATTTACCGCAGTCCTGGCAGCTCTTTGCCGCATCGAGAAAGGCATTTCGATCGCTTTCCGACAGCGCGGCGAGTTTCCCCGGATCGACGCCATGCTGTGTGATGACCTGGGGCGTGACCGAACCGGCGCGCATGGCTTTTTCATAAAGGCCGCGGCAACTGCTATCGATATAGCAAAAGCCGTCGTGAACGGCGACATATTTGCTGTCGTCACCCATATCCTTCATGGCCTGCTTACATCCGACGGTGGCAGACGACAAGAAGCTGTTCATCTGGCAAGTGCCGCTTTTGCAGCTTAAACCGGACGCACAGGTCGCAACGATGCCGCTGTCTTCCCCGCACGCGCCGCCCAATTGCCGCGTCACTTCTTTCTTTGCCTGCACCGCGCCGGCGCATAGCGTCAGTGCGCTCGTTAACACGAGCAGTATCCACTTTTTCATATCGCAGTCCTCAATAAAGAGATGTCGTTGGCGCGAAAGAAGCGGTGGCACGTCCCTTGAGAATGACCGTCTCCTGTCCCGCCAGATCATCTGATCATGGTTCGGTCGATTGAAGTGCTTACGGGAATTGGCGTGAGGCCAGCGGAAGATCGCCGCGGGTCGTGCCGACGGGGCGTGCTCCCGAATGCCGCGAGAAGAAGCGCCCGTCAGCGACGGCGCTGTAGCTAGGGGACAAGACTGTCAGCGCGCGTTGCATCACGTGGCAGTCGAAATCGGTCAGTCCCCTGGAAAACCGTCCGGGAAGAGGCGATGCACCGCGGCTTCGAAATGCTCGATTGGCGCGGCGCCGCGCAAGGCGATGGGGGGAGGCGGCGCTTCCTGGTCGGGCGCGGCGTCACGCGACAACACGATGAAAGGCACGCTCGTGATGCCTAACTGCTTGGCGAAGTCCTCGTCTTCCTGCACCGATGCCGCAAAGCGGTCCTCCCGCAACGCTTCGTCCAATGCCTCAGGGTCCAGGCCGACCGTGCTGCCGATATCGATCAGCACATCGGTATCGCCAATGTCCAGGCTGTCTTCGAAGTAGGCCTTGAACAGCGCCTGATGCATGACATCGAAGGCGCCGGCTTCTTGCGAGAACCGTGCGGCTTCGAGCGCCTTGCGGCTGCGCGTATTGATCGATGGCAAACGCATCGTCAGCATGCGTTCTGTCGCCATCGGATAGATATTGTCTTCCCAGCTATCGATCACGCTTTCGTCATCTGCCTCGGGAATCGCAACAGGCTCCGGGCGCAGTTCGAAGGCATGCCAGCGCACTTCCACTGAATCGCCGTAGATCTCACGGAATTCGTTCAGGACGGGCAATTCGAGATAGCAGAAAGGACAGACATAGTCGGACCAGACGTCGAGGTAGAGAGTCGCTCCGCGAGCCATGGGGGTTTTCTCGGCAAAAAGCGCGTGCTGGGCGCACGCGCAAATGAAAGGCAAGGGAAAAATACGGACCCGTCGTCGGCCGACTTCTTACGTGCGGAACCCGATTGGACAGTTTACGTATTTGCGCACGGTCGTGCGCGCGCGTTTGAATCGACGCGCCAGTCCTTAATGGTAGCGCGTTGTTGCTTCCTGTTGCCAGTTTTGCCGATGGATTGGACCGACGCCGCGCGGTTTAGAACTCGTAGCCTACGTGCGCACGGAAGGCGGGATCCCCGCGAGACGTGACCGCGACGGCAGCGTGCACGAGCCAGGCGCCGCAACGGCTACGATAGGTCGCGCCGGCTGCAAAAGCCGAGCGACCGAGGTAGGACGCCCCGCCCGCTGCGACGATGACCTTACCGGGTTCGCGCGGCGTTAAATTCGGCATGGCCATCGCGGCCGCAATACCGGCATAGGCACGGTTTTCCACGCGATCGATCGCCTTGTGCGTCAAGCTGAACCGACTATCCATTTCGGTTCGCAGATTTGCCAGTTGCTCGGTGTGTGCCGTGGCGGCTTGAAAAATGCCCCCCTTCATTGCGGCCAGCTCGGGATCTGACGGGTGGAGACGCATGTAGGGCGCAGCGGCAAGATCGTCTGCCGATGTGCAAGGGAGGGCAGGCGCTGGGATCGACGTATCGCGCCGCGCCGGAGCCGAGGCCTCTACAGTGGCGTCCGCGCCCGTTGCTGAGTGCGTTGCGGCAGTCGTCTCGGGAACAGTCGTTTCCAGCGCAGTCGTCACGCCCGAACCGGATCTTGCACCATTTGTCGTCTTTTTGATGCGCGGCGCGGAGGCGCGTTCCTTTTCAGGGGGCGGACTATAAGGCTCTGCCACTCTGGTGTCTTCGGGCAGTTTTTTGACCGGCAGTGCCGCTGCCTCACCGGTATGCTGCTCAATGAGCATCTGCCGGACCCTGTTGTGCCTCGGATCGTTTTTCACCGCCGTCTTGCCCCAGTCAAAATCCTTTCCTCTTTGGCTCGGCGAAACGAAACTCGAAACATCCTCCGCCGTTTTTGTTTGTCTCGATCGTTCTGGTGTCTTCGGAGGATAGTCTAGCTTCGATGTGGGCAGGACGATGCCCGCGGTCGGCCTCGTTGGCAATCTTGGCGGGGCTTTCCTTGTCCCTTTGGCCATCGGTGCGTCCGGGTTCTCGCTGGCGTTGAGCTCCGCCATCAAATTACGGTTCACGGGAGGCGTCGTTACCGTAACGGACGGCACTGATGTACCAAAGGTCGCGCCAGATGGCTGCGCAAACGACAGCGCGGAAAAGCCGAGCGTCAGTACACAAACAGTACCGCGCAATATAAAAGGATGAAATGAACTGGGCATCTTGGAGAGAACGGCAGCGGTGTCAGGGAGTGGCCGGCGCGGCGAGACAACGCCTGGCGCGAATAGGGCTGTAGGAGCTGAGAACGTCATGGTCTTAGCCTCGCCAGACCGTCGCGATGCGTGTCGTCGTAACGAGATCCGAAGGAACAATAGCGACATTCGTCTCATGCCTCATCGGCGCACGCGAACATCCGACCTGTGCAAAGAAGTGGGCGCGGAGAAGGGCGCGGTATCATAGGGCCGCGCGATGATCTCGGCCCCTTTCCTGCGTGTCAGACGGGGCAAAACCCGCCGGCCGTCAGGCCGCTACCCTCGTTTCCGGAAGCTCGATTCATGTCCGATCACTCTCCGCCTCCCGACGCTGCATCCCGCCACTCAGACGCGCCGCGCATCGGCCGTTTGCATTACGGCTGGATCATGATGGGTGTCACCTTTCTCGTGCTCCTCGCCGGTGCCGGCGTGCGGGCAACGCCCGGGGTACTGATTCGGCCATTGGAAAGCGCTTTCGGTTGGAGTACCGGGCAGATTTCCTTCGCGATTTCCATCAATCTCGTGCTCTACGGCTTGATGGGGCCGTTCGCGGCAGCATTGATGCAAACCATCGGCGTGCGACGCGTGGCCTGCATCGCCTTGGCCTTGCTGGCCAGTGGCGCTTTTCTGAGCCTGACGATGTCCTCGACGGCGATGTTGACGCTGACGTGGGGCTTGATGGTCGGGACCGGTTCGGGCATGGCGGCGCTGACGCTGGGCGCCACCGTCGCCAACCGCTGGTTTATAAAACATCGCGGCCTTGCGATGGGGCTAATGACCGCCAGTTCGGCCACCGGCCAATTGGTGTTCCTGCCGCTGATGGCGGCCTTGGTGACAAGCTATGGTTGGCGCGGCGCGGTATGGACATCCGGAATCGGCGCCCTGGTCATGCTGCCCCTGGCATGGATCGCCATGCGCGAGTCGCCCGCGGCGCTAGGCTTGGCGCCTATCGGCGGTCATCTGCCTGCGGAGGGTGCGCCGGCCGGCCCAACGCCTGCCCGCGTCAATCCGTTTGCGAATGCACTGAATGCGCTGCGCGAAGGGATGCGACACAAGGGCTTCTGGCTGTTGGCCGGCAGTTTCTTCATCTGCGGCGCCAGCACCAACGGGTTTATCGGCACGCATTTCATCTCGATGTGCCTTGATCACGGTATCTCGGAGGTACACAGCGCCAGTCTGCTGGCGACGATGGGCATCTTCGACTTGATGGGCACCACCGCGTCCGGCTGGCTCAGCGACCGCTTCGACAATCGCAAGCTGCTTTTCTGGTACTACGGACTGCGCGGTCTGTCCTTGCTGTTTTTACCGTTTGCATTTGGTTTCGATTTTTACGGCTTGCCGATTTTCGCCGTCTTCTACGGCCTCGATTGGATCGCGACCGTGCCGCCGACCGTGCGCCTGACGACCGATATCTTCGGGCGGGAGCGCGGGCCGATCGTGTTCGGCTGGATTGTTGCCGGACATCAGATCGGTGCCGCGTTCGCGACCCTTGCGGCCGGTATGATGCGCGCATCGCTCGGCAATTATCAATTGGCCACGTATTGTTCCGGCACCTTGTGCATACTGGGCGCAGTGCTCGTTCTGCGCGTCCGCAACCGCGCTAAGACACTCGGTCCTGCCGCGGCTTGATCGCGGGATGCAATTCGATTCACGATTCATTGCACAGAAGATGAAACCATGAAGGACCGGCAGTTACTGGTGGCAGGTGCCGTCAATATGTTTATCGCGGTCGCCGCCGGCGCGTTCGGCGCGCACGGTTTGCGCAGTATCGTCTCGCCGCTGATGTTGAGCGTCTGGGAGACGGGCGTCACCTATCACCTGATTCACGCAATGGCTTTGCTATTGATTGCCCTGGCGATGCCGCGTCTTGGCGAAAAGGCGTTATCGTGGTGCGGCACCTTGATGCTGGCCGGTATCGTGCTGTTCAGCGGCAGCCTGTACCTGCTGGTATTGACGGGCGCTCGCTGGGTCGGCGTCATCACGCCCATCGGCGGGGTTGCGTTCCTGGCCGCCTGGGCGTCGTTCGCCTGGGCCGCCTGGCGTGCGCCGGAACGCAATCTGCAAATACGCGACGATTGATTTTTTCCATAAGGACAGCCGATGCCCCATGCCACGCCGCTGATTGCGACCATCGTCGCCGGCCTTTGTATCGCCTTCGTCTTCGGCGCGATCGCGAATCGTTTCAAGATTCCGCCGCTCGCGGGATATCTGCTCGCGGGCATCATCGTCGGGCCGTTCACGCCGGGCTATGTGGCCGACCAGCATATCGCGCCGGAATTGGCCGAGATCGGTGTGATTCTGTTGATGTTCGGCGTCGGCTTGCATTTCTCGCTGAAGGACCTGTTGGCGGTCAAGCGTATCGCCGTTCCCGGCGCCTTGGTCCAGATCGCTTTCGCCACCCTGCTGGGATGGGGCGCGGCGCGGGTATTCGGCTGGAGTAGCGGTGCCGGCATCGTTTTCGGCTTGTCCCTGTCGGTCGCCAGTACCGTCGTGCTATTGCGCGCCTTGCAGGATCTCCGTCTGCTCGATACCGATCAAGGGCGCATTGCCGTCGGTTGGTTGATCGTCGAGGATTTGGTGATGGTCCTTGCGCTGGTCTTGCTGCCGCCCTTGGCGGGGTTGCTGGGCGGCAGCGACGATAGCGTCGCCGGCCAGACCGCCCAGGCGGCGTCCACCGGTTCGCTGCTGTGGACCTTGGCCCTGACGTTGGCAAAGGTCGTCGCCTTCATCGCCGTGATGCTGGTCGTGGGGCGCCGTGTGATTCCCTGGGTCCTGAGCCAGATCGTGAAAACCGGCTCGAAAGAGCTCTTCACGCTCGGCGTGCTGGCCATTGCGCTGGGCGTGGCATTCGGCTCCGCGTCTATCTTCGGTGTGTCGTTCGCCTTGGGCGCCTTTTTCGCCGGGATGATCCTGGGCGAGTCCGAGATGAGTCATGACGCCGCCGAGGATATCCTGCCCTTGCGCGACGCCTTCTCGGTGCTGTTCTTCGTGTCGGTCGGCATGCTGTTCGACTTCCACGTGCTGATCGAACGGCCCATCCAGGTGCTGGTCACCTGCCTGATCATCATCGTCGGCAAATCGCTGGCTGCCCTCGGAATCGTCAAGCTGTTCAAGCGCTCGACGGAAACCGCGTTCACGATCGCCGCCAGTCTCGCTCAAATCGGTGAGTTTTCGTTCATCCTGGCCGGCCTGGGCGTCAGCCTGCATCTGTTGCCCGAAAGCGGGCGCGATCTCGTTCTCGCCGGCGCCATCCTGTCGATCATCCTGAATCCGTTCGTCTTCGTGGTGGCACGCCGCCTGACTGCCTGGGGCGGCCGCGCGGCGCCGATTGAACGGATGGCCGGCGTGCCGATGGACATGCCGCGCGACGAGCGCGAGGGCGCCGATGCAGTCGGGGGGGCGACAAGTCGCACGGCCAGCCGTCCGGCGAACCGAACCGCAACGGAAACCGGTGCGACATCGGGGGATACGGTGACCGCCGTATCGTCCGATGTCTATGCGGCCAGTGCGCTTGGCATGGTGTCGACGGAGTGGATTGATGACGCCGGCGTGCACTCCGGTGATCATGCCGCACGCGCCGCGTCGGCGGCGGATGCCCAGGCGGCATCGAATGCCGGGCGTCGCGGGCTGGATCTGCATGCGGCAACCGATGCGAGCGGTACGGCGGTGAATCGGGCAAGCAATACGCAAACCGACATCGCCGGCGGCCACCTGAGCGGCGTGCCGGTGGATCAGCAGGGGACGCTCCCGTTCGGTATGACGGACGAGCGCGGTGTAGGAATGGGCGCCGGCGACGTGCGGGGCCAAGTCGGTGCGCGCGACGACGCATTGATCGACACCGAAGCGGGGGGCACCGCCGCCGCCGGTGGGGCGATCGATGCAAGCGCGCAGGACGGATTGCCGGATGCACGGGGCGTGGACGTGATCGTCGTCGGATACGGACGCGTGGGACGAGAGGTCGTGCGCACACTGACGGCCAGTGGCCCGCGTAATATCGTCGTCATCGAAGACCGGCCGGATATGCATGCCCGTCTGCGCGACGTGCATGTACGCAGCGTCTGCGGCAACGCGGTCCAAGCGGATGTGCTGCTACGAGCCGGTCTGGCTGACGCCCGCCATTTGATCGTCGCGATTCCGAATGCATTCGAGGCGGCCGAGGTGATTCGCCAGGCGCGCCATCTGGCGCCGAATGTCCGGATTCTTGCGCGCGCCGGCAATACCGCCGAGGTGCAACATCTCGAGGCGCATGGCGCGCATGCGGTCGTTATCGAGAAACACGAGATCGCGCGAGGACTGGCGCGGGAGCTGTACGACGTGGCGTGAAGCTGTATCGATTCGCGGCGTGCCTCGCGGCCGATCGGCCGGGGCGTGTCACGCACACACGCACACACGCGCACACGCAAGCCGCTGCGCATGCATCCCAAGCGCTTCCGCACCCGGGACGGCAGGATTTCTTAAGCGGCCACTTTGATCTGCTGCGCGTCCAGCGCCTTGCGGATGCGCTGTGCGAACGCCACCGCATGCGCCCCGTCACCATGCAGACAGAGCGTTTCCGCGTTCAAATCGCACCACTGACCATCGATTGACTGGACGCGTCGGTTGACGATCATGTCGAGGATGCGCGTGATCATCGTGTCCTCGTCTTCGATCAATGCCCCGGGTGTGCCCCGCGGAACCAGCGCGCCGTTGGATTGATAGCCGCGGTCCGCGAAGGCTTCCTCGGTCGTACGCATGCCGGCTTCCCGTGCCGCGGCGACCAGCGCACCACCGGCCAGACCGACGATGACGACGTTCGGATCGAACTCGCGGATGGTCGAGACGACTAGGCGAGCCAGTTCCGGATCGCGTGCGGCCTGGTTGTAAAGCGCACCGTGCGGCTTCACGTGCACGATCTTGCCGCCTTCTTCGTGGACGATCCCGCGCAGCGTTTGCAGTTGTTCCAGCAGCGATTCCCGCAGATCGGTCGGGATCTGCGCCATTTCGGTACGCCCGAAGTTCGCGCGGTCCGCAAAGCTGGGATGGGCGCCGATCGAGACGCCTTTGGCGACGGCCCACCGGGCACACGCACGCATCGTATCGGCATCGCCGGCATGTCCGCCGCATGCGATATTGGCGGAGCTGACGAGCGCCAGCAATGCTTCGTCGTTGTCGCAACCTTCTCCGAGGTCCGCGTTCAAGTCGATAGTCAATTCGGTATTCATGGTCGAACTCAAAATGAGAGGAGACGCCGCGTGAAAGGCCGTTACGACGCGGCAGACTGAGACCTGGCGTGGATGCCGCGTCGCCCTTCGGCAATGGGCGCGCGACGCGGCATCGTGCGAGGACTTACTCGTGGAGCACGCCGGACAACAGCGTCGATACCAGTTCCGACAGGGGCAATTCGGCATCGTCGTCCGATAACGCCATGATCCGCTCGCCAATATTGCCGAGCGCCGGCGCATCGGGCGGCGGCAGTGCGTCCGCGCCCTTTTTATCTTTCTTGTCCTTGCCGCCGGTTTTCATCGGCTTTGCCGCGCTGTCGGCTGTGGGATTCGAAGGGGCGGCTGCCGCGACCGTCGGCGTCAGGCTGGGCGATGGCGTCGCCGTCTTCACGGCGGCGGGCGGCTGCGCTGCCACGACCGGCGCGCGTTTGGTTTCGCGTTGCACCGGACGTTGGGCGATCGCGATATCGACTTGCGACAGATAGCGCAGCACGGCACGTTGCGCTTCCAGCGCGTCTTCCCGCGTGCATTCCACGAATCGGATCGTCGTATTCAGGCGCGCCTGCGCAAGGAGCCAGAGGTCGGCGGTGATGACGGCGCCGATCTTCGGATAGCCGCCGGCCGTTTGCGCATCGCCCATCAGCAAAATCGGCTGTCCGTTCGGCGGCACCTGGATCGTCCCTGGCAGCACCGCGTGCGACAGGAGGTCGATCCCGGTCGCTTCGGCCGTGCGTGCCAATGTCGGCCCCGACAGCCGATATCCCATCCGATTGCTATTCGGTGTGATGGTCCATTCGGCTTGCCACAAGGCGTGCTGCGCCGCCGTGTCGAACATCGCGTATTCGCTCGATCGGATCACGCGGACGACCATCGGCTCGGCGCCGTTGCCGCGCGCGGTCTTGGCGTCGCTGTTGGCCGGGGGTAAGGCGCCCGCATAGGCGAGGCGGCACCACGCCGGTGACTTCACGCCGAATGCGGGTCGGGCGGACAGCGTTGCCATGACGTCGCTGGACGTCGCGACCTCGCCGATCGACAGCTTGTCGCCTTCGGCCAGCGCGCGGCCTTCGGCGCCACCGAATACGGATTTCAGATCGGTACTGCGCGAGCCCAGCAAGGCGGGCACATCCAGACCGCCGGCGACCGCCAGATAGGCGCGCATCGCTTGTGTCGAGGTCTGTAACGACAATGTCTGCCCTGCCGCGACAGGCACGCTCCACCACGCGTGAATCGGCGTGCCGTCGAGCGTGGCGCCGCAGTCGGCGCCCGTCAGCGCGATACGGGCCGCCCGGTGGAACGTCACGCTGAAGGGCAGGCCGACGGTGATTTCGATCGCCGCTGCATCGTCGTCATTGCCGACCAGGCGGTTTGCGACGCGCAGAGCCAGTTGATCGAGCGCGCCCGCACTGATCACGCCCAAATGCCGCGAGCCGGTGCGCCCCAGGTCTTGGACCGAGCTCAACAATCCCGCTTTAAGAATCTCGATCATGCCGTCACGCTCGCTAAGGTGAAACGAATCTGGTCGCCGGGCTGCATCAGGCTCGACGGTTCACGGGTCGGATCGAACAACACGACATCGGAATGGCCGATCAGGTTCCAGCCGCCCGGCGATTCGCTCGGATAGATGCCGGTCTGCTCGCCGCCGATCGCGACCGATCCTGCCGGGACCTTCATGCGCGGCTCCGCGCGGCGCGGCGTGTGCAAGGCGGCATCCAAGCCGCCCAGGTAGGAGAAGCCGGCTTGAAAGCCCAGGAAGTAGACGGTGTAGAGGCCGGCCGCGTGCCGCCGCGCGAAGGCGTCGGCGGACATGCCCTTGGCGTCTGCTATTTCCGCGAGGTCGGGACCCGCCGTGCCGCCGTAATGCACCGGGATCTCGATCACCCGGGATTCGGTCATCGTATCGGCGGTGGGCGCTTGCCAAGCCGCCAGCAGTTGCGCCTGCAGCGCGTGCGGGTCGGCCCGCAACGGATCGAAGACGAGTGTCAGGTTATTCATGCCCGGCACCACGTCGATGACGTGATCCCAGCGGCGTGCGGCGAGGGCGAGCGCCCAAATGCGCTTCTGACACGCAAGCGAGGCGGGCGGCGGACAGTCGAGGACAAGCGCACTGTCGCCGAACCACTGAATTCGATGATCGGACATGGGGCAGGGCTGGGGCTGGCTATGTGCGGCTCGCGGACTGGAACAGCCTCCCGCAAGGACGCAACGAGGTTATCGATGGAGTAATTCTACAATGACAATAAAATGTCGATAAATTATCTTTGTTTTTGCGTTTTTGACTCGGTGTATCCTATCGATATCGCCCCGTATTGGTGTTTTTTTGGTGACATCCGGGTCTGCCCTGATGGACGTTCCACCTCTTTTTTTGCTGAGCGCATATGCCCAACTCGAATACGCCCATCGTTTCCTCGGTGCACTTGCTGTCGCCGGTCAGCGCCGAATTATCGGAACTCGAATACGGGCTGATCATGACGAGCAACGCGTTCAATAAGTGGATGTCGCGCTGCATGGCTGCAGCCGGTGTCGACGATATGACCGCGCTGGAGGTCTCGCTGCTGCACCATGTGAATCATCGCGAGCGCAAGAAGAAGCTGGCGGACATTTGCTTCGTCCTGAACATCGAAGATACGCATGTGGCGAGCTACAGCTTGAAAAAGCTGGTGAGTCGCGGCTACGTGACGACGGAGAAGAGTGGCAAGGAGGTGTTGTTCTCCACCACCGAGGAAGGGCGGGAGCTGTGCGCGAAATACCGCGGTATCCGCGAGACGTGCCTGATGTCGACGTTGCCCGAGTCGGGGCTGACCAATCAACAGATCAGCGAGGCGGCGCAATTACTGCGCAATGTGTCCGGTATCTACGATACCGCGGCGCGTGTCGCCGCTTCGCTGTAAACGAAAAATGCGACGCCGTTGCCCGTCGGCGCCGATCACTCGGCGGCCTCTACAGGGCAGGGCATCGCGGGGAAACCTCCGGTCCGATGAAGGGCATGGCCTCGATAAGGCATGCCGCCGACAGGCGCTCCTGACGCCGTGTTGAGATGTCGCATACGGTCCGCCGTATTCTGCACGCGCGGATGGCCGGATCGGCCGGACGACGATATCGTCCGCACCGTCATTCAGGGTAAAACCAAGATTTTGCCGATGCGTGATCGAATCAGGCGGTGACGGCGGCGGCTGCCTTGTTCTTTGCAAGGGCGGCAAAGAACGTTGCGCGAACGGCATCATCGGCGCGCGCATAGGTGCGGTTGATGCCGCTGATCGCGGAGCGGATCGACGCCGTGGTCAGGTTCACGTTGATGCCGACACCGAAGACGCTGCCCGGCACGCCGTCGCAGGTCATTTCGGCGAACGCGACGGCCGTGGCATCCGCGCCCTGACCGGTGGCACGCTCTTCATAGTGTTGAATCCGGACCGGCGTTTGCAATGCGTGCATCAAGGCGTCCAGCGGACCGTTACCTGCGCCATTCAGCACATGCGTCTCACCGGCGATCTTGACCGTCAGCGTAATGGTTTCCTGCTCGCCCTGATCGTCCAGATGATGCTTCACATATTCGATCGGCGTCGTCACGCGGATGTATTCCTGCTGGAACGCTTCCCACAGGTTTTCCGCGGTGACTTCGCTGCCGTTCGCGTCGGTGATCTTCTGGACCGCACTGCTGAATTCCACCTGCAAACGACGCGGCATGGCCAGGCCATAGCGGTTTTCCAGCAGGTAGGCGATACCGCCCTTGCCGGACTGACTGTTCACGCGGATGACCGAATCGTAGGTGCGGCCGACATCGCTCGGATCGATCGGCAAGTACGGCACTTCCCACAGGCTGTCCGCTTTCTGTACTTCAAAGCCCTTTTTGATCGCATCCTGGTGCGAGCCGGAGAATGCGGTGAAGACCAGGTCGCCGACGTAGGGGTGACGCGGGTGAATCGGCAACTGATTGCATTCCTCCACGACGCGCGCGACATCGTTGATCTGCGAAAAGTCGAGGCCGGGATGCACGCCCTGCGAGTACAGATTCAGGGCCAGGGTCACCAGGTCGACATTGCCGGTACGCTCGCCATTGCCGAACAGGCAACCTTCAATCCGATCCGCGCCGGCGAGTACGGCCAACTCGGCCGCGGCGATCGCCGTGCCGCGGTCGTTATGCGGGTGCACGCTGATCAAGACGCTGTCGCGACGCGCGAGGTTGCGGTGCATCCACTCGACCTGATCCGCGTAGTGATTTGGCGTCGCCACCTCGACCGTTGCCGGGAGGTTGATGATCATCTTCTTTTCCGGCGTCGGGCCCCACGCCTCGGTCACCGCGTTACAGATTTCCTTGGCGAAATCGAGTTCGGTCGCGGTGAAGCATTCCGGGCTGTATTGGAAGGTCCATTCCGTCTCCGGATGCTGATCCGCGATTTCGCGAATCATCCTCGTGCCTTTCAAGGCCAGCGCCTTCACGGCGTCCTTGTCCATCTTGAACACGATATTGCGCCAGGCCGGTGCCGTCGCGTTGTACAAGTGGACGATCGCGCGCTTCGCACCTTGCACCGACTCCATCGTGCGGCGGATCAGGTCTTCACGCGACTGCGTCAACACTTCGATCGTCACGTCGTCGGGAATGTGCCCGTCGGTGATCAAGGTGCGCACGAAATCGAAATCGGTCTGCGAGGCGGACGGAAAGGCCACTTCGATTTCCTTCAGGCCAACCTGCACGAGCGTCTTGAACATCTTCATCTTGCGCTCGCCGTCCATCGGCTCGAACAGCGACTGGTTGCCGTCACGCAGATCGGTACTCATCCAGATGGGCGGACGGGTCAGCGTCTTCGTCGGCCAGGTGCGGTCGGGAATATCGACGGGCGCTACGGGACGGTACTTGATGGACGGGTTGTTCAACATGATCGGTTAGCTCGCTTAGACGTGTTCGAAAGAGGTTCGTGCATCCTGTCTGCTTTCCCCTCCAACACGGTTTCGGCGCATTCCGATCTGCCAGCGATGCGATCATCCAGGGCCACAGTGCGGTAAAGCGCGCACGACCGAGATGCCATCTTGCAGATTGACAAACAACATGCCGACTGGTGAAACCGTACTGCGAAACTGCGATTGGGGAGAGAAAGCGGTAATACAAAAACGGAAGGGGTCAGGCGTTGGCGCAGCTAAAGTCGTTACTGGCTGGTTGTCGATTCGATCGTTTCGTCGTCGACAGACCGGACTTTAGATGCGCGCTAGTAGGCCTAGCCGATCTAGTCGGGCTAGTAGTAGTGCGGAAAGAAGGGGGGTCTTGAATGCAGACATGCGTAAAGTATCGTCAACCATGCGACACTTTGTCAAGGGTAAATTGCATCCGATTTCAATCTTCCTGTGCCGACAAGGGTTTAGCGATGCTTTCGAGGGACTTGCCTTCCGCCGCGATACCCCAGCGCAGATGCACGGCCGCCGCCGCGATCATCCATACGGCACCGAACACATAGCCGCCGAAGACATTGAGACGGTTGTGCGTATCGATCAACCAGCCGAACAAGGCCGGGCCGGCGATCCCGCCCATGCCGGTCCCCACGGCGTAGAAAAAGGCGATGGCAAGCGCACGGATCTCCAGCGGAAAGGTCTCACTGACGGTCAGATAGGCCGCGCTGGCCGCCGACGAGGCGAAGAAAAAGATGACGCTCCAGGCAATCGTCTGCGTACGCGCATCCAGCACGCCGATCGAGAAGAGATAGCCGGATACGGTCAGCAGAATGCCGGACATCGCATAGGTGAACGCGATCATCGGCCGTCGACCGATGACATCGAACAGCCGTCCTAGCAGCACGGGGCCGGCGAAATTCCCCAGCGCGAACGGCAGGATGAACCAGCCGACGTGGGCGGCCGGGACGCCGTAGAAATCGGTCAGGACCAGCGCGTAGGTGAAGAAAATGGCGTTGTAGAAAAACGCCTGCGCCGACATCAACATCAGCCCGACCCAGGCGCGCTGGCGGTGCTGCACGAACAGCGCGTGGGCCACTTCGCGCAGACTGGTGTGGCCGCGCCGTCGCAGTTTGATTTTCGGCAGAGGGGTGTCGTCATGCGGCGTTCCGCCGACGACATCCTTTTCGATCGCCTCGACGATCTCGCGCGCCTCGGCCTCACGGTTATGCGTCAGCAGCCAGCGCGGGCTTTCCGGAAGATGGCGCCGGAAGAAGACGATGATCAGGCCGAGCAGGCCGCCGATGCCGAAGCAGACGCGCCAGCCGACATCGACGGCGAGCCAGGCCGGGTCGAGCAGAACGATCGATCCGGCGGCGCCCAGGCCCGCGCCAAGCCAGAAACTGCCGTTTATCACGAGGTCGGTCCAGCCGCGCACACGCGCCGGCGTCAACTCCTGGATCGTCGAATTGACCGCAGTGTATTCGCCGCCGATCCCGGCGCCGGTCAGAAAGCGGAAGACGATGAAACTGGTCAGGTTCCACGAGCACGCGGTCGCCAGCGTGGCCGCCACGTAGAGCAATAGCGTGATGAAGAACAGCTTGCGTCGCCCCAGCCGGTCTGTCAGCCAGCCGAAGCCCAGCGCACCAAGCACGGCGCCGGCCAGATAGGCGCTGCTGGCGATGCCGATGTCCGCATTGTCGAAATGAAGCGACCCAGGCGATTTCAAGGCACCGGCGACGGCACCAGCCAAGGTTACCTCCAAGCCGTCCAGTAGCCAGGTAATGCCGAGCGAAAACACGAGCAGGGTATGGAAGCGCCGCCAGGGAAGCCGGTCCAAGCGGGCCGGCAGATCGGTTTCGATCAGTGTGCCCTCGTCGGCGCCGGGATGCGCTCCCGTGTGCCGGCCGGCCTGGGCGGCGCTGTCGGGCGGCGTCGGAGAGGGCGTGTGAGTCGCGGACATCGGCTGATCGGGCATGCGATTCGCGTGAAAAAGAGAAAGAGTCGCCGTGCGCGCGGGTCGAGCGTCTGGGCGGTCGAGAGACACCCCACACAGGCTGCCCCGGCCTCACCGCTCCGTTCGCGGCATCGACGCAACAGATGCCGACAGAGGGCCACGGCGCCGACGAATGTAACGGCTTTCAGTCATGTTAAGGCAATTGCTGCAGTGTCACAGGCGCATAACAGCGTGCCGAGTGGCGTCTTCCTGCCGCGTGATTTCCGCAAACGGCGCAGGATGTGCTAAAAAACAAGATTCTCTTGCATGCGCGTCGTCTTGGCCGAATGTCCGGCTTGGGCAAGCGTGCATGCGCAGCGGACACGACGAACATGACTTACTGCGCGATCGATTTCGGCACGTCCAATTCCGCGTTGGCCTTGGCCCGGCCCGGTACGCCCGAGGTGCCCCGCCTGATCCCGTTGGAAGGGTCCAACCTGACCCTGCCCACCGCCGTTTTCTTCAATACGGACGAACATCGTCAGGTCTTCGGACGCCAGGCGATTGCCGAATATATCGACGGATACGACGGGCGCCTGATGCGATCGTTGAAAAGTATCCTCGGAACGCATCTCGCCGACGCGTCGACCGAAATCGGTGACGGTGCGTCCATGCCTTTCACCGAAATCATCGGTCTCTTCCTGCGGCACCTGCTGCAAGCGGCGCAGCGCGAGGCCGGTGGGCCCGTGACTCAGGCCGTCATGGGGCGCCCGGTATTCTTCGTCGATGACGATCCGAAGGCCGACGCCGCGGCGCAGTCGCAGTTGGAAGCGGCCGCTCGGTCGGTGGGATTACGCGACATCGTCTTCCAGTACGAGCCGATCGCCGCGGCCTTCGATTATGAATCGACGCTCGATCACGAAGAAGTGGTACTGGTCGTCGATATCGGCGGGGGCACGTCCGACTTCTCGCTGGTCCGCGTGGGGCCCGAACGCGTCCGGCAGGCGGAGCGGCATGACGACGTGCTCGGTCACTACGGCGTTCACGTGGCAGGGACCGATATCGACAAGCGTGTCGCATTGGCCAGCGTGATGCGGGAATTGGGTTACCAGGCGCTCGACACGCTAGGACGTGAGATTCCGAATCGCGTCTACTTCGATCTTTCCACCTGGCATCTGGTCAACGCGCTCTACAGTCCGAAGCGGATGTCGGAATTCGAGCAGATGAAACATCTCTACGTGGATCCGAAGCATCCGACGCGTATGGCGCGGGTGCTGCGCGATCGCCTGGGGCACGGCTTGATCGGGGTGTCGGAGAAAGCGAAGATCGCGGTGTCGAATGGCGGTGACACGCTGGTCGACATGTCGGTGGTCGAGTCGGATCTGAGCATGGCCTTCGACGAGGCGACGATGGCGCGCGCGGCGGCGGAAGATGCGGCACGTATCGTCGCGGCCGCCCGCGAAACCACGCGGCAGGCCGGCGTGCGCGAGCACGATGTGGCCGCCGTGTACTTCACCGGCGGTTCGACCGGCCTGCGCTTCCTGGCCGATGCGATCGCCACCGCGTTTCCGAACGCTACGGCGGTCCGTGGCGACCCGCTGGCCAGCGTGGCCAAGGGCCTGGGCATCTACGCCCAGCGGCTGTTCGGCGGCTAGACGTCCGAAACGCAGACGTAAAAAAACCGCGCTCGTCGAGCGCGGTTTTTATTTCACCGTGCCGGTTAGGGCACAGTGCTTACCGAATTTTGTGATCCGTTAAGCAGAGAACCTAGTCAAAACTGACTTAGGTGACTGGGCGGTGAAGCCCAATGCTTACTTAGAGCGGCTGGATGTTCGAAGCTTGCTGACCCTTCGGGCCTTGCTTTGCTTCGTAGCTAACCTTTTGGTTCTCTTGCAGCGTCTTGAAGCCTTCGCTGCGAATTTCCGAGAAGTGAGCGAACAGATCGTCACCGCCGCCATCCGGCGTGATGAAACCGAAGCCCTTTGCGTCGTTGAACCACTTGACGGTACCAGTTGCCATTACGTACTTTCCTAACTATTGGTGTTGAAGTGGGCGAGAACGCCCGGATTGCATGATATCAAGGAGGTAGAAATGACGACAGAATTACCGTGTTGAGGCAACTACGTGCGGACAAATGCTCACGCTTGAAAATCTTGCTCAATCTTTATACGGCGAAAACGTAAAGACGTCAACCCCCTCAACACACATCATACACAGATAAGTGCCCTTGTGTGAAGTGTGCGACGGTTTCCGAAAAAGATCTGACTAATCATATGGTTGAATCGCGCCAGCGAGGCGTTTTTTTTGGCGCGCGACCCTGCGCCGGCCAAAAAAATCGCTTCGATGTGACGAAATTCGTTTCGTGCGGCTGCGGCAAAACGCTGCGGCCCCCTCCGACGCGGTGTTGCAGAAACGTCGGACGGGCAAGGTTACGACCGCTCAGGCCGCGGTGAAAACGCCTTGCAGTTCACCGGATTGGTACATCTCGGTCATGATGTCCGAGCCGCCGATGAACTCACCCTTGACGTACAGTTGCGGGATGGTCGGCCAGCTCGAGAATTCCTTGATGCCCTGACGGATCTCCGGATCGTCCAGCACGTTCACGGTGAACGGCTTGTCGACGCCGCAGGCCTTCAGAATCTGAATGGCGCGACCGGAGAAGCCGCACATCGGGAACTGTGCGGTCCCTTTCATGAAAAGCACCACCGGGTGCTCATCGACCAATTGTTGGATGCGAGCTTGCGTGTCCATGACGAAAAACCTGAAAAACAAGGGAGGGGGACGGCGCGCGCTTTCACGCCGGGGTCGAAGCCTCGGCGCGGCGAGCGAAACGCCACGTTATTGCGCAGATGATAGCGGATTCCGCGTTTTCCTTGGCGCCCGACACCGCTGGCATGACGGAATAGCGCCGGCATCCGCTCGGCGCTATCGGTTCGGCCAGCGGCCGCCGGTGACACGCTCCTGGCCGCCCAGATCCCGTGTCGTTTGCATGTCACACCAGCCGGCATCGTGGAACAGGGCACGGGCAGCCGCACCTTGATCATAGCCATGCTCGACCAGGAGGGCTGGGTGAGGCGCGCCGACGGCGTGACGCAGCCAGTGGGTCGCCTGCGACGTCAGAATCCGGATCGGCCCGAGGCCGTCGGCCTCATCGGTCAGCGCACCGCGCGGTTCGAAGCGCAAGTCACCTTCCGATAAGTGCGCGTCATCGCGGTGAATATACGGCGGGTTACTGACAATCAGATCGAAGGACGCCGGGGCGAGCTGTGCGGTAGAGAGCGCCTCGAACCAATCGCCTGCCAGAAAACGAATCGCGTGCATCGTGCGGCCATCGAGCAACGCGTCTGCGTTCGCGCGCGCCACCTGCAGGGCCGCGAGGCTGCGATCGGTCGCCACCACCTCGATGCCGGGCCGTTCCGCCGCCAACGTCACCGCAATGGCGCCACTGCCGGTGCCCAGATCGAGTACGCGCATCGGGCCGCGATCGCTGCCGGCCTGGCTGCGGAACGCGTCGACGATGGCGATGGCCTGCTCGACCAGCAATTCGGTGTCCGGGCGCGGGATCAGCACATCGGGCGTGACCTGAAAATCGCGGCCATAGAATTCCCGCTTGCCCACCAGTTGCGCGACCGGCTCGCCGGCGCGTCTGCGTGCGGCGAGTGTCAGGAAGGTTCGGAGCGCATCGGGTTGCGTCGCGTCCAAGGGCTCGTCGGCGCGTGTGATCAGCGACGATCGCGGCCAGTTCAACGCATGGCATAGCAGCACGCGCGCATCCAGGGCATCGAGCCCGGCTTCGCGCAGCGCACGGGCCACGCTCATGCCGACGGCCCCCGCCTCGTGTGGTTCGTCCGGCATCAAGCGTCCGCCTCGCCGAGTGCGGCCAACTGATCGGCTTGGTATTCGGAGGACAGCGCGCCGATCGTTTCGTCGAGGTCGCCGTCCATGATCGCGTCGAGCCGATACAACGTCAGGTTGATACGGTGGTCGGTCATCCGACCCTGCGGAAAATTGTAGGTCCGGATGCGCTCGGAACGATCGCCGGAACCGATCAGACTCTTCCGGGTAGCGGCTTCCGCCGCATGCGCGGCCTGATCCTGCTTATCCTTGATCCGCGCGGCAAGCACCTTCAGCGCGCGATCCTTGTTCTTGTGCTGCGAGCGATCGTCCTGGCATTCGACGACGATGCCGGTGGGCAAGTGCGTGATACGAACGGCGGAGTCGGTCTTGTTGATGTGCTGACCGCCGGCGCCCGACGCGCGGAACGTATCGATGCGCAGGTCCGCCGGATTCAGCGTCACTTCCGCTACTTCGTCCGCTTCCGGCATGATCGCGACCGTGCAGGCGGAAGTATGGATGCGTCCCTGGGATTCCGTGGCCGGGACGCGCTGCACGCGATGGCCACCCGATTCGAACTTCAGCTTCGAATACGCGCCCTGTCCCACGAGGCGAACGATGACTTCACGATAGCCGCCAAGGTCGGATGCGTTTTCGGACATGGTTTCCACCTGCCAGCGTTGCCGCTCGGCATAGCGGAGATACATGCGCAGCAGATCGCCGGCAAACAGGGCGCTCTCATCGCCGCCGGTGCCCGCGCGGATTTCGAGGAAGATGTTGCGATCGTCGTTCGGATCCTTCGGCAGCAGCATCGTCTGCAGTTCGCGTTCGAGCAATGCCATCCGTTCTCTTGCCTGATGCACCTCTTCTTCCGCGAAGGCCTTCATCGACGGGTCGGACAGCATTTCCTGCGCGTCACGTTCGTCGCTGGCGGCGCCGCGCCATAGGCCGTATTGTGCGACCACCGGTGTCAGCTCGGCGTGTTCACGACTCAGTCGGCGGTATTGCGTCATATCGGAGGCAATGTCCTCGCTGCCGAGCATGAACGTCAACTCGTCGAGGCGGCTGACCAACTGGTCGAGCTTGTCTTGCATGCTTGCTTTCATCGATGCGGACCTTGCTGTGGCGTCTGCGGCGCGGCGGCGACAGACGCGATTCGTTCGGGGTGCCCGGCGGATGCGGCATGTCCCGCCGCGGAGGCAACGGGATCACGCGGGAAACGAGGGCAGGGAGCGCGGCAGATGCCGCAGCGGGGGAGCCCGCGGACATCACGAGCGGACCGGCACCATGATGTGTTTGCGGACCTGCCCATCGGCGAAACCGTTATGGCCAGGCGGCGGTGCTCGGTCAGGCGCGATGCCTGACGATGGGGGACGTGAGCGGCGCTAACGTTCGGGCGGCGCGTGACGGAACAGGTCCGGCAGCAATTGCACCAGATGTTCGCGGTCGGGGCCGATGGCTTGATTCAACGCCTGCGTCGGGCCGTGCATGAACTTTTTCGTCAACGATTGCGAGAGGGCGTCGAGAACGGCCATCGGATCGTCTCCCCGCGCCAGCATTTTCTGCGCGCGTTCGAGTTCGGCCCGTCGCATCGTGTCGGCCTGCTGGTGGATGGAGCGGATTACCGGCACGATCGTGCGCGTTTCGATCCACTGCATGAAATTCGCCACACGGGCTTCGATAATCTTTTCGGCTTCGGCCACCG
This sequence comes from Robbsia sp. KACC 23696, assembly GCF_039852015.1. Classification (NCBI taxonomy): domain Bacteria; kingdom Pseudomonadati; phylum Pseudomonadota; class Betaproteobacteria; order Burkholderiales; family Burkholderiaceae; genus Robbsia; species Robbsia sp. KACC 23696. The sequence goes on along the minus strand of NZ_CP156626.1, from coordinate 3,428,215 downwards.
CGGCCTGACGGGCGGCATTGCCTTGTCGGACCACGTCGCCCAGATCGTCGACGGTGTAGAGGAACACGTCTTCCATCTGCGCCACTTCGGGCTCGATGTCACGCGGTACCGCCAGATCCACCATGAAGATCGGTCGACGGCGGCGCGCTTTGATCGCCCGCTCCACCGCGCCCAGACCGATCAACGGCAATGTACTGGCGGTGCAGGACACGACGATGTCGAAGTCCTGCAGGCGCGTCGGCAGATCGGCCAGCGCGATCGAGCGACCGTTGAAACGGGCCGCCAGGCGCTCGCCGCGTTCGGCGCTGCGGTTGGCGATCACCAGTTCGCGCGGCGCCCGTGCGGCGAAATGCGCCGCGCACAGCTCGATCATCTCGCCGGCACCGATGAACAGCACGCGCTGGTCTTGAATGCGCTCGAAGATCCGCTCGGCCAAACGGACCGCGGCGGCGGCCATCGACACCGAATGCGCGCCGATCTCGGTCTGGCCCCGTACTTCCTTGGCCACCGAGAAAGTACGCTGAAACAACTGGTTCAGATAGGTACCCAAGGCGCCGGCTTCGGCTGCCGTGCGCACTGCATCTTTCAATTGCCCGAGAATCTGCGTCTCGCCAAGCACCATCGAATCGAGACCGCTGGCAACACGGAAGGCATGTCGCACCGCATCCGATTGCGGCAGGGCGTAGACGTGCGGCGCGAGTTCGTCGACCGGAACATTATGGTATTCGGCCAGCCATTGCACGGCGAGATCCTGTCCCGCTCGGTCATTGGTCGCGCAATAGAGTTCGGTGCGATTGCACGTCGAGAGAATCGCCGCTTCGGGCAGCGCCGAATTGCCGGGCGGCGCGAGCAGCGCCATCGGGCCGGTGGTCGAGCGACCGAGCCAGATGGACTTAAACGTCTGCAAGGCCGGTTTTATCTGCTCGATCGGGAACGCCACACGTTCGCGCAATGCGACCGGCGCCGTATGATGGTTGATCCCGATGGTGAGCAGTTGCATTTTTTATGACTCGCTGATAGGCCGACATTATAGTCCGTTCTCCGCAATGCTTCCTGATTGGCCTGACGCGCACCGTCCGAGATTGATTTTGCGGGGAAAAATGACGTACCGGCGCAACAATGCATGCCATGGCAGCTATCTGCGGTGCCGCGATGCTTCGCGAACGATGAGAGGCAGCGCGGAAAGCGTGATGGCGGCGCGATGCAGGCCTGGGGAGCGTTTTTTTAGCGCGGCGCGCAGTGTCGCGCAAGGTCGCCGATAATGCGATGTGAATAGCGGCAGGGCAGGAGAGCGGTCATGGGATGGTTCGGAACGATATTTGTCGGCGCGGTGCTGGGCTGGTGGGGCGCGCGGGGCGGCCGAAGCCGGCAGGCGCCGTGGCTCGTGGCATTGGCCTGCGCGCTGGCGGCGATGGTGATCAAGATGCTGGGCAATATCGTCGGCGTATTCGACGATGGCAGCGTGATCGAGTGGCTGTGTTCCGTCGGTGCGGCAGTGATCATGCTCGCCGTCATGCAGAAGCTGCCGGCGGGGCGGATCCGAAATACACGCGGGAATGCATGACGGATAAGGAGGCGGCATGAGCAGTGAAGGGCGAGGCAGGAGCGATGGCGTGCGTGTTGCGGACAGGGCATCGGCAGGACCGGTGGCATCGGGCGCGATCGAGGCCGCGGCCGATCGTGTCGCAACGATTCAGGGGCGGATCGCCGCCTTGCGCGCGACGATGGCGGCAGCCGGGCTAGCAGCGTATATCGTGCCCTCATCGGACCCGCATCTGTCTGAATATCCGCCTGCCCGCTGGCTCGGTCGCGCCTGGCTTTCTGGTTTTACCGGTTCGGCCGGTACGCTCGTGGTGACGGCGACGCATGCGGCGGTCTGGGCAGACTCGCGCTACTGGGTACAGGCCGAGTCGCAATTAGCCGGCACCGGCATCGTTCTGGCGAAGCTGCAGGGCGGGCAGGCGGCGCCCCATATCGCCTGGCTTGCGGAAAATCTGGCACCGGGCGACCAGGTCGGCATCGACGCGCACGTCGTGGCGCTGGGTGCCGCGCAGGCCATGGTCACGCAGCTTGGCGAGAAAGGCCTGACCTTGCGTACCGATCGCGATCTGCTGGAGACGATCTGGCTGGTCCGTCCGCGGTTACCCGAGACACCGATCTACGAACACGAAGCGCCCTTCGCGCCGCGTTCTCGCGCGGACAAGCTCGCGGCGGTACGGGAGGCGATGGCGGCCCACGATGCGCAATGGCATTGGGTGTCGACGCTCGACGACTTGGCCTGGCTGTTGAATCTGCGAGGTGCCGACGTCAGTTACAACCCGGTTTTCCTCGGTCATGCGCTTGTCGGTCGCGGCACGCCGGACGCGGGGCACGGTTCCACCGGTTCGTCCGGCGTCACCTTGTTCGTCGATCCGAGCAAGGTCAATGCCGCGCTGGCGGCGGCGTTGCAAGCGGACGGCGTCACGCTCGCGCCGTATGCCGAGGCCGAGTCGACGCTGCGCGGCCTGCCGTCGGGCGTGCGTTTGATGATCGATCCGCGACGCGCCACGCTCGGCATGGCGCAGGCGGCACGCGATGCGGGGGTGGTGTTGGTCGAGGCGGCGAATCCGTCCACGCTCGCGAAAGCCTGCAAGCAGCCGGCCGAGGTCGCGCATATCCGCGAAACGATGGCCCACGACGGTGCGGCGCTGTGCACGTTCTTTGCCTGGCTCGAGCGCGCGCTGGCTGCACGGGAGGCTGGCGACACGGCGCAGGATCCGATCGACGAATTGACCATCGATACCGTATTGCGCGCGGCACGCGAGCAGCAGCCGGGTTATGTCTGCGAGAGTTTTGCGACGATTGCCGGATTCAACGCAAACGGGGCCATGCCGCATTACCGGGCGACGCCGGAGGCGTTCTCGGTGATCGAAGGCGATGGCCTGCTGTTGATCGATTCCGGTGGCCAGTATCTGGGCGGCACGACCGACATCACGCGTGTGGTGCCGGTCGGCACGCCTTCGGCGGCACAGAAGCGCGATTACACGACGGTGCTGAAGGGCATGATTTCACTGTCACGTGCCCGGTTCCCGTATGGCATACGCGGCCCGATGCTCGACGCGATCGCCCGTGCGCCGATGTGGGCGGAGGGCATCGACTTCGGTCATGGCACCGGGCACGGCGTCGGGTATTTTCTGAACGTGCATGAAGGGCCGCAAGTGATTTCGCACTATGCGAATGCCGATGCCGCCACGGCGATGCTGCCGGGCATGATCACGTCGATCGAACCGGGCGTCTATCGTGCAGGGCAGTGGGGCGTGCGTATCGAGAATCTGGTGATCAACCAGCCGGCTCCCGCGACGGACGAGGGCGAGACCTTCGGCCGCTTCCTCGCCTTCGAAACGCTGACCTTGTGTCCGATCGATACGCGCTGCATCCAGGCCGAACGTTTGACGCCGGAAGAACGCGCGTGGCTCGATGCGTATCATCGGACCGTACGCGAGCGCGTGGCACCGCTGGTCGAGGGCGATGCACTGGCTTGGCTGGAACAGCGCACGCAGCCGCTTTAACAGGCGACCAGCGGCCGCCAGTTGTCGTCGCGCTCCCGCTAGGGCGCGGGGTCGCGGGACTTATTTGCCGAGCAGGCCGCGCAGCGCTTCACCGAGTCCCTTCGTCGTATCGCCCACGCTGCGGGCCACGCCCTCGGCATTGACACCGAGCACTTTCGCCAGCCCGGCGACGATACGCGTCGACAGCGTTTCATCCAGCGAAAACGCCGGATCCGACAAATTGCCGGACAGCGTGAAGTCCAGCGATATCCGACCCTTCCGATCTTGCAAGGCCGTCAATACCGCCTCGCGCGTGAAGGTTTGCAGCGCGGAAGCCGGACCATGGCCACGCGCCACCTCGATCTGTTCGAGCGTCAGACTGCCATTCGCCTGAAGCTGTCGATTCTGCACCGTCGAATGCGCGCTAAGCGCCGCGCGCCCGCTCTCGAACGCGATCGTGCCATGCGGATCGAGATACGGCGTCAAGGTGCGCACATCCACATTGGAGAAGCGGGTATGGATATCGGACTGCTGCGTTGCCAGAACGATCCAACCGTCCAAATGGACAGGACTGCCGGTGGCGGAGGGCGACGTCGGGGCGGTGGCGTCCGCGCCCGCCGGCTTTTCCGCATCCCGGGCATTGGCCGAGATCGAGAACACCGTTCGCGCGTCGATCGCCGGGAACTGCAGCGGGCCGAGACTCGCCTGTAGATGATCGAATGTCAGCCGATACGGCGCCGCTGCCTGCCCCGCACCGTTGGTCGGTGTATCGATCCGCGCCTGCAAGGACACTCGCCGATCGAAGAAATCCAGCGTCCCGTCTTGAATCGTCACCTTTTCCAACGTTACCGGATAGCGGTTCGGTGACGTATCGCCGGAGGGTGTCGAGGGGGCCATGCCGGCGCTCGTCACCGTGTCGGGCGTCGCGGCGCGGGTTGGCGCGACGCTGCTCGTGGACGGCGTGCTGCTGCCCGCTGGCGGCGTGCCATCCGGTGCTTGCCGCGCTTGCAGATTGGGCAACAGGGCGATGCGCCGGTCGGTTCCCCGAACGAGCGAGAGATAGGGCGTATCGAAAGCGGCGTCGCGAATGACGACCTGATGATGCAGCAGGGCGAGCGGCGCGAGCGTCAGCGTGATCCTTTTTGCCCTGAGCGTCTGCGGGGCGGGCCAGCCGGGTGGGCCGCCGATGGCGACATCGTCGAGGACGATCTGGCGCAACGACACGTCGATATGGGCTGCGTGGCCGGTGGGGCCGAGCAGCGCGACCACCTGCTTGCGCAGGGCATTCGTCGCCCACTGTGTCGCGACCAACGAGCCGATTGCGATTAAGGCGACGACGATGACGCCGCCGAACACGCGACGGGCCTGGCGTGAGTGCATCCGGCGCTCCGGTGGTTACCGGCCCCGTAAGGGCCGTCTCGGGAGAAAAGGGCGAGCGGGACAGAGGACGGCGGCGGGACACCCCCTACGTCCTATGACGCCGCCCGCTATCCGACGTGCGCGATCAGCGCGTGATCGGGCGATAGCGCAGGCGCTTCGGCCGGCTGGCCTCTTCACCCAGGCGCGCACGCCGATCCGCTTCATATTCCTGATAGTTGCCGTTGAAGAACGTGACTTGCGAGTCGCCTTCGAACGCCATGATGTGCGTCGCGATCCGATCCAGGAACCAGCGATCGTGCGAGATCACCATGACGCAGCCGGCAAATTCGAGCAGGGCATCTTCGAGCGCGCGCAACGTTTCGACGTCGAGATCGTTCGACGGTTCATCCAGCAGCAGCAAATTGCCGCCGGCGGACAGGGTCTTCGCCATATGCAGACGCCCGCGTTCGCCGCCGGACAGCGTATCGACGCGCTTCTGTTGATCGCCGCCCTTGAAGTTGAAACGCCCGAGATAGGCGCGCGCCGGCGTTTCGAAGCGGCCGACGGTAATCAGGTCGGCACCGTTGGCGATCGATTCGAATACCGTCTTGTCGCCTTCCAGATCTTCGCGGCTCTGACCCACATAGGCCATCTTGACCGTCGAGCCGATCTTGATCGCGCCGCTATCCGGCGTTTCCTTGCCGGTCAGCATGCGGAACAGCGTCGACTTACCGGCACCGTTCGGTCCGATCACGCCGACGATCGCGCCCGGCGGCAGCGTGAAATTCAGATTGTCGATCAACAGCCGATCGCCATAGGCCTTGCTGACATTCTCGAAAGTCACCACTTCATTACCGAGGCGTTCCGCCACCGGGATGAAGATTTCCTGGGTTTCGTTACGCTTCTGGTATTCCTGGCTGTTCAATTCCTCGAAGCGGGCCAGACGGGCCTTCGACTTTGCCTGACGTCCCTTCGGATTCTGCCGCACCCATTCCAATTCCTGCTTCAGCGCCTTCTGACGCGCCGATTCGGTCGACTCTTCCTGCTTGAGGCGATCCTGTTTCTGGTCGAGCCAGCTGCTGTAATTGCCCTTCCAGGGGATACCATGGCCGCGGTCCAGCTCCAGGATCCACTCGGCGGCATTGTCGAGGAAGTAGCGATCGTGGGTCACCGCCACCACGGTACCGGGGAAGCGCAACAGGAATTGCTCCAGCCAATCGACCGATTCCGCATCCAAGTGGTTGGTCGGTTCGTCGAGCAGCAGCATGTCCGGCTTCGACAGCAACAGGCGACACAAAGCGACGCGGCGCTTCTCGCCACCGGACAGATTGCCGATGACCGCATCCCATGCCGGCAGGCGCAGCGCGTCGGCGGCGACTTCCAATTGTTGCTCGGGGTTGGCGCCGTCGGATGCCGCGATGATCGCCTCGAAGCGGGCCTGCTCCGCCGCGAGCGCATCGAAATCGGCGTCCGGCTCGGCGTAGGCCGCATAGATCTCTTCCAGCTTTGCCTGCGCAGTGAACACCTCGCCCAAGCCTTCCTCGACGGCCTGACGCACGGTCTGGCTGTCGTCCAGCTTCGGCTCCTGCTCCAGATAGCCGATCGTCAGATTCGGCATCGGCGTGGCTTCGCCTTCGATCTCTTTGTCCGCGCCGGCCATGATCTTCAGCAGCGTGGATTTGCCCGACCCGTTCAGCCCGAGCACGCCGATCTTGGCGCCGGGAAAGAACGACAGGGAGATGTCCTTCAGGATGTGACGCTTGGGCGGAACGATCTTGCCCACGCGGTTCATGGTGAAAACGTACTGTGCCATTTTTCAATAGGGCGCGAAACGGCGCCGGAATTCGGAAGGGTTGACGAAGCAAAACGTGCAGCAAACGCCGTTCGGGTGCAATCCGGCCGAAATCAATCGGATTTGCCCGAAACGATTTGCCGACCGTTTGACGGAAGGCGGTCGCCGGAAGGGCGTCATCGCCTGTGCTTACCTCGCATTCTACGGGAACTCGGGAGAAGGGCGAGCCGCCATCATTTGGGACCTTTGCGACGGGTCCAATAGGCGGCGTTTCGGGGACCGTAAAGAATGGCTGCTCGTATGTTCACCTGGAGCTTGTCATACATGAAGTCTCTTCGTTTCACATCGCCTGCAGGCTTGCTGGTCGCTTCTTCTCTTGTTTGTGGCGCAATGTGGTCGGTTTCGGCAAGCGCTTCTGCGGCGGATTCGCCTATCTATATCTTTGGCATGGGCACCATCGATCCATCGCGGGTAAGCGCTAGCCGTACCGGGGTGACGGGGGGAGCGAATACAGCGCAAGGACCGCGCGGCACGTTCGGCGGCGAATTGGGCCTGGGCTATCGGTTCTCGCCGAATTTGGCGACCGAAGTGAGCGTCACCGGCGGGATGTCGCGAACGGGCCGGTTCGCAGCGGGCCAGGACTTCCGTAGCAACGCGCTTGGCGTGCGCGCCGGCGTGCTGGGTATCTTGCCCTTGACGTCGAATTTCGAAGCCTTCGTGAAGACCTCGGTCGGCTATGAAATGCGTCAGTCGCGTTTCAATTTAGGCGATGGCGCGTCGGGTCGCGTCCGTCAGGGGCGTTTCTCGCCGGCGATCGGTATCGGCGCCTCGTATTACATTACGCCGCAACTGGCGTTGCGGGTCGAATATGAATACCGCATCGAAACCGGCCGCCGCGGACGCGATGGTCAGACCTATCGCCTCAACGGCCTGGCCGCAGAGCGGAGCAACGTTTCCAGCGTCGTGACGCGTCGGCAAAACCTCGGCATGATCAAACTGGGCTTGCAATACGCCTTCTGACGCGCCTTCTGACGCACCTTCCGGCAGCGGTGACGGAATTCAGTTGCCGCACTTCAAATTACAGCCGTTCGGATCCCCGTCGTCCGCACGCTTGCGGGCTTCCGTAGGCTTGTCGCCCTGATACTTCGCGGACGGCGCCGACGCCGCGAACGGCATGTCGGGGTGCTGGTTTATCTGGAATTTGTAGTCGAGAATCCCGCCGGGCACGCCGGGCGAATTTTGAGCGAAGCTGGCCGAGCTTAACAAGGCGGCGCACAGCGTGGCGCCGGCGAGGGCGATCTGGGGCATGACGCGACGCGCACGACCGGCCGAGTGACGGGAGGGCGTGGAAGGGCGTGCAACGGGGAGAGCGGAGCGGGACATGACAGTGTGGCTAGGAGACGTCGGAAATCGCAATGTAACGCAAGTTGCGATGCGCTGCGTCGCAAACTCCCCCCGTCTGTGTTGCAAATGCTTACGGCAAGCAAGGTGACGGCAAGGGCGCATTGCCGTGGCGTACCGAATGGCTTTTGCGTCGTTGCGCGGGCGCAAACCGTTACCGCATCTTGCGTTACGGGCCCGTCGACGATAGGCAGGAGAGGCTTTTCCGGGTTACATTTCGGCAGCAAGATGGGCGTTTGGCCCATGGTCTCCGAATGGCGAATCTCGCTATTTTCGAGAAGATAGCCACTACCGGAATTGCAACCTTGGAATTGGATGTCTTAAGCGCGGGCCTGTCACCGTTGCCACGGGACTGGACGGCACAACGCGTCGCCGTCTTGTTGTCGCCCGCTTTAGGCGACTCGTTGGTCACGATGATCGTGGCGAACAATCTCGCGCGGGCCGGCGCGCACGTGACCGTGTTCGGCAGTCAGACCATCGCCTTGCGCGATTGGTTCGCCGACGTGCCCCGCCTGACGATCGCACCGTGCGCGTTACCGACGGCGCCGGGGTCTGCGCTGGCCGAATTCGATATTTTGGTACAGCTGCATCAGCAGAAGCCGGTGGCGGATCTGGCAAGTATGCATCGTGGCGCCGTTGTTCTGGAACGGGTCTTCGATGTGCGTACCGAAGCGGCGATGGTCGATCGGATGCAGGCAGTGTGTCGTACGATCTTCGGCTGTGCCGATGCCACGCGCGACAACGGCTTGCGGGCGCCTGCGGGACTGCAAGCCCGTCGCGACCGGCGTCGCGTCGCGATGCATCCGATGGCGAGTACCGCCGACAAATGCTGGTTGCCCGAGCGTTTTCTCGCCTTGGCGACGCGCCTTCGTGCGGACGGTTTCAGCCCTGCGATGATCCTCGCGCCGGAGGAACGGGCGGAATGGGCGCCGCGTCTTGCGCGGACCGGCGTGCCGATGGTCGAGGCCGATTCGCTGTCGGCGCTGGCCGCCTGGATATATGAGAGTGGCTGGTTCATCGGCAATGACTCCGGTATCGGGCATTTGGCCTCGAATCTCGGCGTGCCCACCTTGTCGCTGTTCATGCGCAAGGGGATTGCCCGTACGTGGCGCCCGTCCTGGGGTGTCGGACGCATACTGATCGGCAGCGAGGGAATTCCTACCGGCAAGTTGAAAGAGCGCCTCTGGAAGTATGCGCTGACCGTTGGCAGGGTACGGCAGGCGTTCGCGGCATTGCGTGAGCAGGCGTCCGACGGGCGGGCGGGTCCCGATGGCAATATTGTCCCGCCAGGCGACGGCGACCGCGATCTCACGGCGGCGACACGGTGCGGCGATTGTCCGCCTGGACCGATCGCGGTCGCGATGTCGAATGCGATCGGCGACACGCTGGTGATGATGGTTGTCGTGCGCAATCTGCTTCGACACGGGATTCCGGTGACCGTATTTGGCCGCACCGCCCACGCATTGCGCCAACTGTTCCCGGATGTCGATATCGTTCTGCCGCCGGACGACAAGGCGGCCTTTGTCGCGGCGTTGGCGGCCTATCCTACCGTGCTGCAGATGCATGATCATCAGCCGATCGACGGGCTGGCGGATTTGCTGCCCACGGCGCGGACCCTGCGGGAAACCGAATATGGGAAGCAGGGCGGCTGTATGGCGGAACGTTTCGAGATATATGCGCGAAAGACGTTTAATCTGGCAAACGCCAGCATCGATAACGGCCTTACGCCGCCGAAGGACAAGCATTTCCGTTTGCATCGGACGCGCGTGGTCATTCATCCCGAGGCGAGTACCGACGACAAGCGCTGGGGCAATGCGCGCTTTGTCCGTCTCGCATCCTTGCTGCGCAAGCAGGGATATGAACCTTACTTCGTGCTGGCACCGCACGAGCGCGCGCGCTGGCCGGAGCTGGACGCCCGCGGTATCGCGGCGCCGCAGTTCGAGACGTTGCAGGCGCTGGCGGAATGGATTTACGAGTCGGGATGGTTCATCGGCAACGACTCCGGAATCGGGCATCTGGCATCGAATCTGGGTATTCCCACTTTGAGTCTGTTTCGGCGACGGGGCTCGGCACAACGCTGGCGGCCGGCGTGGGGACGGGGGCAGGTGGCGCTCGGGTGGCAGTGGCTTCCTGGTGCATCGATGAAGGAAAAGTACTGGCGTCAGACTTTGCATTGCCGTCGCGTGTTGCGGCAGTTTCGCGCGGTGGTGAAAAACGATCGGTAAAAGGGAGTGCGGTTTGACGGGGAATCAACGGAGAGGGCAGCGACGAATCTCGCAGCGTGGCGCGTCGCGGCTGACGGTCTGGTTGACGGCGACGCTGGTCGTTTTGTTCATTGCGAGCGTCTACGCGAGTCCGTGGTGGACCTTGTCGCAGATGCGGCGTGCCGTGCAAGCGCGCGACGCGGATGCGTTTTCGTCGTATGTCGACTATCCGGCATTGCGTGACAGCGTGCGCGCGCAGATGTTTCCGGATGCGGAAACCCCACCGAGCAACAATGTGCTCGGTCGTCTGGGGCAGATGCTGGGACGTCAGGTGGGTGGCGCAGTCGTGAGCGTGGCGGTAACGCCGGAAACGGTCATGTGGGTGATGGCGCACGCACAGCCGCTGCCGGGCGTCCCGACGCCGCCAGGCGCGCCGGTATCCGATGCCGCGGCGGGCGCGGCAGCCGGGAGCGGCTCTGGGAAGGGGGCAGCGTCGACGGGTTCGGACGAGTCCTCTGATCGCGACGTGCGCAGCGACGACAACATTGTCGATGGCAAACCGCTTCATTACGCCGTGCGGTATCGGGATCTGTCGACGGTTGCGGCGTCGGTGCAGCGGGGCGACGATCGCCCGGTGGTTTTCGTATTCCGACGCGCAGGCCTATGGTCCTGGCGTCTTGCGGGTCTGGAAATGGTGCATTGAAGCGGGCTGATTGCGGCCCGCTGTCAGGCGCTTGAAAAGGAATAGATCCGTTTAGACGTTAAACAAGAAATTCAGCACGTCGCCGTCCTTGACGACATATTCCTTGCCTTCGGCGCGCATCTTGCCGGCTTCCTTGGCGCCTTGCTCACCCTTGAAGCTGATGTAGTCGTCATAGCCGATCGTCTGGGCGCGAATGAAGCCGCGTTCGAAATCGGTATGGATCACGCCGGCCGCTTGCGGCGCGGTGTCGCCCACGTGGATCGTCCAGGCGCGGACTTCTTTCACGCCGGCCGTGAAATACGTCTGCAGGCCCAGCAAGCTGTACGCGGCACGGATCACGCGATTCAGGCCCGGCTCTTCCATACCCATATCGGCCAGGAATTCCTTCGCATCCTCTTCCGGCAGATCGGCGATTTCCGCTTCCACGGCGGCGCAGACCGAGACCACCGGTGCTTTTTCCGCGGCGGCGTAGGCTTTCACCGCATCCAGCAGCGGATTGTTCTCGAAACCGTCGTCCTTGACGTTGGCCACATACATCACAGGCTTGGACGTGATCAGGCAGAACGGCTTCAGCAATGCGATTTCGTCGTCCGACAGGTCCAGCGCGCGCACCGGCTTCGCTTCGTTCAATTGCGCTGCGGCCTTTTCCATCACGGCGACCAGCTTGCCTGCTTCCTTGTCGTTGCCGGACTTGGCGGCCTTCGAATAGCGCGAGAGCGCCTTTTCGACAGTCGCCATATCGGACAGCGCGAGTTCGGTGTTGATCACTTCGATGTCGGCGATCGGATCCACGCGGCCCGACACGTGAATCACGTTTTCGTCCTGGAAGCAGCGCACAACGTGCGTGATTGCGTCGGTCTCACGGATGTTGGCGAGGAATTTGTTGCCCAGGCCTTCACCAGTCGACGCGCCAGCGACCAGACCGGCGATGTCGACGAATTCGACCACGGCCGGCACGATGCGCTCCGGCGAGACGATGGCGCTCAGGCCCGCCAGACGCGGATCCGGCACTTCGACGATGCCGACGTTCGGCTCGATCGTACAGAAGGGGTAGTTTTCAGCCGCGATGCCGGCTTTCGTCAGCGCGTTGAACAGGGTGGACTTGCCGACGTTCGGCAAGCCGACGATGCCGCATTGGAGGCTCATGGAGGACCTTCGGTAATCTGGGAAATGGCCGCGCGGCAGGGCCTGCGCGCGCAAACCGCAATTGTACCCCGAGCCTTGCCCCGTTCCGCCGCGACCGTACCCTCAAACCCTTCTTTGTAGCCGTCGCCACCACACCAATTGAACGGGCAACGATGCAGATCCCTTACAGGGGCGACGGTATAATGCCGTGATCCCTTCGTTCCTCAGGCAAGCCGATGTCAGTTCAGACGCCGCACTCCAGCTCCCACGCCGCGTCTCGCAAGTCGGCGCCGCATCACGCGATCGTCGTCGGGGGCGGTCTGGTTGGCAAGGCGGCCGCGCTGGCGCTGAGCCAGGCAGGCATGCGCGTGGCCCTGCTCGCGCCACAAGCAACGCCGCTTCCGCCCGGCCAGCCGTTCGATCAGCGCGTGTATGCATTGTCGGCCAGTTCGCAGGCTTTGCTGGCGCGTCTGCGTGTCTGGCAGGCGCTGGATCCGGCGCGGCTCGGTCCGGTAGCGGACATGCGCGTCCTCGGCGACGCAACGGGGAAATTGCACTTTTCGGCGTTCCAGGCGGCCGTGCCGCAGCTGGCGCATATCGTCGAATCACTGCAAGTGGAAACGGCACTCGACGCGGCGCTGCGTTTCCAGCCGCAACTGAACTGGCTCAACGCCCGCGCCCAGGGCCTGTCGATCGATGCCGCCGCGCCGGACCGTCCGGCCGTGTTGACCTTGGATGACGGCCGGACCCTGGAGGCCGAGCTGATCGTCGGTGCCGACGGCGCACACTCCTGGGTACGCTCGCAAATCGATGCGACCGTCGATCGGCGCGATTATGCCCAGACTGGCGTTGTAGCCAATTTCCGGATTTCCGAGCCACACGCCGAAACCGCTTGGCAATGGTTCCGCGATGGCGAGATCATTGCCCTGTTGCCCATGGCCGGCCCCTACGTCTCACTGGTCTGGTCGGCAACGAGCGAGCATGCGCAACGCCTGGTGGCGCAGGGGGGCGATGCCTTGGCTGCCGAACTCGAACGGATTGCCGGGGCGACGCACGGTACGTTCGAATGCGTGACGCCGCCGGCGGGTTTCCCGCTGGCCTTGCAGCGCGTCGATCGATTGATCGCGCCGCGCGTGGCATTGGTGGGCGATGCCGCGCATCTGATCCATCCGCTGGCGGGGCAGGGCGTCAATCTCGGTTTGCGCGATGTGGCGGCCCTGACCGACGTGTTGCGCGAAAAGGAAACGTTCCGCGATCTGGGCGACCGGGTGCTGTTGCGCCGATATGAACGGTCGCGCAGCGAGGACATCGCGTCGCTGACACTGGCGACCGATGGCCTGCAACGGCTGTTCGCCTTGCCGGGGACCGTGGCGCAGGGCATACGCAATGCCGGGATGTCGCTTGTCTCGGCCCAGCCTTTCGTCAAGCGCTGGTTGGTGGAGCACGCATTAGGCTGAGAAAGCGCGACGACGCTGCGTTCTTGCATCACGTCGTTTCGAATTAATCGTTAAGGAAGGTGCGCGATGACTGTTTTGATCCCAGGCCGAATGGCTGCCCGTCGAGTGGGCGCTGCCCTGATCCTGGCTTTGGCGACGGGGCTGTCGCTAAACGCGCACGCCGATACCGACGCCAAGGCCGATGCGCTGCTGAAAACCTTGCAGCAGCGTTTGGGGCCACAAGCCAAAATCAGCGATATTCGAAAGGCGCCGATTCAGGGCTTGTACGAGGTGACCGTCGACAAGCAGATTCTGTATAGCGACCCCACCGGGCAGTATGTGCTGCTGGGCTCGATCCGCGATACGACCACCGGCGCGGACCTGACCCAGGCACGCATGGATCAGATCAATCGCATCGACTTCGCGTCTTTGCCGCTGCAGGACGCGGTGAAAGTCGTGCACGGCAACGGCGCGCGCAAAATCGCGGTGTTCTCCGATCCGCATTGCCCGTATTGTCATAAGCTGGAAGAGACGTTGCAGAAGGTCGACAACGTGACCGTCTATACCTTCCTATTCCCGATTCTGTCGCCCGATTCGATCGCGAAATCGAAGTCGATCTGGTGCGCGAAGGATCGTGGCGCAGCCTGGGAAAACTGGATGCTGCGTAAGCAGGCGCCGACGAATGACGGCAGTTGCGATGTGGCCGCGCTGCAACGCAATCTTGTCATCGGCCAGTCGATGAACGTGACCGGTACGCCGACCGTCTTCCTCGTCGACGGCAACCGTCTGCCGGGCGCCGTCGAAAGCGGCGATCTGGAAAAGGCACTGAAGGCGGCGCAGGCCAGCACGAAGAAAGGCTGACGCCACGCTGCACGGGTAGCGTCAACGCCGACCGGGCGCCTGCGCATCACATCGCCTAGTGCCGCGCTCGCCGAATTTCCAGGTGCGGGCTATCATGCTTTTATGAGCACGATACGTTACGGCATCCGCGCGGACCACGCCGCCGCGCACCTGTTCGACGTCACATTGACGATCGCCGATCCAGATCCTGCAGGGCAGGCGGTCTATCTGCCGGCGTGGATTCCCGGTAGCTATATGATCCGCGAGTTCGCGCGGAACATCGTCACGCTGCGCGCGGAAGACGACAGCGGCGCGACCGTGCCCATCACGCAAACCCGCAAGGATCGCTGGCAATGCGCGCCGCAGGCGCCGGGGCGCAGCGTGACGCTGCATTACCAGATCTATGCCTGGGACCTCTCGGTCCGAAGCGCCCATCTCGACCAGCACGTTGGTTTCTTCAACGGCACCAGCGTGTTTCTGGCGGTCGAAGGGCGCGAATCGGCGCGCTGTCTCGTCGAGATCATCCGGCCGCAGGGCGCGGCATCCAGCACGACCGCATCCGATGGCACACGGGTATCGCAAGCGTCTTCTTCTGTCGTGGCGTCCGTCGCCGATCCCTTCGCCAACTGGCGCGTGGCCACCGCCCTACGCGAAGCCGAGGGGACGGCTCGCTACGGATTCGGTCTATATGAGGCCGATGACTACGACGAACTGGTCGATCATCCGGTGACGCTGGGCGAATTCGATCTGGCCAGTTTCGATGCGCATGGCGTGTCACACGACGTCGTGATCAGCGGTGGCGTGCCGCGTCTCGATATGGATCGACTGACGCACGATTTGACCCGCATCTGCGAAGCGCAGATTGCCCTGTTCGAGCCTGAAACCCGCCGCGCGCCGATGTCTCGCTATGTCTTCATGACAATGGCCACGGCAGATGGCTATGGCGGCTTGGAACACCGCGCCTCCACCGCGCTGGTGGCCAAACGCAGCGACTTTCCGGTCGTCGACGAACCGTCGGATGCGCCGATGTCGGACGGCTATCGCACCTATCTCGGACTGTGCAGCCACGAGTATTTCCACACCTGGAACGTCAAGCGCATCAAACCCGACGTTTTCGCGCCGTATGACCTGCACGAAGAGTGCTATACGCCGCTGCTCTGGCTGTTCGAGGGTTTCACGTCCTACTACGATGACCTGATGTTGGTCCGCGCTGGCGTGATCGGAGACGAGGACTATCTGAAGCTCGTCGGCAAGACCGTCGGCGGCGTGCTGCGCAATAGCGGACGGCTGAAGCAAAGCGTCGCGCAAAGTTCTTTCGATGCCTGGACCAAGTACTACCGGCAAGACGAAAACGCAGCCAACGCGATCGTCAGCTACTACACGAAGGGATCGCTGGTGGCGCTGGCTTTCGACTTGACGATCCGTCTGCACAGTGAGGGCGCGCATTCGCTAGACGATGTAATGCGCCTGCTCTGGCAGCGCTATGGCCAGGCCTTTTATACGAAAGAAGGCGGCCGGGGCGTGCGCCCCGACGAGATCGTACCGTTGATCGAGGAAGCCACGGGCGTCGATCTGAGCGAACTCCATGCCTTTGCGGTCGAAGGGACCGAAGACTTGCCGCTGGCGGCACTCCTGAAGCCGTTCGGTGTGACGCTCTCGCCGGTGAAGGGGAAGCAGTCGGTGTCGATCGGCGCCCGGGTCAAGGGCGGCGGAGACGCCACGCTGGCGGTGGTCCATGATGGTGGCGCCGCGCGCAATGCCGGCCTGTCGGCAGGTGATGTGTTGATCGCGCTCGACGGCTATCGCGTCACCGGCTCGAACCTGGAAGCGCTGCTGTCACGCTACCGCCCTGGCGTCACGGTGACGCTACACGCATTCCGGCGCGATCAATTACGGGTCTGCGAACTGACGCTCGACGCGCCGGAGGTCACCGAATACGCGCTGCAGCGCACGAAGCCGTCAAGCGACAAGGCTGGCAAGGTCGCGGACGACATTACGGCAGAAGCGGCTGAAACCGCAACCGACGTCGCAACCGACGTCGATCACGCGGCAGCGGCTCGGCAACGCTTCGATGCCTGGCTAGGGAAGGTCGTCACCGACGTCGGCAACGTCGACTGAGCGTTCCCCGGCCTGCGATACTTGCGGTGCTTGTCGAACGTGCCCGGTTTCAGCGTCCGAGGACGCTCCGGCGATCAACGCGTCGCCACCGAAGTCCGGCATCGTGCGGCGGTGAAACGGCGACTTGCCAACGTCGTCGCACGACAGTCCCGCGATCGCCGCGGCGCCTTTGAGATCGGTGACGGCATCGAGGACCGGATAGGGCGGGGCGGGATCCGATGAACGCGGCGCAGCGTTCTCCGGCGACGTCACCGGCTGCCCGAGGCTCGCCCGCTCGATGGCGCGGCACATCGGTTCGATCTCGGTGATGTATTCGATGAAAGCCTGCGTCTTGCGCGGCACGAAGCGTCGCGACGGCGTCACCAGATACACGGGCGTGCTGGGCAGTTGCCAATCGGGCAGCACGCGTTCCAATTCATGCCGCTGCCGTTGCTCTCCCGTCATGGCGTCGGGAAGCACTGAAATACCGGCCCCTGCGGCCACCAGCTCCCGAACCATCGTCAGGCTGTTTGCCTCCACGCGGCCGCGCATTTTCAGTTCGGCCGTCTGCCGGCCACGCGTCAACGTATCGCGGTCATGGACCTTGCGCGCGCCGCGCAGCAACACGAAGCGATGGCGCGCCAGATCGTCGGGTGTTTCCGGGCGCCCTTCCCGTTCCAGATAGGCCCGGCTCGCATACAGGGAGCGCGTCATCAGGCCCAACTGGCGCGCGATCAAGGTGGAGTCCGTCAGATGCCCGGCACGAATCGCGATATCGATACGCTCACCAATCAGATCGACGTGACGCGCACTAAGGTCGAATTCCAGCGTCACTTCCGGATAGCGCGTGCTGAAACCGGCCAACGGTCCCGCCAACCAATGCTCCGAGAAGTCCGGCGGTGCGGAAATACGCAGCAGCCCCCGCGGTCGCTGCGCCAGTTGCGAGGCGAAATCGCGCGCCGTTTCCACATCTTCGAGAATGGGCAGGCAATGTTCGAGATAGGCTTCGCCGACCTCGGTCAATTCGAGGCGGCGCGTCGTCTTGTCCAGCAGGCGGGTGCCGAGGCGCTGCTCCAGCTTTGCCAGGCGCCGGCTGACGGTGGTTTTGGGCATGCCCAGCACGGCGCCGGCGGCGGTCAGGCTACCGGCGCGCGCCACCTCGGCGAACACCAACATGTCGTTCAAATCGTCCATGAGGGCCATCGGCGAGCTCCTTGGCTGTTGTCCCAAAAACAGGACAATGTTACCCAAATTTTCGACTTGTGCCAAAAACGGCAAGCCCTACAATGGGCAACATCACGATTTGCCGCGGGCGCACGGCGCGCCGCCATCCCATAAAGGGCCGCGGCGGGCGCACTGCGCAACCGGCGATCGATCTCCCCGTATGACGTGCACCTTTTGGAAGGGAAACATCATGACCACGATTCTGCAAATTAACGGCGCAGCCCGCTCGCAAGGCGCCAACTCGACGCTGTTGGCCACGGAAGCCACCGCACATCTGCAAAAGAAGCACGCTGGCGCGAACGTCGTCGTGCGCGATCTGCTGTCGACGAACCTGCCGGTTTTGAGCGACGCCATCCTCGGCGCTTTTTTCACGCCGGCCGAGTCGCGTAACGACGCGCAGAAGGAAATCATCGCGCGCAGCGACGCACTGATCGAAGAGCTGCAAGCCGCCGACGTCGTCGTGATCGGCGCGCCGCTGTATAACTTCGCCGATTCGACACAGCTGAAGGGCTATTTCGACTTTATCGCGCGTGCTGGCGTGACTTTCCGCTACACGACCGAAGGCACGCCGGAAGGTTTGGTCAAGGGCAAGAAGGTCTATATCGTTGCCGCGCGCGGCGGCAAATACACGGGTACGCCGATGGACGTGCAGACGCCGTACCTGAAGATGTTCCTGGGTTTCCTGGGCATGACCGATGTGACCTTCGTCTACGCGGAAGGCTTCGCGATGGGCCCGGACGCGGCAGCGCTGGCACTGTCGAGCGCGCGTGAGGCGATCGCGGCGCTGTAAGGGAAGGGTATAACCGGGTTTGCCCGGCGGTACGGCACAGCGGGGTTTCCTATGGGGAATTCCGCTGTGCCGTTTTCGTTTCCGCGTCAGAACAAGGCGCCGTTGCTTTCCACTGCGGGAATCGACCAATCGATCGGGGCCAGGCCGTGCTCGGTCAGGAAGCGATTCGCCTCCCCAAAGTGGCCGCATCCCAGAAATCCCCGATGTGCCGATAGCGGCGAGGGGTGCGGTGCTTCCAATACCAGATGCTGTGCATGTCGCGCCAGCAGCGCGCGCTTCGCTTGCGCATGGGCGCCCCACAGCAGGAAGACCAAGGGTGTCGGGCTCGCGCCGAGATGCGCGATCAGGGCATCGGTGCATTGCTCCCAGCCGCGTTTCGCATGACTCGCGGCATTGGCCTTTTCCACCGTCAACACCGTGTTCAGCAACAGGACGCCTTGGCGTGCCCAATGGTCCAGGCAACCTTGCTTTGGCGGCGGGTGACCGAACTCCGCACTGATTTCCTTGCAGATATTGCGCAGGGATGGCGGCGGACGCACCCCGGGCGGTACCGAGAACGCCAAGCCATGCGCTTGCGGGATGCCGTGGTCTTCTCCGTGATACGGGTCCTGCCCCAGAATCACGACACGCACCTGATCGGCGCCCATCAAGGTCAAGGCGCGAAACGGATCGGCGGGATAGATTGTCTTTCCGGCAGCGCGTTCGCCATCGACGAACTGGCAGAGGCGCGGGTAAGCGTCACTGGCGAGAAAATCCGCGAGACAGGCCCGCCATCCCGCCGGTAGCGCGTCGAATTGCGTCGCAAGCGGCGTCGGTTCGAGGACGTCCTGCATCATGCCGCTCCGCCTGTGTGCTTGCCGCTTTCGTCGCGCGCCAAGGAGGCGGACGTCGTTTGCCGCGCTGCTTGAACCGATGCGAACAAGGTATAACCGCGCGCGGCTTTCGACGTGTCGTCCGCGCGCAAGCTCGGGAACGCCGCTCTTAGCCGATCGGCAAAACCGATCAAGGCTGCTTCGTTCTCGCTATCGTTACCGTCACCACCTTGCAATTCGAGCTCGATTTCGTCGATGGCGGTTTCGGCATCGGCACCGGCGTCCGGCACGAAGACTTTCCCTTGATCCAAAGCCACTTCGATGCGCGCGCCGCCGCTCCGGACGTGCCAGACGGTCCGGTTGAAATCGGTGCGGAACACCGGGATCAATGGGATTCCTGCATCGTGGAAGGCCTGCAGGGCGGAAAGCGCTTCGGGGTCGTCGCAAGCGGCGCGCAATGCGTCGAGATCGAGTGCGGGCCCTGCCACCGGCATTTCCCATTCGCCCCGTGCGTGCAAACCGTCAACCGATTTGCCAGCCGTCTTCAGCGTCTGCAGCCAGCCGCGTGGCGCCAAACGCAAGCGTAAGGCAATGCGCGTGCGGGCGAGATCCAGCGCTGGCGTGTCGTAATAAATGTTTTGCAGCGGGAAGCTGGCGGAGCCGTCCGCTGCCCCCTGCGACGCGTCCGTCGCCGCGCCTTCCACCACCACCTGGCGCAGCCACTGTGCCAGTGCTTCCGGCTGGGCGCCACCCAGCGCCAGCTTCATTTCTTTTTCGATCGCCATCCGGCCAGTCGTCCCGTCAGTGTTGCGATGCAAAGAACAGGCGCGCCAGTTCGACGCCCGGTTCCGGCGCGCGCATGAACGCTTCGCCGATCAGGAATCCCGGGACACCGCTGTTTCGCAGCAGCGTGACGTCGTCATGATTCGCGATACCCGACTCGGTGATCACCAGCCGGTCTTCCGGCAAATCAGCAAGCATGTCCAAGGTCGTACGCAACGACACGTCGAAGGTGCGCAGATCGCGGTTGTTGATGCCGAGCAGCGGCGTCTTCAAGGTCAGCGCGGCGGCCAACTCGTCGCGGCCGTGAATCTCGACGAGCACCGCGAGACCGAGCGACAGGGCCAGCGCCTCCAGATCCTGCATCTGTTCGGCGCTGAGGATCGCGGCGATCAACAGGATGCAGTCCGCGCCCATCGCTTTCGCTTCCAGCACCTGGTAGGCGTCGACGATGAAATCCTTACGCAGTACGGGCAGGTTGCACGCGGCGCGCGCCTGTTTCAGGTAGGGCATTCCTCCCTGAAAGAATTGCACATCGGTCAGCACGGACAGACAGGCGGCCCCATTCGATGCATAGGATCGCGCGATATCGGCGGGAACGAAATGCTCGCGGATCACGCCTTTCGACGGACTGGCCTTCTTGACTTCGGCGATGATCGCCGGGAGACCGGCGGCCTGTTTCGCGCGTAATGCACCGACGAAGTCGCGGGCGTCGGCCGGATCGCGCGATTCGGCCGTCAGGCGCAGTTCGGCGAAGGGCACGCTCGCCTGGGCGGCCGCGATTTCCTCGCGTTTGACGGCAACGATTTTTTCAAGAATGTTCGACATTGTGCTTTCAGCCTTTGCAGGATTGCGTGAAGTCCACCAGTGCCTGGACCTTACGTAGTGCGGCGCCGCTCGACAGCGCTTCACGCGCGCGATCGATGCCTTCGGAAATCGACACCGCCACGCCGGCCGCATAGAGCGCGGCGCCGGCATTGAGCAAGACGATATCGCGCGCCGCACCTGGCGTATCGGCCAGAGCCTGTCGCAACATCGTCTGCGATTCTGCCGCGCTACCGACACGAATCGATCGGTTCGACGTCATCTGCAGCCCGAAGTCCTCGGGGTGAATCTCATATTCGCGGATTTCATCGTCGATCAGTTCACCGACCAGCGTCGGGGCGCCCAATGAGATCTCGTCCATGCCGTCACGACTGTGTACCACCAGCACGTGCTTGGCACCCAGCCTTTGCATGACGCGCACCTGGATGCCGACCAGGTCTTGATGAAACACCCCCATCAACTGGTTGGGTGCGTCGGCCGGGTTTGTCAGCGGGCCGAGGATATTGAAGATCGTTCGCACGCCCAGGACCTTGCGCACCGGCGCGATGTTCTTCATCGCCGGATGGTGGTTCGGCGCGAACATGAAGCCGATGCCGGTCGCTGCGATCGATTGTGCGACCTGTTCCGGGTTCAGATGGAGGTTGACGCCGAGCGCTTCGAGGACATCGGCGCTGCCGGAGGTGCTCGATACGCTGCGATTGCCATGCTTGGCCACCTTCGCGCCGGCAGCGGCCACGACGAACATCGATGCCGTCGAGATGTTGAAGGTATGCACGCCATCGCCGCCGGTACCGACGATGTCGACGAAATGCGATTTATCGTCGACCTTCACGTGATGCGCCAGTTCGCGCATCACGGTGGCGGCGGCGGTGATTTCGCCGATGGTTTCTTTTTTGACGCGCAGCCCGGTCAAGAGCGCGGCGCACATTTCGGGCGCGATCTCGCCGCGCATGATCAGGCGCATCAAATGCACCATCTCGTCGAAGAACAGCTCGCGGTGTTCGATCGTACGCTGCAGCGCTTCGTGCGGACTGATGGCGGTGGCAGTGGAGGCGTCGTTCATGCGATGTCTATTCCGAATTCAAAGTGGCATTGCGCCGCGCACGCCCCGGCGTCGGGGCGGACGTCGGCGGCGAGGCGGTCAGCGCTGCACGAAATTACGCAGCAAGGCGTGGCCATGTTCGCTCAGGATGGATTCCGGATGGAATTGCACGCCTTCCACCGGAAGCGACTTGTGTCGCACACCCATGATTTCGCCATCGGCGGTCTCGGCGCTGATCGCCAGACAATCGGGCAGCGTTTCGCGTTCGATCGCCAGAGAATGATAGCGGGTGACGATAAAGCGCTTCGGCAGCGCGGTGAAGACGCCTTGCTGATCGGTTTCGATTTCGCTGACCTTGCCGTGCATCACGGTCTTGGCGCGAATCACCTTGCCGCCGAACGCCTCGCCGATCGCCTGGTGACCCAGGCAGACACCGAGGATCGGCAGCTTGCCGGCAAACTCGTGCAGCACGTTCAAAGTGACGCCGGCGTGCTTGGGATCGCTCGGGCCCGGCGAAAGGCAGATCTGGTCGGGCGCCATCTCGGCGATTTCGCCGAGCGTGATCTCGTCGTTTCGGACCGTGCGGACGTCCACGCCCAGCTCACCGAAGTACTGCACGAGGTTGTACGTAAAAGAATCGTAGTTGTCGATCATCAGCAGCATGTCAGTACTCCCCGTCCAATCCGTCCTGCACCCGTTCGGCCGCGCGCAACACCGCGCGTGCTTTGTTCTCCGTCTCCAGCCATTCGGATTCGGCAATCGAGTCCGCGACCACGCCGGCTGCCGCCTGAACATAGAGATTGCCGTCCTTGATGATGCCGGTGCGAATGGCGATGGCGAGGTCCATTTCGCCGGAGAACGACAGATAGCCGACGGCGCCGCCGTACAGCCCCCGCTTGACCGGTTCGAGGGCGTCGATCATTTCCATCGCGCGAACCTTCGGCGCACCGCTCAAAGTCCCGGCCGGGAACGTCGCCCGCAGCACGTCGAGATTCGACAGGCCCGGTTTCAGCGTGCCTTCCACGGCGCTGACGATATGCTGCACGTGCGAATATTTCTCGATCTGCATCTTGTCGACGACTTGCACCGATCCGGTCTGGGCGATGCGACCCACATCGTTCCGAGCCAGATCGATCAGCATCACGTGCTCGGCGATCTCCTTCGGATCGGCGAGCAATTCCGTTGCCAGTTGCGCATCGGCTTCCGGTGTGGCGCCGCGCGGCCGCGTTCCGGCGAGCGGTCTGATCGTCACGATCCTTTCGTCGTTGCGGGGCTCCTGACGCACCAGAATCTCCGGCGAAGCGCCCACCACGTGGAAGTCGCCGAAGTTGTAGTAATACATATACGGCGACGGGTTCAGCGAACGCAGCGCGCGGTACAGCGACAGCGGTGAATCGCGGAACGGCTTCACGAGGCGTTGGCCGACCTGGACCTGCATCAATTCGCCTGCCTCGATTTCTTCCTTCGCGCGATGGACGGCCGCCAGATAATCGGTCTTTGCAAATTCGCGATGGATTTCGGTGCGGACCGATGCCGATGTGACCGGCGCCTGTACCGGTTCCCGCAGGCGCTCGCGTAGTTCACGCAGGCGCCGACGACCATTGGTATAGGCATCCGGTCGCGCCGGATCGACGTGCACGATCAGATAGAGCTTGCCGGCAAGGTTGTCGATGACCGCGACTTCCTCGGTCAGCAGCAACAGGATGTCCGGCATATTCAGCGGGTCCGACGCGGGCGCCGAGTGCGCGAGCTTGCGCTCCATATAACGCACCGCATCGTAGGCGAAGTAGCCGGCCAGGCCGCCGACGAAGCGCGGCAGGCCGGGGCGCGGGGCCACGTTGAACCGTTTCTGGAAAGTTTCGATGAAATCGAGCGGATTCGCGTCCGATGTCTCTACGACTTGGCCATCGGTGACGACTTCGACCTGCGTGCCGCTGGTGCGCAACAGCGTACGCGCGGGCAGGCCGATAAACGAATAGCGCCCGAAGCGTTCGCCGCCGACGACTGATTCGAGCAGATAGGAATTGGCGCCGTGGCGTTCGCGCTGGGCAAGCTTCAGGTAGACGGATAGCGGCGTTTCCAGGTCGGCAAGCGCCTCGGCGACCATCGGAATGCGGTTATAGCCTGCGGCGGCCAGCGATTGGAATTCGATTTCGGTCATGGTGTCAGGTCTCTTTGTCCGGCATCGCCACACACTCGTGCCGTCTCCGGATGCGGCGATTCCGGAGACGCGACAACGAGTCATGCGGCGGCGACGTATCGGTCGGACGCAAAGCAGCATGCGGACGGGCAGTGCACGGAGGTGAAGACACGGTGTGCGGGCCGAACGGCCGGCAACGTGGCGTCACGTCACGCGTGCTGCGCGAGACACGTCGGACAGATCGCGAGGAATGTGCGCGCCACGATGGTTCGCGCCTACGGCAGCATCAGGTCAATCGGTCAGACTGCACCGATCACGGCCTGCTATGCCATCATTCCTGCACGACTTGAACGATGTGCCGCGATGCAGGGCTTCGCGTACCGGCCTTGGCCGGCGGCAACGTCAAGATACAGCTTTAAGGGGACAGCAAAAAACGGAAGCCGAAGCAGGGGGTGCTTCAGCAGCCTCGGGGCGAAATCACCAAGACAAGCGACGCCAGGGCCATGCCCCCCGGTCAATGCCGCCATGACTCCGTTTTTTGTTCAGAAACATTGCAATCGATCGAAATCGTTCGAATCGTCAGGAAAAGCGCCAGAATCGTTGATCAGGCGCCATCGTCATTACGCTGCCGTTTTCCGTTTCACGGCCTGCCCGGCAGAACGTCCTACCTTGCTTAGCGGGCGTCTACGGACTGAAATCCGAGCAGCCGCGCCGCCGCGAGCAGCGTTGGAACTATAGCATCGGTTGCCAGTTCCTGCACGGATTTACCGTGGTTATAGCCATACGGCAAGGTGATGCTGGCGATGCCGGCGGCGCGCGCGGCAATCAGGTCGTTTTCCGAGTCGCCGATCGCCACCGTCTCCTGCGGGCTTGCTGCCATCCGTTCGCAGGCGGTCAACATCGGCAGCGGATCCGGCTTCTTGCGCGGCAAGGAGTCGCCGCCGATAACGATCGGAAAGAAGGGGAGTAGATCGTGGCGCGCCAGTAAGCCGCGTGCGAATCGCTCCGGTTTGTTCGTCACGCAGGCCAGGCGCAGCCCCAGTGCCTGCAGGGCGCCCAACCCGGCGGCGACATCGGGGTAGAGGCTGGCATAGAGGCCGTTGATCTGTTCGTAGGCATCGTGATAGGCCCCCAGCGCGACGTCGAAGCAGGCGTGGGCCTCGCCTTCGGGCAAGCGTGCCGCCAGGACGTCGCGGATCAGTTTTTCGGTGCCTTTGCCGATGTAATGCACCACTTCTTCGCGTGTCACGGCGCGCAAGGGCGTCGGCAGCGCACGCAGGGTGATGTTGAGGGCCGCCGTGAAATCGTCTGCGGTATCGGCCATCGTGCCGTCCAGATCGACGATCGCTGCTACCAGCGGGCGCCCCAGGAATACGGCCGCGCTGCTGCCGCGCGGCTTGGCGGCGTACGTTGTCGCGGGGGACGGGGTCGACGGATCAAGGGTGGGCATGAGCGGCAGCTTCCTCGGATTGGGTTGCCAACTCGGCGCGCATTGCGGTGATGATTTCGGCGTAGTTGCCGTGTCCGAAGATCGCGGAGCCCGCGACGAAGGTGTCGGCGCCCGCGGCGGCGATTTCGGCGATATTCCCGGTTTTAACGCCGCCGTCCACTTCCAGTCGGATTTTCCGGCCGGTGCGCGCGGTGTAGGCGTCGATACGCTTTCTCGCTTCTCGGAGCTTGTTCAGCGCTTCCGGAATGAAGGATTGGCCGCCAAATCCGGGATTGACCGACATGATCAAGATCACGTCGACCTTGTCCATCACATGATCCAGGTAGGAGAGGGACGTGGCGGGATTGAAGACCAGGCCAGCCGTGCACCCGTGTTCGCGAATCAGGCCGAGTGTCCGATCGATATGCTCCGACGCTTCCGGATGGAAACTGATGTTGTTCGCACCGGCCTTGGCAAAGGCCGCGGCCAGCGGATCCACCGGCTTCACCATCAGATGTACGTCGATCGGAACCGATGTGTGCGGGCGCAGCGCTTCGCAGAACATCGGCCCCATCGTCAGATTGGGGACGTAGTGATTGTCCATCACGTCGAAATGGATCCAGTCCGCGCCGGCTGCCACGACGCTGCTGACTTCTTCGCCAAGGCGCAGGAAGTCGGCCGACAAAATACTAGGGGCGATCACATAGTCTTTCATGATGGTCCGTGAGAGGGGTGAAGGGGCGCTCGATGTCGGCGCCCTGCCGTGGCCGGGTAGGCCGAAATGTGCGTTTGCGCCCGGCAGGGAAGCGCCGTGTCATCCGCCGCAGCGCATTTCTGCCGGTTTCCTATATAGGGATGCCTATATCGGTTTGCCTATATCGGTATTCTACCGAATCGGCCTGGCTGCGCCGCTGGAACGATCTCGATGTTTCCGCAGGCGGTCGGGAAGGCGCGGGTGGCGTACCGGGCAGGGCCAGCCTCGCGCCGCCGCGACGATGTGCGGCAGCGGATGTCTTTCATTCAGTTGCGGCGGGCCGGGGCTTGCTTCAGAATGTTCGACGATCCGTTCGTCGTCTGCATCTGCTGGCGGCCTGGGACCTACCGAGTTGCCTTTCTCCATGGAAGGCGGCTGCCGCTCCTTACTTCTTTGCGAATTTCCCGCCGAATGAGCCAGTATCAGATGACGGTAACGGTGTCGCCGCGCTTTTTGCGGGACCAGTCCGAGCCGGCGCAGCGCCAATATGCGTTCGCTTACACAATCACGATTCGCAACACGGGAAGTGTGGCCTCGCAACTGATCTCCCGGCATTGGGTCATCACGGACGGTGAGGGGGATGTGCAGGAGGTGAAAGGCTTGGGTGTCGTCGGCAACCAGCCCTTGCTGGCGCCGGGTCAGCAATTCGAATATACGAGTTGGGCGATGATCGCGACGCCGATCGGAACGATGCGTGGTTCGTTTTTCTGCGTGGCGGAGGATGGCGAGCGCTTCGACGCGCCGGTTGCGGAGTTCACGCTGGCGATGCCGCGGACGCTCCATTGAGGAAAGGCGAACGGTCGATGAAGCGTGTGTTGGCAGAGCTGCGACGTCTATCGTCGCGGCGTGGTGCGGTGGCTGTAGCGGCAGCGTGTGCGTTGGCGGCGGTTTTGGCCGCCTGCTCGTCCGGGCCGTCGCCGTCGCGGAGCGGCGTCGCTCCAGGCGCCGGTTATGCGACGCGCGGGACGTTGTCGCCCTTGTCGATGCCGCGCGTATCGGAAATCATCGCGGCCGACCGACTGACCCCGGTGGGGTGGGACGCCGTGCAGGGGTGGAGCGCAGACTCCCTATTGGGTGCCACGGCGTCGTTGCGCCAGACGTGCCTGCGTCTGCGAACCGCGCCTGATTGGCGTGTGGCGTGCGCCGCATCGCTACAGCTCGACGAATTGGATGAGAGTGCCACGCGCTCCTACTTCCAGCAGTACTTTCAGCCTTACCAACTGGCGAATCGGAATGGCTCGGTGGACGGCTTGATCACCGGCTATTACGAGCCTCTGCTGCATGGCTCACGTGTGCGGCATGCGCCCTATCTCTATCCGCTGTACCGTTGGCCGATGGGCGTTCGGCGCGGTGCGCCGTTGCCGGCGCGCCCTGCCTTGGAGCGTGCGGGCGTGCTCGAGGGTAACGAGCTTGTCTATGTAGACGACCCCATCGAGGCATTCTTCCTGCAGGTCCAGGGGTCGGGGCGGATCGTGTTGGACGATGGGTCGATCATGCGAGTCGGTTTTGGCGGAACCAATAACCAACCGTACGAGTCGATCGGTAGCTGGCTCTTGCGGCAGCGCGAAATCACCCCGGCGCAGGCTACGATGCAAGGCATCAAGGCATGGGCGCGGGCCAACCCGTCGCGGGTACCGGCGCTATTGGATGTGAACCCGCGCTTCGTGTTTTTCAAAGAGATGCCACCGGTCGCCGGCGATGACGCCGATGGACCCTTGGGCGCCTTGGGTGTGCCGCTCACGCCGGAACGGTCGATCGCCGTGGACCCGACATCCATTCCTTTGGGCGTGCCCGTGTTTCTATCGACGACGCGTCCGTTCAGCGATGCGCCGCTGAACCGGCTGGTGTTTGCCCAGGACACCGGCTCGGCGATTCGCGGTGGCGTCCGTGCCGATTACTTCTGGGGGCATGGCGACGATGCCGGCGATTTGGCGGGACGGATGAAGCAGTCGGGCCGGATGTGGCTGCTGTTACCAAGGCGCTAGCCGGCAATTTTTGCGAAAGTGTGAAAATGTTGAAAAAGGGCTTGCGCGATTCCTGGGGGCGATCTATTATTCGCCTCCCCGCTGCAAACAACGCAGCGCAAGCAGCGAAGCGGCGGGGGGTGGTGGCAAGAAAGGTGCTTGTTTTTAAGGGTGCTTTCTTATTGCCAGGAAGTAGCGGTGGCTTTGTTCTTGGGTGTGTTTCTGAGGGTGAAGTGGTCGAGCAGCTTTTTGCCGATTGGGATGTTTCTTGGGTGGATCTAGAAATATCGCAAACGAGTCTGCAAAAAAGTGCTTGACGAAGCGAGGAGTGCGGTACATAATCTCGCTTCTGTTCTGCAGCAAAGCAACGCTGCGAACGACGAAGCAAAGTAGTATAGCAGTAATCGACGGGTCGCCTAGTGCGAGGAAATGTCCAGCCAGTCGTTAAACGGTTCTTTAAAAATTTACAGCCGATAAGTGTGGGCGCTTGATGGAGTTGCAGGTCCGGTGATTCGTCACGGGATTCAAGCAAAAGTATCAAGAGCTCGCACAAGAGAAGAAAGTAAGTCGTACGAACTTCGGTTTGTACTTCTTGTTGATTCTTGAGTTGAGCGACCTATTCGGAAGAATAGAAAACAGTAACAGAGATTAAACTTAAGAGTTTGATCCTGGCTCAGATTGAACGCTGGCGGCATGCCTTACACATGCAAGTCGAACGGTAACAGGGAGCTTGCTCCGCTGACGAGTGGCGAACGGGTGAGTAATACATCGGAACGTGTCCTGTAGTGGGGGATAGCCCGGCGAAAGCCGGATTAATACCGCATACGATCTACGGATGAAAGCGGGGGATCTTCGGACCTCGCGCTATAGGGGCGGCCGATGGCAGATTAGCTAGTTGGTGGGGTAAAGGCCTACCAAGGCGACGATCTGTAGCTGGTCTGAGAGGACGACCAGCCACACTGGGACTGAGACACGGCCCAGACTCCTACGGGAGGCAGCAGTGGGGAATTTTGGACAATGGGCGAAAGCCTGATCCAGCAATGCCGCGTGTGTGAAGAAGGCCTTCGGGTTGTAAAGCACTTTTGTTCGGGAAGAAAAGGACTGGGCTAATATCCTGGTCTGATGACGGTACCGGAAGAATAAGCACCGGCTAACTACGTGCCAGCAGCCGCGGTAATACGTAGGGTGCAAGCGTTAATCGGAATTACTGGGCGTAAAGCGTGCGCAGGCGGTTTGTTAAGACAGATGTGAAATCCCCGGGCTCAACCTGGGAACTGCATTTGTGACTGGCAAGCTAGAGTCTGGCAGAGGGGGGTGGAATTCCGCGTGTAGCAGTGAAATGCGTAGATATGCGGAGGAACACCGATGGCGAAGGCAGCCCCCTGGGCCAACACTGACGCTCATGCACGAAAGCGTGGGGAGCAAACAGGATTAGATACCCTGGTAGTCCACGCCCTAAACGATGTCAACTAGTTGTTGGGGATTCATTTCCTTAGTAACGTAGCTAACGCGTGAAGTTGACCGCCTGGGGAGTACGGTCGCAAGATTAAAACTCAAAGGAATTGACGGGGACCCGCACAAGCGGTGGATGATGTGGATTAATTCGATGCAACGCGAAAAACCTTACCTACCCTTGACATGGTCGGAACCCCTGAGAGATTAGGGGGTGCTCGAAAGAGAACCGATACACAGGTGCTGCATGGCTGTCGTCAGCTCGTGTCGTGAGATGTTGGGTTAAGTCCCGCAACGAGCGCAACCCTTGTCCTTAGTTGCTACGCAAGGGCACTCTAAGGAGACTGCCGGTGACAAACCGGAGGAAGGTGGGGATGACGTCAAGTCCTCATGGCCCTTATGGGTAGGGCTTCACACGTCATACAATGGTCGGTACAGAGGGTTGCCAAGCCGCGAGGTGGAGCTAATCCCAGAAAACCGATCGTAGTCCGGATTGCACTCTGCAACTCGAGTGCATGAAGTTGGAATCGCTAGTAATCGCGGATCAGCATGCCGCGGTGAATACGTTCCCGGGTCTTGTACACACCGCCCGTCACACCATGGGAGCGGGTTTCACCAGAAGTAGGTAGCTTAACCGCAAGGAGGGCGCTTACCACGGTGGGATTCGTGACTGGGGTGAAGTCGTAACAAGGTAGCCGTATCGGAAGGTGCGGCTGGATCACCTCCTTTCTCGAGCTTAACGCAACGTAAGTTAAGCGCTCACGCTTATCGGCTGTCATACGACAGGCTGTAGGGTCTGTAGCTCAGTCGGTTAGAGCACCGTCTTGATAAGGCGGGGGTCGTTGGTTCGAATCCAACCAGACCCACCATCTAGTCTTTGGTTGCTCGGGCTCGACTGTAGTTCCAGCAGCTGGAGAGATGTACCTACAGTAGCAATATTGGGGGCTTAGCTCAGCTGGGAGAGCATCTGCTTTGCAAGCAGAGGGTCAACGGTTCGATCCCGTTAGCCTCCACCAAACCTTAAGCTAAAAGATATTTGGCGATGTTGCGGTTGAACATCGATGAGTGTGTTTTAGCTTAGGCTTGGCCTAACACTGACTTGGTAGAGATACCAAAATCGGCTGTCGTTCTTTAACAATTTGGAAGAAGTTCAATTCAATCGTGATGCGATGCACATTAGAGATGGTGTGTGTGGTGTCACAAAATTTGGGTTGAGATTGTATCGAGAAGTATCTCAAAGCAGTGTGTCTTGAGAGAGGCACACAAGAATTTGGAATACGGCACAAATACCGATACTCACCTATAGCGCGACGTGTGCAGCGATGCAGACGTACTCGTTATAGGGTCAAGCGAATAAGTGCATGTGGTGGATGCCTTGGCGATTACAGGCGATGAAGGACGCGGTAGCCTGCGAAAAGCTTCGGGGAGCTGGCAAACAAGCTTTGATCCGGAGATGTCCGAATGGGGAAACCCACTCCTAATGGAGTACCCATGACTGAATACATAGGTCATGTGGGGCGAACGCAGTGAACTGAAACATCTAAGTAGCTGCAGGAAAAGAAATCAACCGAGATTCCCAAAGTAGTGGCGAGCGAAATGGGAAGAGCCTTGTACCTTTTAGCATGACAGTTAGCAGAACGCTCTGGAAAGTGCGGCCGTAGCAGGTGATAGCCCTGTATGCGAAAACTGATGTGTGGAACTAGGGGTACGACAAGTAGGGCGGGACACGTGAAATCCTGTCTGAATATGGGGGGACCATCCTCCAAGGCTAAATACTCGTAATCGACCGATAGTGAACCAGTACCGTGAGGGAAAGGCGAAAAGAACCCCGGGAGGGGAGTGAAATAGATCCTGAAACCGCATGCATACAAACAGTAGGAGCCTCCTTGTGGGGTGACTGCGTACCTTTTGTATAATGGGTCAGCGACTTACGTTCAGTAGCAAGCTTAACCGACTAGGGAAGGCGTAGCGAAAGCGAGTCCGAATAGGGCGCTTTAGTTGCTGGGCGTAGACCCGAAACCAGACGATCTATCCATGGCCAGGATGAAGGTGCGGTAACACGTACTGGAGGTCCGAACCCACTAATGTTGAAAAATTAGGGGATGAGCTGTGGATAGGGGTGAAAGGCTAAACAAGTCTGGAAATAGCTGGTTCTCTCCGAAAACTATTTAGGTAGTGCCTCGTGTATCACCTTCGGGGGTAGAGCACTGTAATGATTGTTGGGTCCATTGCGGATTACTTCGTCATAGCAAACTCCGAATACCGAAGAGTGCAATCACGGGAGACAGACATCGGGTGCTAACGTCCGGTGTCAAGAGGGAAACAACCCAGACCGCCAGCTAAGGTCCCCAAATATAGCTAAGTGGGAAACGAAGTGGGAAGGCTAAAACAGTCAGGAGGTTGGCTTAGAAGCAGCCATCCTTTAAAGAAAGCGTAATAGCTCACTGATCGAGTCGTCCTGCGCGGAAGATGTAACGGGGCTAAGCTATATACCGAAGCTGCGGATGCACAATTTATTGTGCATGGTAGGAGAGCGTTCTGTAAGCCTGTGAAGGTGTCTTGAGAAGGATGCTGGAGGTATCAGAAGTGCGAATGCTGACATGAGTAGCGATAAAGGGGGTGAAAAGCCCCCTCGCCGTAAGCCCAAGGTTTCCTACGCAACGTTCATCGGCGTAGGGTGAGTCGGCCCCTAAGGCGAGGCAGAAATGCGTAGCTGATGGGAAGCAGGTTAATATTCCTGCACCATTGTTAAATGCGATGGGGGGACGGATCGCGGAAGGTTGTCCGGGTGTTGGAAGTCCCGGTCCTTGTATTGGAGAAGGCGCTTAGGCAAATCCGGGCGCGGAATTCAAGGGTACGAGGCGAGCGCTTAGGCGCGAAGCAATTGGAAGTGGTCCCAAGAAAAGCCTCTAAGCTTCAGTTTAACAAGACCGTACCGCAAACCGACACAGGTGGGCGAGATGAGTATTCTAAGGCGCTTGAGAGAACTCGGGAGAAGGAACTCGGCAAATTGGTACCGTAACTTCGGGATAAGGTACGCCCTTGTAGCTTGACTGGCCTGCGCCAGGAGGGTGAAGGGGTTGCAATAAACTGGTGGCTGCGACTGTTTAATAAAAACACAGCACTCTGCAAACACGAAAGTGGACGTATAGGGTGTGACGCCTGCCCGGTGCCGGAAGATTAAATGATGGGGTGCAAGCTCTTGATTGAAGTCCCGGTAAACGGCGGCCGTAACTATAACGGTCCTAAGGTAGCGAAATTCCTTGTCGGGTAAGTTCCGACCTGCACGAATGGCGTAACGATGGCCACACTGTCTCCTCCCGAGACTCAGCGAAGTTGAAGTGTTTGTGATGATGCAATCTCCCCGCGGCTAGACGGAAAGACCCCATGAACCTTTACTGTAGCTTTGCATTGGATTGTGAACAAATCTGTGTAGGATAGGTGGGAGGCTATGAAGACGGGACGCCAGTTCTGTTGGAGCCAACCTTGAAATACCACCCTGGTTTGTTTGCGGTTCTAACCTTGGTCCCTGAATCGGGATTGGGAACAGTGCATGGTAGGCAGTTTGACTGGGGCGGTCTCCTCCCAAAGTGTAACGGAGGAGTACGAAGGTACGCTAAGTACGGTCGGAAATCGTGCTCATAGTGCAATGGCATAAGCGTGCTTAACTGCGAGACCCACAAGTCGAGCAGGTGCGAAAGCAGGTCATAGTGATCCGGTGGTTCTGTATGGAAGGGCCATCGCTCAACGGATAAAAGGTACTCTGGGGATAACAGGCTGATACCGCCCAAGAGTTCATATCGACGGCGGTGTTTGGCACCTCGATGTCGGCTCATCTCATCCTGGGGCTGTAGCCGGTCCCAAGGGTATGGCTGTTCGCCATTTAAAGAGGTACGTGAGCTGGGTTTAAAACGTCGTGAGACAGTTTGGTCCCTATCTGCCGTGGGCGTTGGATATTTGAAGGGGGCTGCTCCTAGTACGAGAGGACCGGAGTGGACGAACCTCTGGTGTACCGGTTGTCACGCCAGTGGCATCGCCGGGTAGCTATGTTCGGAAGAGATAACCGCTGAAAGCATCTAAGCGGGAAACTCGCCTTAAGATGAGATATCCCTGGGAACTTGATTCCCCTGTAGGGTCGTTCGAGACCAGGACGTTGATAGGCTGGGTGTGTACGGACAGTAATGTCCTTAGCTAACCAGTACTAATTGCCCGTGAGGCTTGATCCTATAACCAGTACGTTTGGACGTGAGACGGCACATGTGAAGTGTGACGCAGCCAGACGCGCTAGGTGAGATTATCGGTGAATGTGCCCGATACACGCTCAACCCAAGAGTCGTACCGAGATGAACTTCTTCCAGATTGGTGTTGTTGAGCTTTAAACGTCAGCAGCACAACCCCTTTGCCTGATGACCATAGCGAGTCGGTCCCACCCCTTCCCATCCCGAACAGGACCGTGAAACGACTCCACGCCAATGATAGTGCGGATTGCCCGTGTGAAAGTAGGTAATCGTCAGGCTCCCTACGCTGTAACCAGACGCCCCGTGACACCTTAACCCGTGCACGGGGCGTTTGGCTTTGTACTACGCCACACGCCACCACCTTACCCGCCTCGCGCGACCCGACGTCAGCGCGGCGCGCGGCGCTTACGCACCGCGTTTAGCCAAAACATCGGCCAGTATCTCGCGCTGCGGTCGCTGTGCGCAAGTGGCTTGTCATCAGTCAAGCGCGCGATGCGGCTTAATCGGCCCGGTGGCGCCCTCGCACACGAAGGGATGCGTCAAAGTACCAATGCTTTCGCGTCCCCCTCTCTCGCCCCTTAAAAGCGTTCCTGAATGCTTTGGCTAGACCACCCTCTCGCCGCGACCTCGCGCGCATTGGAAATTCCTGCGTGAGGGTGCTTCGTTCCTAGTCGATTCGAGCGGGAATACGCGGTACGTGTCCGCGCGAAGCCATCGCTTGAACACTGCGGCTTGTTAGATCCGACCTACTCGTAAGTCTCAGCGCACTTCTGACGCACTGAAGACGCGCGTGCGGCGGATAGAGCGGTGACATCGCATCGGATCACATCGTTGATATCGACGCTAGCCCCATGGCACAACAGATCACATGAAAACGGCGGCGCTTCATTTCCGGGGGCGTATCGCCGCACGCCCAGCACCGCGCCCGTACCGTGCGACTCCAAGGCAACGGTTGCTGCCGAAATTGATGTCGGCGGCCCGCACAGTTTGTCGTCTGCGCCATTTTCGAAGAATACAATTTGGGCATTGATGACATACGGAGTGCGGGATGTCTCTCGAGCGTCGTCTCCTACTCCAATCGTGCTTTGCCACCTGCGCGATGGCGCTATTCGAGATGTGGTTCGGGTACACCCGGCAATTGAGCGCCGTTCGCGTAGATGGCTTGATCAATGGGTGCGACGTGGCGTTGATATTGGCGTCTTTTTACGTCGCAGGGTTCATCCGTCGTCCCGCAAGTCGTCGTTTTCAATAGTCCGATTTTGCGTTTCGCGCGGCGCTACTGGATGCCGCCGTGGTCGGGGTGTGGTCGCAGGGATGGTGCCGCTATATGGCGCACCAGAACCGCACCGTGCGCTCCGCGCTCGTCGAGGTGGATGTGTGGAGTTGGAACGTCTCTTCAACGCTTAATCTTGGTTTGCTGTTTGCTGCTTGCTGCTTGCTGCGTTGCTGATCGCTGGCATGCACATTTGGGGAACGCGATCCGAAGGCTTGTTCGACTGGGTCATCGGGAGGATGGACGCGCTGCTCACGCTGGTGCTGACAGTCTGGCTAGGAAAGAGTCTGTGCCGCGTGTTGTGCGGCATGGGAGGCCCTCTTATCGGTGTGACGCCGGTCGCGCTCGACGATCGGGTGCGGAGCGCGCTTCGTGGCGTGGCCCCGCACGGTATGTCAGGCATGCACTATCGCGCGCAGTTACGCGGACGGTGCGTTTTCGTTGACGTTTATGTGGCCAGCCCGGCCCTGGGGCAGCCCGGCAGCCCGATCGATCCGCGGGCATTTCACGCCCACATTTCGAACGCGCTAGCGCAAACGAACCAGGCGATGAGCGTCACCGCGACGTTCGTCGCGTGCGGTACCGATCTGAATGGACTTCAGTCCATCGACAATGCATCTGGACTCGACAGACCGGGTTGACCTCATGCCTGTGGCTGTGCTCCGTCGTGTGAGTTCGAGGCAATATTTCTTCGTCGTTTGACGTTCACCGTGAGAGCCGTCCATGTTCGGTCCGAGAAGCCAACGCGGGACAGTCAAGGAGGCGCAAGCCTTCATGGTGGCGCATCCCGACATTAAATGGATCGAACTATTCGTCATCGACGCCAATGGCGTGCCGCGCGGAAAGCTGTTGCATCGCGACGAATTAATGGCGGTGTACGAGTCGGGCCGGCCGCTCCCAAGCACGTTGTTTGGCTTGACGCTGTGGGGCGACAACGTCGATGCGTCGGGACTGGCTTGGGAGATCGGCGACGCCGACGTATCGGTCTATCCCTTGCAGGGCGCCCTATGGCGGATGCCCTCGTCGCGAAGACCCTTGGAGGTCGATGCCAGTGCGCGCGCGCCACACGCGCGAGCCGCCATCGACGAGTTGACCTGCGCGTCGGTACAGGTCGCGCTCGATCGTGAGGGGGCTTCGGAGATGTGTCATGCAGACCCCCGTTATCTTCTGACCGAAATCATCGCGCGGCTGCAGCAGCGCGGGGTCTTTCCGGTGATGGCTGCAGAACTCGAATTCTATCCTCGATCCTATTGCCGATGCCCGTGGCGCACCGCTGCCCGCGCGCCACGCCAACGGTCGACGCCCCGAGGATAGCGAGGTGTATGGCATAAGGGAGTTGCATCAAATCGAGCCTTTCCTCGCATCGTTGTACGCGGCATGTGAGGCGCAACAGGTGCCGGCTCGCGCGACGATTTCAGAAGGCGCGCCGGGCCAGATGGAGATCGCGCTGGCGCATGGCGACGCGCTGACGGCGATCGATCAGGCCATCCGGTATAAGCGCTTGGTCAAGCTCGTCGCGCAGCAGCATGGCATGGAGGCCACGTTCATGGCCAAGCCGTTTGCGAAGCAGGCAGGGTCGGGGTTGCATATGTATGTCAGCTTGGTCGATAACGCTGGGAACAATCTTTTCGCCGACCCGGATCCCGCCGGGTCGCCACTACTTCGACATGCCGTCGCGGGCCTGTTGGACAAGCTGGGCGAAGCCTTCCTGGTGTTTTGTCCCAATGCCAATTCCTACGCGCGCTTCAAGCCGATGAGCTTCGTTCCGACGGCCGCGACGTGGGGAATCAATAACCGCACCGTGGCGGTACGCGTACCGGCAGGGCCTGCGCTTAGCCGCCATATCGAGCATCCCGTTTCCGGCGCCGATGCGAATCCGTACTTGGTCGCGGCGGCAGTATTAGCGGGGATGTTGTCGGGCCTGGAGGCGGGAGAACTGCCTTGTATGCCGGTCGAAGGGAACGCGCAGACTACTGCACAGGACGCGCCGGCGCTACCGATGGATTGGGCGTCGGCGCTCGATAAATGGCATCGCTCTCAATGGGCCCGCAGCATGTTCGGCGATCGATTCGTGGACTTGTATCACGCGATCAAAACGGCCGAGCGGCAAGCCTATCACGACGAGGTATCGGAAAAAGACTGGCGTCGTTACCTGGTGCAGGCCTGACCGCGTCATGACCCAGAGCC
Organism: Robbsia sp. KACC 23696; assembly: GCF_039852015.1. Lineage (NCBI taxonomy): Bacteria > Pseudomonadati > Pseudomonadota > Betaproteobacteria > Burkholderiales > Burkholderiaceae > Robbsia > Robbsia sp. KACC 23696. Next base: position 3,390,821 of record NZ_CP156626.1, on the reverse strand, counting down.
GGATGTGATGCGCCCCGTGCCCGCAGAGCCGACAAACGGCACGTTCTACGATGCCACGCGCAACGAAGTCGAGCATGCGCCGCCCGCGCCGTTGCGCGGTGACGTTCGCACCGATGTCGTTGTCGTCGGCGCGGGCTTCACAGGACTGTCGGTCGCGATCGAATTGGCGGAGCGCGGCATGCGCGTCGTTCTCGTCGAACAAGGGCGTGTGGGCGCAGGTGCGAGTGGCCGCAACGGCGGGCAGGTGACGGGTTGCCTGTCGGGCGATGCCGCAATGCGTCGGCAAATGGCGCGGCACCTCGGCAGTGAGTTCGACCCATTCATGCGCGATATACGGTGGCGTGGACATCAGCTCATCGAACAGCGCATCGCACGCTACGGCATTGCGTGTGACCTCAAATACGGGCACTTGATGCTCGCCTATCGACCTGCCGACAAAGCCGCGCTCGCGCGAGCCTACACGCAGGCGCAGCGAGACGGCCTGGGCGACAGCGTAAAGCTTCTCGATCGGGACGATGTGCACGCGCGAATCGCAACGCCGCGATTTCACGGCGGATTGCTGAATCGCCGCAATATGCACTTGCATCCGCTGAATCTGTGCCTCGGAGAGGCGCGGGCGGCCCGCTCGCTCGGCGTGGATATTCGGGAGGTTTCTCCGGTTCGAGATATCCTCGCCGGCCCGCAACCCGAGGTGGTGTTGGATGGCGCGCGGATCCGATGCGATCACGTCGTGGTCGCCAGCGATGTCGCGCATCGCTTGCTGCCGCGCCAACTGCGAGGAATGATCTTTCCGGTGTACGGCGGAATCGTCGCCAGTGCGCCATTGGGGCCCCTGGCTGCGCGGATCAATCCCGAGGATTTGAGTCTATACGACACCCGTTTAGTCCTCGACTATCATCGACTGTCCACCGACGGCAGACTCGTATTCGGCGGTGGTGCGCATTATCTCGGGGACGCGCGGTTCGACGTTGCCGAGGAATTACGGTCGCATATCACGGCGACCTATCCCCTGCTGCGCAAGGTGGCGCTGCCTTACGCGTGGCGCTGCGCCATGGGGGGCGTGCTCAATCGCATACCGCAGCTTGGCCGCGTTGGCGGCAATGTCTGGTATTGCCAGGGTTATTCCGGCCACGGCATTGCCTCATCCCATGTTCTGGCCGAGATCGTCGCCCACGCGATATATGGCCAGATGACGCGATTCGACGCGTTCGCCCAATGCCGGCATTGGCGTTTGCCCTGTCCCGATCTGCTTGCCGGTCCGGTGCTGGCCGCCGGGGCCCTGTTTTACCAACTGCGAGAGCGGTTGGGTTAGGGCGGCCCGCCGGGCGGCATCGCGGTGCGCCAATGCATCCGCGCGGAACGGAGCGGTCGCGCTGCGCCATTTCGAGATGCTTTGTATGATTGGCGATCGTGTCCGATTTCCGATCGGTCCAGGCAGCGAACGAGGAGGGGCGGTTTCGTGTCCGATTTCTTTAACGACGGTGTGTTGGATGGCTTCGATGCAGGCGCTTTCTCAAATAGAGCGCCGTTTCCCTGGCAGGCTTTAGAGCACGTCTTGCGGCCGGAGCGGTTTGCCGCATTGCTTGAAACGTTTCCATCGGTTGCGCTTTTCGACGCGCATCGCGGAATCGAACGGGCCGATCACCAGCGCCCGCATGACCGGTATTACCTGGCCTTCGAGCGAAATATCTACCGCGGCGAGACGGCCACCCCGGGCGTATACGGCCTGGATGCCGGCGATAGCGAAATGGCGCCGGGGGATGCGCCGCCGCCCGCCAACGCGCTGCAAAATGCCGGAACGTCGCAGCGGGAGCGTCGCCCTGGCGTCGTCGATCTGCCCGATCTCCCGGAGCCTTGGCAAGCCTTCATAGAGGAGATACGCGCGAGCCAGTGCTACCAGGCCTTCGTCGAGCGCGCATTTGGCGCGCAAGCAATGACGGTGCGTTTCGCGTGGCACGTGGGCTTCGAGGGCTCGGAAGTGTCGCCGCACCGAGACACGGACAAGAAGCTCGGCACGCACATTTTCTACTTCAATACGTCGGAGGACTGGTCCCCCGAATGGGGCGGCAGCATCCTTGTGCTCGGCGACAAAAAGGTCAAACGGAAAAATCCCGATATTGCCGACTTCGGTACGGTGACGGACGTCGACATTCGCGACAATCGCAGTTTTCTCTTTAAAAATACGGCCGAGGCGTGGCACGGCGTGGAAGCCCTGCGCTGCCCGCCACAGCGCTATCGCCGGCTCTTCAACGTCATTTTCGAGCGCGTGGGGCCGCGACCGCGCCGGACGTTATTCCAGCGACTGACGGGGCAACGCTGACTGCGGGCGATGCCGATGCGTGATGCGCCGCTCCTTGCGGGCGAATCATGCATCGGCGCGCCCTGACGTGTCCCGCAATGTGGGCCGAAAAGCCGATTAACGGATTAGGGCAGAAAACTGTTGACAACCCCTCGAAGCATCTCCATAATCTCGAATTCTCTGCGGAGGGGTGCCCGAGTGGCTAAAGGGGGCAGACTGTAAATCTGTTGGCTTACGCCTACATTGGTTCGAATCCAATCTCCTCCACCAGAATTCAAGTCGATTCACCGGAATGGCCCGGCGGATGGCGCGAAAAGAAGTCTCGCGACATGTGTCGAAGTCGTTCCGTGTGGCTCGCAGCGCAGCAGTAAAGCAGGCGAAGGAATTCAAGAAGTACTGAATCCGCGGGTGTAGCTCAATGGTAGAGCAGAAGCCTTCCAAGCTTACGACGAGGGTTCGATTCCCTTCACCCGCTCCAGGTGTTGTGCGTTTTTAGTTTTTGTTTTGTGCCGGTTTCGCCCATGTGGCTCAGTGGCAGAGCACTCCCTTGGTAAGGGAGAGGTCGGCAGTTCGATCCTGCCCATGGGCACCAGTAAAGTAAGCTGATCAGTGTGTTTGCGCGCGGCGCAACGGATGAATAGTCCTGTTTAGGAGTCGACAATGGCTAAAGGCAAGTTTGAACGTACCAAGCCGCACGTGAACGTGGGCACGATCGGTCACGTTGACCACGGCAAGACGACGCTGACGGCGGCGATTGCAACGGTTCTGTCGAAGAAGTTTGGTGGTGAGGCGAAGGCCTACGACCAGATCGACGCGGCACCGGAAGAAAAGGCACGTGGTATCACGATCAACACGGCGCACGTCGAGTACGAAACGGCTAACCGCCACTACGCACACGTTGACTGCCCGGGCCACGCCGACTACGTGAAGAACATGATCACGGGCGCAGCGCAGATGGACGGCGCGATCCTGGTGTGTTCGGCCGCGGACGGTCCGATGCCGCAAACGCGTGAGCACATTCTGCTGTCGCGTCAGGTTGGCGTGCCGTACATCATCGTCTTCCTGAACAAGGCAGACATGGTTGACGACGCCGAGCTGCTCGAGCTGGTGGAAATGGAAGTGCGCGAGTTGCTCTCGAAGTACGACTTCCCGGGCGACGACACGCCGATCATCAAGGGTTCGGCAAAGCTGGCGCTGGAAGGCGACACGGGCGAGCTGGGCGAAGTGGCGATTCTGGCATTGGCAGAAGCGCTGGACACGTACATCCCGCAACCGGAGCGTGCGATTGACGGTACGTTCCTGATGCCGGTGGAAGACGTGTTCTCGATCTCGGGTCGCGGTACGGTGGTGACGGGTCGTGTTGAGCGCGGCATCATCAAGGTTGGCGAAGAAGTCGAAATCGTTGGTCTGCGCGATACGCAAAAGACGACGGTGACGGGCGTTGAAATGTTCCGCAAGCTGCTGGACCAAGGTCAAGCAGGCGACAACGTTGGCGTGCTGGTGCGTGGTACGAAGCGCGAAGACGTGCAGCGCGGTCAAGTTCTGGCGAAGCCGGGCTCGATCAAGCCGCACACGGACTTCACGGCAGAAGTGTACGTGTTGAGCAAGGACGAAGGCGGCCGTCACACGCCGTTCTTCAACAACTACCGTCCGCAGTTCTACTTCCGTACGACGGACGTGACGGGCTCGATTTCGCTGCCGGAAGGTAAGGAAATGGTCATGCCGGGCGACAACGTGTCGATCTCGGTGAAGTTGATCGCTCCGATCGCGATGGAAGAAGGTCTGCGTTTCGCAATCCGCGAAGGCGGCCGTACCGTCGGCGCCGGCGTTGTGGCGACGATCACGAAGTAAATCTCGATTCTCGCGAAAGCGGGATTGCCAGAGGGGTGGTAACGCCACCCTGTCGAGATCGCTTCGGTGGTTCGGGCTGTGAAAGCGTAGTTTCAGGGGCGGGCTTGCAAGGTCTGCCCTGTATGGTTTTAGGGGTATAGCTCAACTGGCAGAGCGTCGGTCTCCAAAACCGAAGGTTGGGGGTTCGATTCCCTCTGCCCCTGCCACATTCGTGCACTCGCCCTTCTGGCGAGTGCCACCAAGGTCTTATGGCGAATCCTCCCGTGGAAACGGTCAATACGACCAGCGACAAGCTGATGCTGGCGCTGGCTGTCGTATTGGTCCTCGTCGGCATTGCGGCATTTTATTTGCTCGGCAGCCAGAATCTCGCTATCCGTACAATCGTTCTGCTGGTGTTGATCGCCGGGGGCGCGGTTGCAGCGTCGTTCTCCGGACTGGGCAAAACGTTTGTCGGTTTCTCGAAAGATGCCTATCGTGAAGTGCGCAAGGTCGTGTGGCCGTCGCGCAAGGAAGCAGGGCAGACCACACTGATCGTATTCGGTTTTGTCGTTGTCATGGCGATTTACCTCTGGTGTACCGACAAGACGATAGAATGGCTGATTTTTTCAGTGATTCTTGGGTGGAGATGAGATGAGCGAAACGACAACGCCCGAAGGGGGTGCCGCTGCGGCCAGCTCCAAGAAGCGCTGGTACACGGTCCAAGTCTATTCCAGCATGGAAAAGACCGTGCAGCGCGCGCTGCAAGAGCGGGTCGAGCAGCAAGGTATGAGCGACAAGTTCGGGCGCACGTTGGTGCCGACCGAAAATGTGTCGGAAACGAAGGACGGCAAGAAGATGGTCGTCCAGCGTCGTTTGTTCCCCAGCTATATCTTCGTCGAGATGGAAATGGACGACGAGACATGGCATTTGGTGAAGAACACGCAAAAGGTCACCGGCTTCATCGGTGGGACGGGCAACAAGCCGATGGCGCTGCCGCAGCGTGAAGTCGACAAGTTGCTGGCTCTGGTGCAAGAAGGTTCCGAGCACACGCGTCCCAAGGTGTTGTTCGAGATCGGCGAAACGGTGCGTGTCAAAGACGGTCCTTTCACGGACTTCAATGGCACCGTCGAAGATGTCAACGGCGAAAAAGCGCGTGTGCGCGTCTCTGTTACCATCTTCGGCCGCGCGACGCCGGTCGAGTTGGAATTCGGGCAAGTCGAGAAGGTCTAAGCAGTATCGGGCGCTCGGCGGGTCCCACGTCCCTCGCAGTAGATGTCGAGGGGCAAAGCAGGAGCGGTGCCTGGCACCGCTTCATCGAGGAGCGCCGCGTCGATGCGCAGCGGAAAGGGGCGGCCAGTACCGCTCCTTAACCGTTTGTGCGGTGCGCGGCGCGTTATCACTCACGGGTGGCAATGCCGCCCTTATGAGGTAAGAAATGGCAAAGAAGATCATTGGCTTTATCAAGCTGCAGATCCCTGCAGGCAAGGCCAACCCGTCGCCGCCCGTCGGTCCGGCATTGGGCCAACGCGGCCTGAACATCATGGAATTCTGCAAGGCGTTCAATGCCGCCACGCAGGGTTTGGAGCCGGGTCTGCCGACGCCGGTCGTCATCACGGCCTTCGCGGACAAGAGCTTCACGTTCGTTCTGAAGACGCCGCCGGCGACTGTGCTGATCAAGAAGGCAGCTGGCGTGCAAAAGGGTTCCCCGAAGCCGCATACCGACAAGGTAGGCTCGATCACCCGCGCACAAGCAGAAGAAATCGCAAAGACCAAGTCGCCCGACCTGACCGCAGCCGATCTGGATGCGGCCGTGCGTACGGTGGCTGGCAGCGCCCGTTCGATGGGCATCACGGTGGAGGGTCTGTAAATGGCTAAGATCTCGAAGCGTCAACAGGCTCTCGCGAAGCTGATCGACCGTACCAAGGCCTACCCGATCGGCGAAGCGCTGGATCTGGTCAAGAAGACAGCGACGTCGAAGTTCGACGAGTCCGTCGACGTGGCAGTGCAGTTGGGCGTGGACGCGAAGAAGTCGGACCAAGTGGTTCGCGGCGCAGTCGTGCTGCCGGCTGGTACCGGTAAGTCGGTCCGCGTAGCGGTGTTCGCACAAGGCGAAAAGGCCGAGCAAGCTAAGGCTGCTGGTGCCGACATCGTCGGTGCGGAAGACCTGGCCGAGCAAATCAAGGGCGGCGTCATGGATTTCGACGTCGTCATCGCCTCGCCGGACATGATGCGTATCGTCGGTACCCTGGGTCAGATCCTGGGACCGCGCGGCTTGATGCCGAACCCGAAGGTGGGTACGGTGACGCCGGACGTCGTAACGGCAGTCAAGAATGCAAAGGCTGGTCAAGTCCAGTTCCGCGTCGACAAGGCAGGCATCATTCACGGTACGATCGGCCGCGCGTCGTTCGAACCGGCTGCGCTGAAGCAAAACTTGCTGGCCCTGCTGGACGGCCTGCAAAAGCTGAAGCCGGCAACGAGCAAGGGTATCTATGTCCGTAAGGTTGCGTTGTCGAGCACCCAAGGCGGCGGTATCCGCGTTGACCAGTCGACTTTGACTGCGCAGTAAAATAAGGATTGCCGGGACTGCATGTTGGGTGCGGTCACGGTTTTAGAGCTTTGGGGCGGATTTCGGACGGAAAGACTGTTTGAAATCCGGTTGTCAAAGACCGTTGGTGGCCCTAGTCCCTGTAAGGATATAGGCCTTAATCCCCAACGCAGATGGCGAACCCGAAACGTTTTGCAGGATGGATTGCGGATGTCGTGTTGTTGAGCGGCCCGTTTGAAATGCTCCTAACCGCCGGACGCCGTTGTTGAATGCCTCCAAGGCCGGGGAAACCCGGTTGGCGGTGGTGTATCGAATCAGGAGTTTTAACCGTGCCACTCAATAGGGAAGATAAGCAAGCCGTTGTGGCTGAAGTCGTCGCACAAGTTGCGAAGGCTCAGTCCATCGTGCTGGCTGAATATCGCGGCATTGCGGTTGGCGATCTGACGAAGCTGCGCGCGCAAGCGCGGGAGCAAAAGGTTTACCTGCGCGTGTTGAAGAACACGTTGGCGCGCCGCGCCGTCGAAGGTACGCCGTTCGCTCCGCTGGCTGAGCAGATGACGGGTCCGCTGATTTATAGCGTATCCGAAGATGCCGTAGCCGCTGCGAAGGTCATCAGTGACTTCGCAAAGAGCAATGACAAGTTGGTGATCCGCTCGGGTTCGTTCGAGGGTCAAGTGCTGGATAAGGCGGGCGTGCAAGCGCTGGCCGCTATCCCGAGCCGCGAAGTTCTGCTGGCTCAGTTGTTGGGTGTCATGCAAGCGCCGGTTTCGGCATTTGCACGTGGCCTGGCAGCACTGGCTGCGAAGAACGCCGAAGGCGCGCCGGCAGCTGCGGAAGCAGCAGCCGACACCCCGGCCGAAGCTCCGGCTGCCGAATAAGGCATCGGAACGACATTGTTCAGGCGCGCCGGGTCTCGTCGAGATCCAGGCGTTACCGCAGTGATCCATGGTGTGGTCTAACCCGCACCGTATTTCGCACAATCCATTCAAAAGGTTTTACGTATCATGGCAATCTCGAAAGAAGACATCCTCGAAGCCGTTGGTAATCTGACGGTTCTGGAACTGAACGACCTGGTCAAGGCGTTCGAAGAGAAGTTCGGCGTGTCGGCAGCTGCGATGGCAGTGGCTGGCCCGGCAGGCGGCGGTGCAGCTGCTGTTGCTGAAGAGCAAACCGAATTCGACGTTATCCTGAAGGCAGCTGGCGCAAACAAGGTTAGCGCCATTAAGGCAGTCCGTGAAATCACGGGTCTGGGCCTGAAGGAAGCGAAGGACCTGGTTGACGGCGCACCGAAGCCGGTTAAGGAAGGCGTGTCGAAGGCTGACGCAGACGGTTTCGCTAAGAAGCTGATCGAAGCCGGCGCAGAAGTCGAAGTCAAGTAATAGACTGCGATAGCGCTGTAGGCTGGCGGGGATTCCCCGTCAGCCTTTTTGCGCTTACGAACGAAGAAATTCATCGTCAGCGCAATGCCGGGTGGCAAGCAAGGTTTTGCGGGCAGTTAACGCTAAATGCTGAGAATTGTCGGAAGTTTTCGTAAGTTACGAAAACGGGGCTTGACGAAACCCATTCGTTTGTGCGGTGTAAGAGCACAAAGAAAAGCTGTTGCAGGTATTCTTGCCGTGCGACAGCCTTTTTTTGTCTTCTGAAGCGACTGCAGAAGGCAAGTTTGGTCGGGTAGGGGATGGTGTGCGGACGGCGTTGGTCCGCACGGCGTGCTTTACCGTCAGCCATGGTTGGTAGCGGCCAACCACCAAGCTTCTATATCCGTGACCGAGGCGTTTCCGTGAGGGAACCGTCGGGAGCGGATTTCGGGCCTCAGTCGGTGAACACCCGGATGTCGGCAACGCGAAACGCGCATTATGCCGACCGGCAGTGATCTGGAGATAGTATGCAATATTCCTTCACCGAGAAAAAGCGCATCCGCAAGAGTTTTGCGAAGCGCACCAACGTTCACCCGGTTCCCTACCTCTTGTCGACTCAGCTTGAGTCGTTCAGCCAATTCCTGCAACAAGATGCCACACCCGATGTCCGTAAGCCAGAAGGCCTGCAGGCGGCGTTCACGTCGGTTTTCCCGATCGTGTCGCACAATGGTTTCGCACGTCTGGAATTCGTGCGTTACATGTTGTCCCCCCCGGCATTCGACGTCACCGAATGCCAACAGCGTGGATTGACTTTCTGCTCGCAACTGCGTGCCGTCGTGCAATTGGTGATTCTGGACAAGGAATCGCCGAATAAGCCGGTCGTCAAGGAAGTGAAGGAGCAGGAAGTCTACATGGGCGAAATGCCCCTGATGACGCAAAACGGCTCGTTCGTGATCAACGGTACCGAACGGGTTATCGTCTCGCAGCTGCATCGTTCGCCTGGCGTGTTCTTCGAACACGACAAGGGCAAGACGCACAGCTCGGGCAAACTGCTGTTCTCGGCACGCGTGATTCCTTACCGCGGTTCGTGGCTCGATTTCGAGTTCGACCCGAAGGACGTCCTGTATTTCCGCGTCGACCGTCGGCGGAAGATGCCGGTGACGATCCTGCTGAAGGCCATCGGCCTGACGCCGGAACAGATCCTGGCGAACTTCTTCGTGTTCGACAACTTCACGTTGATGGGCGAAGGCGCACAGGTCGAGTTCGTGCCGGAGCGTCTGCGCGGCGAAGTCGCGCGCTTCGACATCATGGATCGTGATGGCAATGTCGTCGTGGCCAAGGAAAAGCGGATCAATGCGAAGCATATCCGCGACTTGGAAAACGCGAAGACGAAGTTCATCTCGGTGCCGGAAGACTATCTGCTCGGCCGCGTGTTGGCGAAGAACGTCATCGATCCGGATACCGGAGAAGTCATCGCGTCCGCAAACGACGAGTTGACCGAAGGCGTGCTGGAAAAGCTGCGTGCTTCCAGCGTCAAGGACATCCAGACGCTGTACACGAACGACCTGGATCAAGGTCCGTACATCTCGCAGACGCTGCGTATCGACGAAACGGCGGATAAGACCGCCGCGCGTATCGCGATCTATCGGATGATGCGTCCGGGCGAACCGCCGACGGAAGAAGCGGTCGAAGCGCTGTTCAATCGCTTGTTCTATAGCGAAGACGCGTACGACCTGTCGAAGGTCGGCCGTATGAAGTTCAACCGTCGTGTGGGCCGCGAAGAAATCATCGGGCCGATGACGCTGCAGGATGACGACATCCTCGCAACGATCAAGATCCTGGTCGAGCTGCGCAACGGTAAGGGCGAAGTCGACGACATCGATCACTTGGGTAACCGTCGTGTGCGTTGCGTCGGCGAACTGGCGGAAAACCAATTCCGTGCCGGTCTCGTGCGTGTCGAGCGTGCGGTCAAGGAACGTCTGGGTCAGGCAGAAAGCGAAAACCTGATGCCGCACGACTTGATCAACAGCAAGCCGATCTCGTCCGCGATCCGTGAGTTCTTCGGTTCGTCGCAGCTGTCGCAGTTCATGGACCAGACCAACCCGCTGTCGGAAATCACGCACAAGCGACGTGTTTCCGCACTGGGCCCGGGCGGTTTGACCCGTGAGCGCGCAGGCTTCGAAGTCCGCGACGTGCACCCGACCCACTACGGCCGCGTGTGCCCGATTGAAACGCCGGAAGGTCCGAACATCGGCCTGATCAACTCGCTCGCGCTGTTCGCGCACCTGAACGAGTACGGCTTCCTTGAAACGCCGTACCGCAAGGTCGTCGATGGCAAGGTGACGGATCAGATCGACTACCTGTCGGCAATCGAAGAAGGTCGTTACCTGATCGCTCAGGCAAACGCCGCGGTGTCGGAAGACGGCACGCTGACCGATGAATTGGTCTCCGCGCGTGAAATGGGCGAAACGCTGATGGCCACGCCGGATCGCGTTCAGTACATGGACGTGGCGCCGTCGCAGATCGTGTCGGTGGCGGCATCGTTGATTCCGTTCCTGGAGCACGATGACGCGAACCGTGCATTGATGGGTTCGAACATGCAACGTCAGGCGGTACCTTGCCTGCGTCCGGAAAAGCCGCTGGTCGGTACCGGTGTAGAACGCACGGTGGCGGTCGACTCGGGTACGACGGTTCAGGCAGTCCGCGGCGGTCACGTCGACTACGTCGATGCCGGCCGTGTCGTGATTCGCGTGAACGATGACGAAGCTGTGGCCGGGGAAGTGGGTGTCGACATCTACAACCTGACCAAGTACACGCGTTCGAACCAGAACACGAACATCAACCAACGTCCGATCGTCAAGGTGGGCGACCGTGTCGCACGTGGCGACGTGATCGCCGACGGCGCATCGACGGACCTGGGTGAGCTCGCGTTGGGCCAGAACATGCTGGTCGCGTTCATGCCGTGGAACGGCTACAACTTCGAAGACTCGATCCTGATCTCCGAGAAGGTGGTGGCGGACGACCGTTACACGTCGATCCACATCGAAGAGCTGAACGTGGTCGCGCGCGACACGAAGCTCGGACCGGAAGAAATCACCCGCGACATCTCGAACCTGGCAGAAGTGCAGCTGGGTCGTCTGGATGAATCGGGCATCGTCTACATCGGCGCCGAAGTGGAAGCCGGTGACGTGATGGTGGGTAAGGTCACGCCGAAGGGTGAGACGCAACTGACGCCGGAAGAGAAGCTGCTGCGCGCGATCTTCGGTGAGAAGGCGTCGGACGTGAAGGATACGTCGCTGCGCGTGCCGTCCGGCATGAGCGGTACCGTGATCGACGTTCAAGTCTTCACGCGTGAAGGCATCCAGCGCGACAAGCGCGCCCAACAGATCATCGACGATGAACTGAAGCGCTATCGCCTGGACTTGAACGACCAGTTGCGGATCGTGGAAGGCGATGCTTTCCAACGTCTGGAACGGATGCTGATCGGCAAGGCTGTCAACGGTGGTCCGAAGAAGCTGGCGAAGGGTGCCGAGCTGGATAAGGAATACCTGGCCGATCTGGATCATTACCACTGGTTCGATATCCGTCTGGCTGATGAAGCCGCGGCGAACCAACTGGTTGCGATCAAGGAATCGATCGAGCAGAAGCGTCACCAATTCGATCTGGCTTTCGAAGAGAAGCGCAAGAAGCTGACGCAAGGCGACGAACTGCCGCCGGGCGTGCTGAAGATGGTCAAGGTGTACCTGGCCGTCAAGCGTCGCCTGCAGCCGGGTGACAAGATGGCGGGTCGTCACGGTAACAAGGGTGTGGTTTCGCGGATCGTTCCGATCGAAGACATGCCGTACATGGCGGACGGTACGCCGTGCGACATCGTGCTGAACCCGCTGGGTGTGCCGTCGCGGATGAACGTGGGTCAGATTCTGGAAGTCCATCTGGGATGGGCGGCAAAGGGTCTGGGTCATCGGATCAACGAGATGCTGCGTGCGCAGGCGAAGGCGACCGAAGTGCGCGGTTTCCTCGAGAAGATCTACAACGAGCACGGCCATAAGGAAGACCTCGCCAACCTCAGCGACGACGAAGTGCTGCACCTCGCCTCGAACCTGAAGGAAGGCGTGCCTTACGCGACGCCGGTGTTCGATGGTGCGACCGAGGAAGAAATGTCGCGTGCGTTGGATCTGGCTTACCCGGACGACATCGCCGCGAATCTCGGCATGACGCCGTCGAAGAACCAGGTGCGTCTGCGCGACGGCCGCACGGGCGAAGAGTTCGAGCGGACCGTGACGGTGGGCTACATGCACTACCTGAAGCTGCACCATTTGGTCGACGACAAGATGCACGCACGTTCGACCGGCCCGTACTCCTTGGTCACGCAGCAGCCGCTGGGTGGTAAGGCACAGTTCGGTGGTCAGCGTTTCGGGGAAATGGAAGTGTGGGCGCTGGAAGCGTATGGCGCCTCGTATGTGTTGCAGGAAATGTTGACCGTGAAGTCGGACGACGTGGCGGGCCGGACCAAGGTCTATGAAAACCTGGTCAAGGGTGACCACGTGATCGATGCGGGCATGCCCGAGTCGTTCAACGTGCTGGTGAAGGAAATCCGCTCGTTGGGTATCGACATCGATCTGGATCGGAACTAATCGGACTACGGAGAGAAGCAATGAAAGCGCTGCTCGATCTATTCAAGCAAGTCCAGCAAGAAGAAGTATTTGACGCGATCAAAATTGGTCTCGCGTCGCCCGAGAAGATCCGGTCCTGGTCTTTCGGCGAAGTCAAAAAGCCGGAAACGATCAACTACCGTACGTTCAAGCCGGAACGGGATGGCCTGTTCTGCGCGAAGATCTTCGGGCCGATCAAGGACTATGAGTGCCTGTGCGGCAAGTACAAGCGCCTGAAGCACCGTGGCGTGATCTGCGAGAAGTGCGGCGTTGAAGTGACGCTGGCGAAGGTGCGTCGCGAACGGATGGGCCATATCGAATTGGCCTCGCCGGTCGCGCACATCTGGTTCCTGAAGTCGTTGCCGTCGCGTCTGGGCATGGTCCTGGACATGACGCTGCGCGACATCGAACGCGTGCTGTACTTCGAAGCGTTCGTCGTGATCGAACCGGGCATGACGCCGCTGAAGCGCGGCCAGATCATGACCGAGGAAGATTACTACGCGAAGGTCGAGGAATACGGCGACGAATTCCGTGCCGAAATGGGTGCGGAAGGCGTCCGTGAACTGTTGCGTTCGATCGACATCGACGCGCAGGCAGAAATGCTGCGCGCCGAGTTGAAGGCCACAGGTTCCGAAGCCAAGATCAAGAAGTTCGCGCGTCGTCTGAAGGTTCTGGAAGCATTCCAACGGTCGGGCATCAAGCCGGACTGGATGGTCATGGAAGTGCTGCCGGTGCTGCCGCCGGAACTGCGTCCGCTCGTCCCGTTGGACGGTGGCCGTTTCGCGACCTCGGACCTGAACGACCTGTACCGCCGCGTCATCAACCGGAACAACCGGTTGAAGCGTCTGCTCGAGCTGAAGGCCCCTGAAATCATCGTCCGCAACGAAAAGCGGATGCTGCAGGAAGCCGTCGACTCGCTGCTGGATAACGGTCGCCGCGGTAAGGCAATGCAAGGCCCGAACAAGCGCGTGCTGAAGTCGCTGACCGAAAGCATCAAGGGTAAGGGCGGTCGTTTCCGTCAGAACTTGCTGGGTAAGCGCGTCGACTATTCCGGTCGTTCGGTCATCGTCGTGGGCCCGACGCTGAAGTTGCATCAGTGCGGTTTGCCGAAGTTGATGGCGCTTGAGTTGTTCAAGCCCTTCATCTTCAACAAGCTCGAATTGATGGGCGTCGCGACCACGATCAAGGCCGCGAAGAAGGAAGTCGAAAGCCAAACGCCGGTGGTGTGGGACATCCTCGAAGAGGTGATCCGCGAGCACCCGGTGATGCTGAACCGCGCGCCGACGCTGCACCGTCTGGGCATCCAGGCGTTCGAGCCGGTGCTGATCGAAGGGAAGGCTATTCAGCTGCACCCGCTGGTCTGCGCAGCGTTCAACGCCGACTTCGACGGTGACCAGATGGCCGTTCACGTGCCGCTGTCGCTGGAAGCGCAGATGGAAGCGCGCACGTTGATGCTGGCATCGAACAACATCCTGTTCCCGGCCAACGGCGATCCGTCGATCGTGCCGTCGCAGGATATTGTGTTGGGTCTGTATTACGCGACGCGTGAAGCAGTGAACGCCAAGGGCGAAGGCCTGACGTTCACGGGCGTGTCCGAAGTGATCCGCGCGTACGAAAACAAGGAAGTCGAATTGGCTTCCCGCGTCAACGTCCGCATCACGGAGCAAGTCGCTAATCCGGATACCAGCGAAGGTGCGCCGGCATTCGTGCCTAAGATCTCGCTGTACGCGACGACCATCGGCCGCGCGATCCTGTCGGAAATTCTGCCGCCGGGGCTGCCGTTCTCGGTGCTGAACAAGCCGCTGAAGAAGAAGGAAATTTCGCGTTTGATCAATACGGCTTTCCGTCGTTGCGGTCTGCGTGAAACGGTGATCTTCGCCGATGCGCTGATGCAGTCGGGTTTCCGTCTGGCAACGCGTGCCGGTATCTCGATTTGCGTCGACGACATGCTCGTGCCGCCGCAGAAAGAGACGATCGTCGGCGACGCTGCAAAGAAGGTGAAGGAATACGATCGCCAGTACATGTCGGGTCTGGTGACGTCGCAGGAACGCTATAACAACGTCGTCGACATTTGGTCGGCAACGTCGGAAGCGGTGGGTAAGGCGATGATGGAGCAGTTGGCGACCGAAACGGTTGTCGACCGCGATGGCAATACCATCCAGCAGGAGTCGTTCAACTCGATCTACATGATGGCGGACTCCGGTGCACGGGGTTCGGCGGTGCAGATTCGTCAGTTGGCCGGTATGCGCGGCCTGATGGCCAAGCCGGACGGCTCGATCATCGAGACGCCAATTACCGCGAACTTCCGCGAAGGCCTGAACGTGTTGCAGTACTTCATCTCCACCCACGGTGCGCGTAAGGGCCTGGCGGATACGGCGTTGAAGACGGCAAACTCCGGTTACCTGACGCGTCGTCTGGTCGACGTGACGCAGGATCTGGTGGTGGTCGAGGACGATTGCGGCACGTCGAACGGCGTCGCGATGAAGGCCTTGGTCGAAGGCGGTGAAGTCGTGGAAGCGCTGCGTGACCGTATCCTGGGTCGCGTGGTCGTGTCCGAGGTCGTGAATCCGGAAACGCAGGAAACGCTGTACGAAGTCGGCAACCTGCTGGACGAAGACGCGGTCGAGGAAATCGAACGTCTGGGTATCGACGAAGTGCGCGTGCGCACCCCGTTGAGCTGCGAAACGCGTTTCGGCCTGTGCGCACTGTGCTATGGCCGCGACCTGGGCCGTGGCTATCGCGTGAACGTCGGCGAAGCGGTTGGTGTGATCGCGGCGCAGTCGATCGGTGAGCCGGGTACGCAGTTGACGATGCGGACCTTCCACATCGGCGGTGCGGCATCGCGTGCGGCAGTGGCGTCGAGCATCGAAGCGAAGTCGAACGGTACCGTTCGCTTCACGGCGACGATGCGCTACGTGACGAACGGAAAGGGCGAGCAGATCGTCATCTCCCGTTCGGGTGAAGTCATGATCACGGACGATCTCGGCCGTGAGCGTGAGCGTCACAAGGTGCCGTACGGCGCGACGCTGCTGCAGTTGGACGGCGCGCAGATCAAGGCCGGTACGCAGTTGGCGACGTGGGATCCGATGACGCGCCCGATCATCACCGAGCATGGCGGTACGGTGAAGTTCGAGAACGTCGAGGAAGGCGTGACGGTGGCGAAGCAGATCGACGACGTGACGGGTCTTTCGACCTTGGTTGCGATCGATTCGAAGCGTCGCAGCGCGCAGGCTGGCAAGACCCTGCGTCCGCAGGTCAAGCTGCTCGATGAGAAGGGCGCTGAAGTGAAGATCCCGGGCACCGATCACTCGGTGACCGTGAGCTTCCAGGTTGGCGCGCTGATCACCGTGAAGGATGGCCAGCAGGTGCACGTGGGTGAAGTGCTCGCACGGATCCCGACCGAAGCGCAGAAGACGCGTGACATTACCGGCGGTCTGCCGCGGGTGGCGGAACTGTTCGAAGCGCGTTCGCCGAAGGATGCTGGCATCCTGGCCGAAGTGACCGGTACCGTTTCGTTCGGTAAGGACACGAAGGGCAAGCAGCGTCTGGTGATTACGGACCTCGACGGTAACCCGCACGAGTTCCTGATCGCGAAGGAAAAGCAGGTTCTGGTGCATGACGGCCAGGTCCTGAACAAGGGTGAAATGGTCGTTGACGGCCCGGCCGATCCGCACGACATCCTGCGTCTGCAGGGTATCGAAGCGTTGTCGCGCTACATCGTCGACGAAGTGCAGGACGTGTACCGTCTGCAGGGCGTGAAGATCAATGACAAGCACATTGAAGTGATCGTTCGTCAGATGCTGCGTCGTGTGCAGATCGTCGATGCCGGCGATACCCGTTTCATCCCGGGCGAGCAGGTCGAGCGTTCGGACATGCTGGACGAGAACGACAAGATGGTCGCGGAAGACAAGCGTCCTTGCGTCTACGACAACGTGCTGTTGGGTATTACGAAGGCATCTTTGTCGACGGACTCGTTCATCTCGGCCGCATCGTTCCAGGAAACCACGCGCGTGCTGACGGAAGCCGCGATCATGGGCAAGCGGGACGATCTGCGTGGTCTGAAGGAAAACGTGATCGTCGGTCGTCTGATTCCGGCCGGTACGGGCCTCGCGTTCCACAAGGCACGCAAGGCGAAGGAAGCAGCCGATCGCGAGCGTCACGACCAGATCGCCGCAGCGGATGCCTACGAGTATCCGTCTGCCGACGACGTGGCGCCGGTCGAATCGTCGACGACGCAACCGTCGGAAGGGTGATGTACTGAGGCGTGCGCCGGCTGGCAGGACGTGCCGGCGTGTTCCTTTGATCATTTCGACAGTCGTAAAAAACCGCTCTTCGGAGCGGTTTTTTTTTGCCTCGTTTTCTTGCAGGTCCGCGCAAGCGATCTTCCCGTTTGCACGGAACTTCGCCTGGCGCAGGCCTACTCATGCTGCAAGCGATCAACGATGAAGGGTCGCAGCCCTTCCCGGAGATGTGCCATGCCTGCCCCGTCGTTACGGACGCCCCGATTGCTGTTTGCGATACTCCGCGCGCCGACGGAGCCGCACGTTCTCGCCATTTCGATCGTGGCGACGTTCACGATGGCAGCATTAGGCATCCTGTTGGGCATCGTCGCGAACTCGCAGGCGATCATCTTCGATGGCATCTTCGCCGTCATCGATGCGTCGATGACCATCCTCTCTTTCTTCGTGGCACGGCTGCTGCTGCGCGACGGCAGTCGCCGCTTCCAATACGGTTTCTGGCATTTCGAGCCGCTGGTGGCGGCCTTCAACGGTTCGATTCTGCTGATGCTTTGTTTGTACGCGATCGTCGATGCGATTCGCGGCCTGCTGGCGGGAGGTGGCCAGGAGGTTGCGCTAGGCGTGACCGCGGTATATTCCGCGATCGTCTGCGTGATCTGCGTGGTGCTCTATCTGTTTCAGCTGCACGCAAACCGGGTACTGCGCTCCGCGCTGATTCGGGTCGATATGCAAAGTTTTCTGATGTCCGGCTGCATCACGATCGCGCTGTTCGGCGGCTTCGGCCTGGCGGCGCTGGTGGCGCAATGGGGTTATCCGGAAATCGGTCGTTATGCGGACCCCTTGGTGTTGCTGCTGCTGGCGCTGGGCCTATTGCCGATCCCGGTGCGCATCGTCCGCGATGCGATGCGTGAGGTATTTCTCGTGGCCCCAAAGGGCGTGAACGACCATGTCCGCACCGCGGTCGCAACGGTGATCTTGCGCCATCAACTGCTCGATTTCGCCAGTTATGTCGCGAAGAGCGGGCGAATGTATCTGGTCGAGATCCACATCCTCGTGCCGCCTAATTACCACGTCTCCGTCGATCTCTATGATGCAATTCGCGGCGAGATCGCCGACGCCTTGGGTCCGGCGTATAACCTGCGCCAGTGGCTGTCGATCGCTTTTACCGCGCGTCGGGAATGGATCTGAACCGGTGATGTCCCGCTTCACGCCGTGCGTATCCCCTGGTCAGATAAGCGCCGACGGCAACGATCCAAGGCGCGTTCCCGTTTTTAAGACTGCACTCTCTGTCTAATAGCTGATCGTCGGCGACCGTGGCAGGATGGGGGATCCCCATCAACCGGTTCGCCCCATGGTGTTTGGAAAGCTCGCGCAGAGCCTGAAGCACTACTGGTTGCGGCCGACGGAGGCGCAGCTACTGCAGTTTTCCCTTGTATCGACGCTCCCGATGGCAGCGTTCGGCCTGATCATGGGGCTCCGCGGTGGTTCGCAAGCCATTCTCTTCGACGCGTTGTTTGCCGTCATCGATGCCGGGATGACCCTGTTGTCGTTATGCGTCGCCCGTTTGATCGAGAAAAGCGGCAGCCGCCGCTTCCAATACGGCTATTGGCATCTCGAACCGCTCGTTGCCGTATTGAACGGCTCGATCCTGTTGTTGCTGTGCGTCTACGCCTTCGTCAATGCGGTACGGGGGTTGATCACCGGTGGGGGGACCGATGTCACGCTGGCGTTCGCGATGTCTTATGGGATCGTGGTGTTCTGTGCTTGCATGGCCTTGTATTTTTATCTATGGCGAGTGAACCGACGCCTGAAGTCGGTGTTGATTCGCATCGACATGCGCAGTTTCTTGATGTCCGCGTCGATTTCAGCCGCCCTAGTCCTTGGCTTTGCGCTTGCGGAGGGCGTCGCGGCGTTAGGCTATCCGGCGTTTCGCGCCTATGCCGACTCGCTGGTGCTGGCGCTGCTGGTACTGGGACTGATGCCCGCGCCGCTGCGTATCATCCGGGCTGCCGCGCGTGAGGTTTTCTTGATCGCGCCGGAAGCCTTCCATCGGCGTGTTCGGGACGTCATGACCGATGTCGTCACGCGTCATGGCTATCTGGACTTTCGTAGCTATGTCGCCAAGACCGGCCGGGTGCATGTCGTCGACGTCGTGATCCTCGTGCCTTCCTCGCTCGTGACATCGATCGTCGCCCTCGATGGGGTGCGCGAAGAAATTGCCTTGGCCTTGGGCACGCAGGTCCGTCTGGACCAGTGGCTGTCGATCGCCTTCACCACGCGCGCCGAATGGATCTGAGGCGATGAGGAAGCACACGTCGTGGGGGGCCTCGATTGCCTGGGCGCATCGATGGCTGGGGCGGTGGACAGCGCTGGTCGTCCGAGAGGGTAATCGGCGTTTCCATAACAGCTACGCAGCGAAAACCGGGCGCTTGAACCGTATCGAAATCCATATCGTCGTGCCGCCAGGATGGTGTCATCGTATCGAGACGCACGATGCGATTCGGCGCGAAGTCGCGGCGGAATTGCTGGCGGATGCCCGTTTGGATGCGTGGCTCTCCGTGTCTTTTACCGCTGAGCCAACATGGTGCGGAAAGGGGGAGACACGCCGCAAACCTAGGCCGAACGGACAGTTTTAGCAGATGCGCATGGTCCGGGAACGCTGCAAGCGGTAAACTGCGTACGTTGGCGCTGTCGCGCAGTCCGATGTACGAGCTTCCATGTCCCGTTGTCTTGAAATTCTCCAGGAAACCTTTGGTTATCCCGCATTTCGCGGGCCACAGGCGGAGATCGTCGAGCATGTGGCTGCCGGCGGCGATGCGCTGGTTCTGATGCCCACGGGCGGCGGCAAGTCGCTGTGCTATCAGATACCGTCCCTGGTCCGCGCGCAGGCAGGACAGGGCGCCGGCATCGTCGTATCGCCGCTGATCGCGTTGATGCAGGACCAAGTGGCCGCGATGCGCGAGGTTGGGGTGCGTGCGGCGTGCTTGAATTCCGCGATGGAAGGCCGTGACGCCTTTGCAACCGAACGCGCATTCGAGAACGGCGAGATCGATCTGCTGTATGTCGCTCCCGAGCGATTGATGACGCCACGGTTCCAGGACCTGCTGAACAGGTCGCGCGTGGGGCTGTTTGCGATCGACGAGGCGCACTGCGTATCGCAGTGGGGACATGACTTCCGCCCAGAGTATATTCAGCTCTCGGTGTTGCACGAGCGCTTTCCCACGGTGCCGCGTATCGCGCTGACCGCGACCGCGGATCAGGTGACGCGCGAGGAGATTGTCCGCCGTTTGGCATTGACCGATGCCCGCATCTTTATATCTAGCTTCGACCGGCCAAATATCCGGTACGGCATTGTCGAAAAAGACAATGCACGGACGCAACTGCTTGATTTCATTCGTGCCGAGCATATGCGCAAGGACGGTAGTTCTGATGCCGGGGTGATTTACTGTCTGTCGCGGCGCAAAGTGGACGAGACCGCGGAGTGGCTTGTCGGTAAAGGGATTCGCGCCTTGGGCTATCACGCCGGCATGGATGCGGACGTCCGACAGCGGCATCAGGCGATGTTCAAGCAGGAGGAGGGCATCGTCATGGTGGCGACCATCGCCTTCGGCATGGGCATCGATAAGCCGGATGTCCGTTTTGTCGCGCATCTCGACCTTCCGAAGAGCGTGGAGGGGTATTACCAGGAAACCGGACGGGCAGGCCGCGACGGCTTGCCGGCCAACGCCTGGATGGCATACGGCCTCGCGGACGTCGTCCAGCAGAAACGGATGATCGACGAATCGCCGGCGGACGACGCCCACAAGCGCTCGATGTCGGCGAAGTTGGATGCGTTGCTCGGGCTGTGCGAAACAGCGCATTGTCGTCGCCAGCGACTGCTGTCGTATTTTGGTGAGGAAAGCGCGCCGTGCGGTAACTGCGACACGTGTCTGGAGCCGCCTGCGACGTGGGATGGATCTCGCGAGGCGCAAATGGCGTTGTCATGCGTTTTTCGAGCCAGTCAAGCTGGCGGTATTCGGTACGGCGCCGGTCACTTGATCGATATCCTGCGCGGCGTCGCCACGGAGCGGGTGCAGGAGCGAGGGCATCAATCCTTGTCGACATTCGGCATCGGCAGCGCCTTGTCCGAGCCGGAGTGGCGAGCGATCTTCCGGCAGTTGGTGGCGGCGGGCCTGCTGACGGTCGATCACGAAGGACACGGCGCGCTCATGCTGACGGAAAGCAGTCGCGCGGTTCTGAAAGGCGAAACCAAAGTCACGTTGCGGCGCTACGTCAAGAAGGCGCGACAGCGGATCGCCGAAGGTCGTGCCACGGCCGTGGCCGATCGGACGGCCAATATGGACCTCGCCGAACTAGGTCGCTGGGAACGGCTGCGCGCCTGGCGCACCGAGACGGCAAAAACCGATGGCGTACCGGCCTATCTGATTTTCCACGATGCGACGCTCGCGGAAATCGCGACGCGGGCGCCGGGTTCAGTGGATGCCTTGAAGGACATTCCGGGCATCGGCGCGCGGAAACTCGAACGCTTCGGTGAGGAGTTGATTCGCGTCGTCGGCGGTTGAAAAGCGAGGAAGCGGTACGTTCGGGCGGTATTCGGCATCGCGACGCGAAGGTCGCGTGAGCCGCCGGCGGTGCGCCGATGCATCGCCGCGCTGGGCGATTGGGCTAGTGGAGATCTGACCCGTCTGAAACCGAGCAACTTGTCCCGGCGACGCATTGTGCTTCCGGTGCTTCACATCAATGATCAGGTGGCGAGACAGCAAAACGCTGACTCATTTCGCTTTTGTTGATATGGAGTGCAGATGAAAAATGCATAAAATCGCTTGGCCGCGCAGGCATGTTTTGGGTGCGTTGGCGGCGGTTCCTTTTGCGGGAACGGTCGTGGCAGGCGCCACGACGGGATTGCTGTCTGCGTGCGGCGCCGGCAGCAAAACGCCGCCGAAGCTGCGTGATGCGCAGATCGTCGAGGCGTCGATCGCCTCACTGCAGCAAGGCATGACGCGCGGAACCTTTAGCGCGCGCAGCGTGGTGCTGGCGTATCTCGATCGCATTGCCGCAATCGACAAGAGCGGGCCGACCTTGTCGTCGATCATCGAAACGAATCCGGATGCGCTGGCGATCGCTGACGCGCTTGACGCCGAGCGACGTCGCAAGGGCCCACGCGGGCCGCTGCATGGCATTCCGCTGCTGCTGAAAGACAATATCGACACCGATGACAGGATGGCGACGACTGCCGGTTCCCTGGCGCTACTGGACTCGCGGCCCGCGCGAGACGCGGAGGTCGCGCGGCGGTTGCGGGAGGCCGGCGCCATCCTGTTGGGCAAGGCCAATCTGAGCGAGTGGTCTAATTATCGTTCCGGCAGCGCCGAGGGCGGCAGGAGCCGGAGCGGTTGGAGCGCGCGTGGCGGCGCCACGTTGAATCCCTATTGCCTCGATGCCGATCCGATGGGGTCGAGCGCGGGCTCTGCGGTCGCCGTATCGGCCAATCTTGCTGCGGCGTTCCTGGGCACGGAGACCTCCGGCTCAATCCTGTCTCCGGCCGCGGTCAGTGGTATCGTGGGGCTCAAGCCGACGGTCGGGCTGACGAGTCGTGCCGGTGTGATTCCGATAAGCGCGGTCATGGACAGCGTCGGCCCGATGGCGCGGACGGTCGAGGATGCCGCGATCTTGCTCGGTGCCATCGCCGGCATCGACGCGCGGGATAGCGCGACGCAGCGCGCCGGCAAGCGGCCTGCCGACTATCGCGTCTTCCTCGATCCGAACGGGCTGCGCGGTGCCGTGATTGGCGTGGCCGCCGATGCCCCGCTTCCCCCGTCTATCGCCGCGCACGTGACGGGGGCCGGCGCACGTCTCGTGGAGATCGACTCGACGCGGATCGAGGCGTTGCATCAGCGGGCGCTGGCGTCTTTGCCTGCCGAGGACGAGGTACGCATGTTCGATATCGGGACGACGCTGCGTTACGAGTTCAAGGAAGCCATCGCGACGTATCTGGCGAGTCGCCGACCGATCGCGGACCGTGCGCCGGCCGGGGCGGTACGGACGCTCGCCGACCTGATCGCCTTCAACGTCCGTACGCCCGCCGAACGGCTGGATCGGCACGATCAGCGGCTATTCGAGGAGGCCGAGGCGAGCAGCGGCCTGACGACCCCAGAGTACGTCGCGCAGCATCGATATAATGATGGAGTCGCGCGCGCGATCCTCGACGGCTTGCTGGGCGAACTCCGTCTCGACGCAATCGTCTCAAACGGTCCGAACGACAGCTGGGGTACGCTGGCGGCCGCGATCGGTTATCCGCAACTGACGCTGCCCTACTGGCCCTCGTCGACGACGAAGATGCCAGAACGTGTTGTTTTTACGGCAAAACCTTTCGGTGAACCGGCGCTGCTCGGGCTCGCTTACGCGCTGGAGCAGGTGCTCCGGCGGGCAGGCATGCAACGGCAAGTGCCCCGGTATCTCGCCTCCTGCTGACAAAATGTGGCATGGTTCCCGCATCCACCCCATGCAAATGATTGCCAAACTTGCGCTTTTCTGTTAACCCGGTATAGAATC
Organism: Robbsia sp. KACC 23696; assembly: GCF_039852015.1. NCBI lineage: Bacteria > Pseudomonadati > Pseudomonadota > Betaproteobacteria > Burkholderiales > Burkholderiaceae > Robbsia > Robbsia sp. KACC 23696. The sequence continues at coordinate 3,367,350 of NZ_CP156626.1, read as the reverse complement.
CTGGGTTCCGTTTGCTAAAAATGGAATGTGGCCGCTTGCCCGGCCACAGACATCGACAGAAACACTTTTCCGCAGGAAAAACATGCCAACCATTAATCAATTGGTTCGCAAGGCCCGTACTTCAGAAGTCGTGAAGAGCAAGAGCCCGGCCTTGCAGGACTGCCCCCAACGTCGCGGCGTGTGCACTCGTGTGTACACGACCACGCCGAAGAAGCCTAACTCCGCACTGCGTAAGGTTGCGAAGGTTCGTCTGACGAACGGCTTCGAAGTCATTTCGTATATCGGTGGTGAAGGCCACAACCTGCAGGAACACTCGGTCGTGCTGATTCGCGGCGGCCGGGTCAAGGACTTGCCAGGTGTGCGTTACCACATGGTTCGTGGCTCGCTGGATACCCAGGGCGTCAAGGATCGTAAGCAGTCGCGTTCGAAGTACGGCGCAAAGCGTCCGAAGAACAAGTAAGACCTGATTGCCGTCGCGCAGGCCGGAATACTCCGGTGAGCGTTGGTTGGAGTCAGTGTCTGCGGCACGTCCGCTGCAGTGACGGTCCTAGACGTCGATTGAGACGCGCAGGTCGCCAACTGTTGAGTAAGTGTTGCCCCGGGCATGTGGTCTCAATGTCGAGATCCTCCGTTGGTGCAACCCGGGTAAGTCTTTATGACGGCCCGAACTGAAAAGGTTAGAGGAAAGAAATGCCACGTCGTCGCGAAGTCCCCAAGCGGGAAGTGTTGCCGGATCCGAAGTTCGGCAATGTCGATGTCACCAAATTCATGAACGTCCTGATGTTGGACGGTAAAAAGGCAGTTGCTGAGCGCATCGTGTACGGCGCGTTCGAGCAAATCCAGACGAAGGGCGGCAAGGACCCTCTGGAAGTCTTCACGACTGCCATGAACAACGTGAAGCCGGTGGTTGAAGTGAAGAGCCGTCGCGTCGGTGGTGCAAACTACCAGGTGCCGGTTGAAGTGCGTCCGTCGCGCCGTATGGCGTTGGCCATGCGTTGGCTGCGTGAAGCGGCTAAGAAGCGTAGCGAGAAGTCGATGGCGCTGCGTCTGGCTGGCGAATTGCAAGAAGCGGCTGAAGGCCGTGGCGCTGCAATGAAGAAGCGCGACGAAGTGCACCGCATGGCGGAAGCGAACAAGGCGTTCTCGCACTTCCGCTTCTAATGCCGCAGCTGTTCCGCGGCGACCGGCTGGAAAGCCGGAGACGCCCAGGAGCAGTCAGCCGGTATGTCGGCGTACTCCGGGCGGGAGCGCGAATGCGCCTCGCCCGTTTGTGTTAGGGCGCGCGGGAAAATGTCGGTCAGATGACAACCTGTCAGCCCTTTTTTCCGCGTTACCAGAGAGATAGAGGATAACCGTGGCACGCAAGACACCCATCGAGCGCTACCGCAATATCGGCATCAGCGCTCACATCGATGCTGGCAAGACGACCACCACCGAACGGATCCTGTTCTACACCGGCGTCAATCACAAGATTGGCGAAGTGCACGACGGCGCCGCAACGATGGACTGGATGGCGCAAGAGCAAGAGCGCGGCATCACCATCACCTCCGCTGCGACCACCGCCTTCTGGAAGGGCATGGGCGGCAACTATCCGGAACACCGGATCAACATCATCGACACCCCGGGCCACGTCGACTTCACGATCGAAGTCGAACGCTCGATGCGCGTGCTCGACGGCGCCTGCATGGTCTACTGTGCAGTCGGCGGCGTGCAGCCGCAGTCGGAAACGGTGTGGCGTCAGGCGAACAAGTACAACGTGCCCCGTCTCGCGTTCGTCAACAAGATGGACCGTACCGGCGCGAACTTCTTCAAGGTGTACGAGCAGATGCGTACCCGCCTGAAGGCGAACCCGATTCCTATCCAGGTACCTATCGGCGCGGAAGAAAACTTCCAAGGCGTGATCGACCTGGTGAAGATGAAGGCCATCGTGTGGGATGACGCCGCACAAGGCACGAAGTTCGAATACAAGGACATTCCGGCCGAGCTGCAAGGCGTTGCCGACGAATGGCGCGAGAAGATGGTCGAAGCCGCTGCTGAAGCGTCGGAAGACCTGATGAACAAGTACCTGGAAGAAGGCACGCTGTCCGAAGCCGAGCTGATGCTCTCGCTGCGTACGCGTACCATCGCCGGCGAAATCGTCCCGATGATGTGCGGTACGGCGTTCAAGAACAAGGGCGTGCAGGCGATGCTGGATGCCGTCATCGACTACATGCCGTCGCCGGTCGACATTCCGCCGGTCAAGGGCTTGCTCGAAAACGACGAGCCGACGACGCGTGAAGCATCGGACGAAGAGAAGTTCTCGGCGCTCGCCTTCAAGATCATGACGGACCCGTTCGTCGGTCAGCTGGCGTTCTTCCGCGTGTATTCGGGTCTGGTCAACGCAGGCGACACCGTCTATAACTCCGTTAAGGAGCAGAAGGAACGTCTGGGCCGGATTCTGCAGATGCACGCGAATCAGCGCGAAGAAATCAAGGAAGTGCGCGCGGGCGACATCGCCGCTGCCGTTGGCCTGAAGGCCGTGACGACGGGCGATACGCTGTGCGATCCGAACGCGATCATCGTGCTCGAACGCATGGTTTTCCCGGAGCCGGTGATTTCGCAGGCAGTCGAGCCGAAGACGAAGGCCGACCAGGAAAAGATGGGCCTGGCGCTGAACCGTCTGGCACAAGAAGATCCGTCGTTCCGCGTGAAGACCGACGAAGAATCGGGTCAAACCATTATTTCGGGTATGGGCGAGCTGCACCTGGAAATTCTGGTCGACCGGATGAAGCGCGAGTTCAACGTCGAAGCGACGGTGGGTAAGCCGCAGGTCGCGTACCGCGAAACGATCCGCAAGATCGCCGCGGACGTGGACGGCAAGTTCGTCAAGCAGTCGGGCGGTCGTGGTCAGTACGGCCACGTCGTCATCACGCTCGAGCCGAACGAACAAGGCAAGGGCTACGAGTTCCTGGACGAAATCAAGGGCGGTGTGGTGCCCCGTGAATTCATCCCGGCAGTCGATAAGGGTATCCAGGACACGTTGAAGGCGGGTGTGGTTGCAGGCTACCCGGTGGAAGACGTGAAGGTGCGCCTCGTGTTCGGTTCGTACCACGATGTGGACTCGAACGAAAACGCGTTCCGGATGGCTGGTTCGATGGCCTTCAAGGAAGCGATGCGCAAGGCGAGCCCGGTGCTGCTCGAGCCGATGATGGCGGTCGAAGTCGAAACGCCGGAAGACTATGCCGGTAACGTGATGGGCGACTTGTCGTCGCGTCGCGGTATGCTGCAAGGCATGGACGACATGGTCGGCGGTGGTAAGCAGATCAAGGCTGAAGTGCCGCTGTCGGAAATGTTTGGTTACTCCACGTCGTTGCGTTCGGCGACTCAAGGTCGTGCGACGTACACGATGGAGTTCAAGCACTACGCGGAAGCACCGAAGAACGTCGTCGAGGCGATTGTCGCCGCGAAGGGCAAGTAAGCAAAAAACGACTCACCGCGCATTCGTGAGTACGGGTGCGCGGACGTGCTGTCGGGCCGGGCGAAAAGCTGGCGGCCCGGCAGCGCAGATCCCGAATATTGATCCTTTTTTGAAAGCATACTGACATGGCTAAAGGCAAGTTTGAACGTACCAAGCCGCACGTGAACGTGGGCACGATCGGTCACGTTGACCACGGCAAGACGACGCTGACGGCGGCGATTGCAACGGTTCTGTCGAAGAAGTTTGGTGGTGAGGCGAAGGCCTACGACCAGATCGACGCGGCACCGGAAGAAAAGGCACGTGGTATCACGATCAACACGGCGCACGTCGAGTACGAAACGGCTAACCGCCACTACGCACACGTTGACTGCCCGGGCCACGCCGACTACGTGAAGAACATGATCACGGGCGCAGCGCAGATGGACGGCGCGATCCTGGTGTGTTCGGCCGCGGACGGTCCGATGCCGCAAACGCGTGAGCACATTCTGCTGTCGCGTCAGGTTGGCGTGCCGTACATCATCGTCTTCCTGAACAAGGCAGACATGGTTGACGACGCCGAGCTGCTCGAGCTGGTGGAAATGGAAGTGCGCGAGTTGCTCTCGAAGTACGACTTCCCGGGCGACGACACGCCGATCATCAAGGGTTCGGCAAAGCTGGCGCTGGAAGGCGACACGGGCGAGCTGGGCGAAGTGGCGATTCTGGCATTGGCAGAAGCGCTGGACACGTACATCCCGCAACCGGAGCGTGCGATTGACGGTACGTTCCTGATGCCGGTGGAAGACGTGTTCTCGATCTCGGGTCGCGGTACGGTGGTGACGGGTCGTGTTGAGCGCGGCATCATCAAGGTTGGCGAAGAAGTCGAAATCGTTGGTCTGCGCGATACGCAAAAGACGACGGTGACGGGCGTTGAAATGTTCCGCAAGCTGCTGGACCAAGGTCAAGCAGGCGACAACGTTGGCGTGCTGGTGCGTGGTACGAAGCGCGAAGACGTGCAGCGCGGTCAAGTTCTGGCGAAGCCGGGCTCGATCAAGCCGCACACGGACTTCACGGCAGAAGTGTACGTGTTGAGCAAGGACGAAGGCGGCCGTCACACGCCGTTCTTCAACAACTACCGTCCGCAGTTCTACTTCCGTACGACGGACGTGACGGGCTCGATTTCGCTGCCGGAAGGTAAGGAAATGGTCATGCCGGGCGACAACGTGTCGATCTCGGTGAAGTTGATCGCTCCGATCGCGATGGAAGAAGGTCTGCGTTTCGCAATCCGCGAAGGCGGCCGTACCGTCGGCGCCGGCGTTGTGGCGACGATCACGAAGTAATAGCCGTACCGAGCGGAGTGCGGGTTGGGCGGTTTCCCCGTCCGACCTTCCGCGACACCGCCGCCGTGCCGTTGTCGATGGGTGTGTTGTTTCGACACCGATTTCCCCCGTCCGGACGTGGGCAAGCGGCGCGGCGGCAGGTGCTGCTGTATATTTCGGATGGCGCGCGTCAGTCCCGAGGGACTTGCCGCGCGATCCTTCGCTCTTTATTTTGATGGCGGATCCAGCCGCCTCGTTCTTTAGGGAAACATCATGGCAAGCCAAAACATCCGTATTCGCCTGAAGGCATTCGACTACCGTCTGATCGATCAGTCGGCGCTCGAAATCGTTGAAACGGCAAAGCGCACGGGTGCACTCGTTCGTGGTCCGGTACCGCTGCCGACGGGCATCGAGCGTTTCGACGTTCTGCGTTCGCCGCACGTGAACAAGACCTCGCGCGATCAGTTCGAAATCCGTACGCACAAGCGTCTGATCGACATCATCGAGCCGACCGAAAAGACGGTCGACGCGCTGATGAAGCTCGATCTGGCTGCTGGCTGCCACGTGGACATCACGCTGAAGGCATCCTGATCGCGTAAGATCAGGCAAGTCTGGCGCGACCGTGACATGACGGTCGCGCGGGCTGCGTCAGAAAAAACCGACCTTTCGAGGTCGGTTTTTTTTTGCGGATCGGGCCGAGCAGTGTCGGCATCCTATGCCCGGATCGTACCGAACGGCTTATAGGCGCGATCCGTCGTGGCTCGTATGATGTAGGCATAAACACATTGATCAATCGCATTCCTAAATATTGTCGGGAGACGGTTGATGCCTTTCCAGCGCCTGAACGATTTAAGCGCGAATCGCGCGACAGGCCCCAATATATCGGGTGGGGATGTCGGCGCGTCGGCTCGGTCCGACGCGTCACCGCACGCCGGGTCGCAGTCCGCGGCAGCGCGGCAACATGCGGCAACCGTCTCGGATGGATTGCAAGCGGCGCGCCGCGGCACCAAGCGCTCACATCGCTCACATACCTGCGATTCCGGCGCGGGATCGTCGTTGCGGGCGTCTACCGCGAGTGCGCAGCCGGTCCCGTCGACATCGTTGCGCGCCCCCGACCCAGATCAGGCGAGACCGTTACCATCCGTGTCCCCTGAGGTGCAGATCATCGGTGAATTCCGGATTCGCCCGCAGGGCGTCATCGTTGCGCGCGAGCCGCACTTCAGCTGGTTACAGGAGATGCGCAGCCGATTGGCGCGGGCGAACCCCGGCGCGGCGTCCGAGCAACGTGGGGGGACGCTTGTACTCGACGAGGCCGATCACCCCCATCCGTCGACCGAGGCGCAGCGGACGACGGACTTGAGCCGGTTTGTCGTGCCGGCGCAGCGAAGCGAGGCGGAGTTCATCGAGGTCTTATTGCGCGATGTGACGATCGAGACGTCGGAATGCCGCATATTGGCGCATATTGCCACGGCATCGGCCATCCCGGCGCCGATAGGCGCGGCAGCGGTGTCGGTACTCCGATACTTGGCGTCCACGCCCGACGAGCGCGGCACGTTAGCGGGGCGCGTCTATCGCTGGATCGGCGGCGAAAGAAATCGGCATGATGGGGAGGATCAGTCGTTTTCGCGCCTGGCGGGTTTGCATTTGCTCCGCGACATTCTAATCCGGGAGGCCGGTGACATCGAGCCGGCCCCAAGCGTGTATCCCGATCTCCCTTGGTGCCCGAATCCCGAGCGTTACGTGCTCCCGGAAGCGACGCGACACTACCTCGGCTCCCGCAGCGTGACGACATCGGGGTGGGGGCATAATGCGCGCGTCCGTGACCCGAAGACGGAACGGGAAATTGCGAGGATGTATTTGCGATCGGCTGTTCGCGCGAGCGCCTTTTCAGAGCACAGTAGCGTGACCGACAACGTCAGGCGCTGGTGCGGCGTACTGCTGCGCCACTATGAACAACGGTATGGCGACGTATTACTGCAGCATCTCGCGCTTGTTCCGCCCCGCTTTCTCCCCGCGCCGCAGACGGCAGCAATGAGCGATAGAGCGCCCAGATCGATCTTTACGCCGACCGAAACCGGTGGAGAGCCGCTGTCGGTGTCGCTGCCGCAGCGGGAGGCAGGTGGAGAAGAAGCCGCAGTGTCCTCGGCGGTCAGCGCCGTGGACGAAGAATCGGCGATGGATGTCCTTTTGGAGAGCGTGCCGGTGGGGTTTGCGGAGATCCGTCTGCTGATGCATATCGGCTCCGTTGCGTCGGTGCCGGATGAGGTTACGTGGGCGGCGCGTGCAGTCCTTCGGCGGCTCGCGGGAAGCCGGCATATCCTGCATTCGCAAGCGCGACGCGCGGAGGTCCGAACACGCGCCACGACGGTCCGCAGCCGCGCTGGCGAGGAACGCTTCACGCGCCTCGCGGCGATCGCCTTGATCAAGGATCTGATGACGCGCCGGCGTGACGATATCGACCCAGCGGGAGAGGGCTGGCGTTCGACAAACCGAGGCGTTTCATTTCCCGCGGCATTCCGGGCACTTCTGGACGAACCGAGCGGGCACGACAATTTGAACGGTCCCGCGCGATACAGGGCGCTGGAGGAGCGCGGGAATCGCGTCGCCAGGATGTATTTCCGCGCGGGCATTCCGCTTGTCGATGTCGTGGCGGCGGGCGCTGCGAAGCGGAGCATCATCACCTGGACGCTTGCGCTGCAGCATCAGGCGGAGCGACGCCTGGGTGAACGGATGGTCGGGATGCTTAGCCGGATCCGTCTGCAGGACAGGATCGGCTAGCGTTCCCGCTGCGGCGCTAACCCCGCGTCAGGCCCCATCCGCCGAATGGGCTAATAGGCTGGGACCCGGGTAAACCGTATGCTATCGCCATAAGACCGGGCTCCCTTTCGGCGTTGCGCACGTTACGGACGCGGTCAAGGGCGGCACAAAACATGCACCTAGCCGTTCTGGCGTGCCATGGGCGTCAGCGCGCACAGTGACTGGAGATGGGCGCGAGTAATAGATCGTATTCCTTACTATATGGGTGAGAGGGCAGTGAATTTCCAACACCTGATCGAACAGACCATTGAGCACACGATGCACTCGAACTTGCCGACGCGCGAAGCAGGATCTGGGTGTCAGGATGACGTCATCGCGCGCGATACCGTGCAAGAGGACGCCTCAGCTCGGAGAGTTGCCGATATATCAGGCGGCTTGGAGATTGCGCGCCGGTCGAGCAGGGAATCCCGACGTTGCGACGCGGTGTCATCCGCCGCAGGCAGCGCGCCGATCCTATTCGACGCCTTGCGCTCCTCCGGGGCGCCCTGTCGTGTCATGACCGATGCGCTGGCGGATCGGGTGCCTACGGCGATCATCGATCAAATGGCGTCGATCCATGCCGGCGATCCGAAGTGCTTTCTCGACGATGCAAGTGCGGCGTCGCTTCTCGACGCGCTTGCCGATGGCGAGCCGCCGCGCGTCGATTCGCCTGAGATCGAAGTACTGGCACATTTCCAAAGGCAGCGGGAGCCGGAAGTCATTCAGGTGAGCGACACGGAGAGCCGGTCGCCGATGCGCAAACGCGTGCGACGGAGCGTGACGGAAGGGCGCGACGCTGTCGTGACTGACGCGGCGTTAGCACCGAACGCGGCCAAGGTGACAGTGGCAGACTGGGCCGATTGGGCGCCGACCGTAGTGATCGAGCGGATGCTGTCGAGCGGTCGCCGGGACCCGCAGGAATTTCTCGACCCGAATGGGACCACGGCCGTCTTCGATGCGCTGGAAGACATGGCCGCCGCAAGCGACGCAGAACGATCGCGTGACCTGATGCGCTTCATCATTCCGGCGACGCGCGTGGATGTTTCGTTCATGAATACCTTGCTGATCGATGTGCCGGTCGCAACCGCAGAGCTTCGGATCTTGGCGCATATCGCCACCGCGGCGGCGATACCCTCCGCGATCGCGTCCGCTGCGACCGATGTGCTCCGGCATTTGGCTTATGCGCAGGCCGGTCAGCCGTCGCCCCCGGTCCACGCGTATGACTGGGTCAATGTCATGCGTCGGCGGCAGACCTATGTGGCCGATCCGTTTTCTCAGCTTGCATGCTTGCATTTGATCAAGGACATCCTTCTGAGAAAAGACGGTGATATCGAACCCGCTGCCAGCACGAACCCCCAAGTGCCCTGGCGTCCGAATCCCGGGCGTGATGCCGTCCCGGCGGAAACGGCGGCTTATCTTGCCGGTCGTCGCTTGTCTACGCTTGATTGGGGCGACGGACCCCGCGGCGGGAATGTCGACGCGGTGCTCATATTGGCGAGGATGTATCTGCGCTCGGCTGTATTGGCCGCCGCATTTACCCGCTACGGCGGCGCGCCTGACAATTTCCGGCGATGGGCCGGGGTGATGCAGCGTCACTATGAAAGACGATATGGCGAGAAACTGCTCGATCATGTCGACAACGCGCCGCCAGGCTCGCCGATGCGATCGGCGAACTTGACCACCGACGAAGACGTCGCGATCAACGCCGTGTGGCAAAGCGCGGTCGTCGGATTGCCGGAGGTCCGAATGCTGGCGCATATCGGTTCCGCGGCATCGATTCCCGACGAGCTGACATGGGCGGCGCGCGCGGTGCTGCGACGCGTCGCCCAAGGGCCGCATTACCTGCATCGCCAGGCGCGGCTGGCAGAGTCAAGGGCGCATGGCGCCCAGGTTCACAGCATGGAAGGGGTGCATCGTTTCACGCGACTCGCGGTAATGGCCTTGCTTCAAGACGTGTTGACGCGGCAGAGCGACGATATCGACACCGCGGGTCAGGGATGGCGTCCGGCACGGTCCGGACAAGTGTTGCCAGAAGCGTTTCGACTGCTTCTGGCAGGGCGCCCGCGCTGGCATCCGGACGATGCCGATGAAGCCGCGCTGACGCGTGGTGACAAGGCGTTGCGCGTCGCCCGCGCGTATCTGCGCGCTGGTATCCCGCTCGTTGACCTCCTGAACGCCGGCGCCGCGAAGCGAACCCTCGTCACCTGGGTGCAGGGTCTGCAACAACGATCGGAGCAGCAGTTAGGGGAGCGTCTGTTACAGGCAATCCTCGCAGCCGGCCCGCCACATGGCGCGGACATCGGGCCTGACTAGAACACGTAGCCGATCCCGGCTGAGACGACCGTCTGGCCGTTGTTATATAGGCCGCGTGCGCGCAAGCCACTTTGGAACGGTGTGAGCCTGCTGACTTCGACACCCCCGGAAAAATGTCGAGAAAACGGAACGCGGAGGCCGACGCCGAGCGAGATGACGGGCTCGTATTGCGTACCGGTTCCGCGACGCCCGGTATGGTTGCTTGTCGGGAATGTCACCGTCGTTCTCATCACGCCGGCGCCGCCGATCAGCGCCAGGTCCACGCGCTTCGGGATGATCGGAAACAGATACATCCCTTCGACACCGAGGAAGCGCGACGCAACCCCGGAGCGGCTGACATTGGTTTGTCCATCGATTGCGAGCGTCGGCTGTGTGCCGAGCGCCAGATAACGTAGCCGTACGCCGGCGCGGTCGAACATATAGCCGACCGCCGCGCCATAGCCGAAGCGGCCGTCATTGGCCAAGCTGAACACCGTGTTGCCGCCGCCACTGCCGACGAGTCGATTGGCCATGGAAACCTGGCTCGCGCCAATCGACAGCGTCCCGTCGGCTTGAATATAAAACCCTTTCGTGGCGGCCGAAACGGGGGCCGCAGCCAATAGCGACGCCATGCAGAACAACGCTGCCGTCGCAGCGTGCCGGCGCGGTCGCGCCTTGAGGCTGGCGGCACGGCGGGGCTGGGAAGCGACGGCGCGCCGATGACCGCGCGTGTCGTGGTCGAATAAAGGCGGGGCGCTCAGGGCGGGAAGAGAGGGCATAGTGCTGCTCCGATGATCGAACGAAAGACATCTCGGGAATGGGACGCACCGAGCTGTCTACGCCCCCCGCTCAAAGTACCTAGGGGCACGATGGCGGACGATCGGATCGGTCCGAAAGACATGCTTGAACGATCTCACTTGCCCGGAGGCTGGCGGCCGCTTCGAAAGAGCGTGCGTGGGTTTGGTCGATGGCGGCGAAGGGAGCGGGGCGGCCACGCCTGTTGGGTGATTGCCACGCAAGCACCGGCGCAAGGCGCTGTCTCAGCCTCGATTTGCGCGGTAAAATCGCGCTTTGGCGGATAAAAAGCGCCCTCTGCAAATGGACCATCATGTTACGAATCAGTGAAATCAAGCTTCCGCTTGACCACACCGAAGACGCACTCGCGTCGGCGATTCACGCGCGACTTGCCGCGCTTCACGTTCCCCCGGAAGACCTGCTTCGCTACACGGTGTATCGACGTGCGCATGACGCGCGTAAGCGCTCCGATATCAAGTTGACCTATATCGTCGACGTCGATATCAAGCACGAGGCCGCCGCGCTGCAGCATCTGAAAGATCAGCCGCACGTCGTCGTGACGCCCGATATGCGCTACAAATTCGTCGCGAAGGCCGCGCCGGACAGCGTGGCGTTACGCCCGGTCGTTATCGGGATGGGCCCGTGCGGACTGTTCGCCGGTCTGATCCTGGCGCAGATGGGCTTTCGCCCGATCATCCTGGAGCGGGGCAAGGCGGTTCGCGAGCGGACGAAGGACACCTGGGGCCTGTGGCGGAAGAACGTCCTCCACCCCGAATCGAACGTGCAGTTCGGCGAGGGTGGTGCCGGCACCTTCTCCGACGGCAAGCTCTACAGCCAGATCAAGGATCCGAAATTCTACGGACGCAAGGTCCTCGAGGAATTCGTGCTGGCCGGCGCGCCGGAAGACATCCTGTTTCTGAGCCGTCCGCACATCGGCACCTTCCGCCTGGTGAGCATGGTCGAGAAGATGCGCGCGACGATTCACGCTTTGGGTGGCGAGGTCCGTTTCGAATCGCGTGTCGACGATATTCAGATCGAGGACGGCGTCGTGCGCGGTTTGGTGCTGTCCACCGGCGAGACGCTACGCTGCGATCACGTCGTCTTGTCGGTCGGACACAGCGCGCGCGATACCTTCGAAATGCTCCATGGTCGGGGCGTTTTCATGGAGTCGAAGCCGTTTTCGCTGGGATTCCGTATCGAGCATCCGCAGGGCGTGATCGATCGCAGTCAATTCGGCAGTTTCGCCGGCCATAAACTGCTGGGCGCGGCCGATTACAAGGTCGTGCATCATTGCAGCAATGGGCGCGCGGTCTACAGTTTCTGTATGTGCCCGGGCGGCACCGTTGTCGCCGCGGCGTCGGAGCCTGGTCGCGTCGTCACCAATGGCATGAGCCAGTATTCGCGCAACGAACGGAATGCGAACGCAGGCATCGTCGTCGGCATTACCCCGGAAGATTTCCCCGGTGGTCCGCTGGCGGGCATTGCCTTCCAGCGCCAATGGGAGGCGCGTGCCTTCGAATTGGGAGGCCGGGACTACCGCGCCCCGGCGCAGCGGGTCGGGGATTTTCTGGCGCGTCGTCCGTCGACGAAACTGGGCAGCGTGGAACCGTCGTATAAGCCGGGCGTGAATCTGACCGATCTGAGCACCGCGCTCCCCGATTACGTCATCGAGGCGATCCGCGAGGCATTGCCGCAAATCGACAAGAAATTGCCCGGGTTCGCGATGGCCGACGCGATTCTGACTGGGGTCGAAACGCGGACGTCCTCGCCGATCCGCGTGCGTCGTAACGATGCCTACGAAAGCATCAACGTCAAAGGCCTTTACCCGGCCGGCGAGGGCGCCGGCTATGCGGGCGGCATCTACTCGGCCGCGATCGACGGCATCAAGGTCGCCGAAGCACTGGCCGCCCATCTGACCTGACGGCTCAGCCCGAGGGGGGGGGGCGCCGGCGTTCGGCCGATGCTCCCCGGGCGCACGATGTCTTTCTGCAACGACACCCGCATTTATCCTTCCCGATCAGATAGATGGCTTGCACACCCTATTTCCCTAGGGTATAGTGATGAGCTTTTCGTCGTTATGACGATTTGATTTTCTGTTCAAACGCCGCTTCCAGCGGAAAGTGATCAGGAAATTCGCGCCAAGCCTACCGCCTGATTAAGGGGTGTGTGGGCGTTTTCCGCTGAGATTTCGCACCCTTTTGGGTGTATTTAAGCCCCGGCCAATCGCAGTCGGGAATGGAGAAAACAATGAGCCTTGGACTCGTGGGTCGCAAGGTTGGGATGACCCGTATCTTTACGGCTGATGGGGATTCGATTCCTGTCACCGTGCTGGACGTGTCGAACAACCGTGTAACGCAGATCAAGACGCTGGAAACCGATGGCTACACCGCGGTCCAGTTGACGTACGGCGATCGTCGCCGCTCGCGCGTGACGAAGCCGGAAGCTGGTCATCTGGCCAAAGCCGGTGTTGAGCCGGGCGTCGTCCTGAAGGAATTCCGTGTCGACGTGGAGCGTGCAGCTTCGCTGGCACTGGGTGCTGTGGTCGATGTCGACCTGTTCGCGGACGGCCAAAAGGTCGACGTGCAGGGCGTGTCGATCGGTAAGGGCTATGCCGGTACCATCAAGCGCTACAACTTCGCATCCGGCCGTGCATCACACGGTAACTCGCGTTCGCACAATGTGCCGGGCTCGATCGGTATGGCGCAGGATCCGGGTCGTGTGTTCCCGGGTAAGCGGATGACTGGTCATCTGGGTGATGTCACCACCACCACGCAAAACCTGCAGATCGCGCGTATCGATGCCGATCGCAAGCTGATCTTCGTCCGCGGCGCAGTGCCGGGCGCGAAGAACGGCGTCGTGTTCGTGACGCCGGCAGTGAAGGCGCGCGTTACTGTCGCGCAAGGAGCCTGATCATGGAACTGAAGCTCCTGAATGAGCAAGGTCAAGCGGGCGAGGCAGTGAATGCGTCGGACGCCGTTTTCGGTCGCGATTACAACGAAGCGCTGATTCACCAAATCGTCGTCGCTTACCAAGCGAATGCACGTAGCGGTAACCGCGCACAGAAGGATCGTGAGCAAGTCAATCACTCCACGAAGAAGCCGTGGCGCCAGAAGGGTACGGGTAATGCTCGTGCCGGTATGCGCTCCAGCCCGCTGTGGCGTGGGGGTGGTCGGATTTTCCCGAATTCGCCCGAAGAAAACTTCACGCAGAAGGTCAACAAGAAGATGTTCCGTGCGGGCATCTCGTCGATCTACTCGCAACTGGTTCGTGAAGGCCGCCTGTCCGTGATCGAGCCGATCGCGCTGGAAGCCCCGAAGACGAAGCTGCTCGCAGCCAAGTTCAAGAGCCTGGGTCTGGAATCCGTTCTGATCATCACCGATGAGCTGGACGAGAACCTGTACCTGGCATCGCGTAACTTGCCTGGCGTCGCTATTGTCGAGCCGCGTTATGCCGACCCGCTGTCGCTGATCTATTTCAAGAACGTTCTGGTCACGAAGGCGGCGGTTGCCCAGATCGAGGAGTTGCTGTCATGACGGACGTTCGCAAAAACGATCATCGTTTGCTGCAGGTCCTGCTCGCGCCGGTAGTCTCCGAAAAGGCGACGTTCGTGGCGGAAAAGAACGAGCAGGTCGTGTTCGAGGTCGCTAAGACGGCGACCAAGCCTGAAATCAAGGCGGCTGTTGAGCTGCTGTTCAAGGTTGAAGTCGAATCGGTCCAAGTCCTGAACCGTAAGGGTAAGGAAAAGCGTTTCGGTCGTTTCATGGGTCGCCGCGCACACGTGCGCCGTGCCTATGTCTCGCTGAAGCCGGGCCAAGAGATCAACTTTGAATCGACGGAGGCCAAGTAATCATGGCGCTCGTTAAAGTCAAACCGACATCCCCGGGTCGCCGCGGGATGGTCAAGGTCGTCAATGCCGATCTCTACAAGGGCCGTCCGTTCGCGGCGCTCACGGAGAGTGAAAGCAAGACGGCTGGCCGTAACAACAACGGCCGCATCACGACGCGTCACAAGGGCGGTGGTCACAAGCAGCAATACCGTCTGATCGACTTCAAGCGTGATAAGGACGGCATTCCGGCAAAGGTCGAGCGTATCGAATACGACCCGAACCGTAGCGCGAACATCGCTCTGGCGCTGTATGCGGATGGTGAGCGTCGTTACATCATCGCCACGAAGGGCATGGTTGTCGGCCAAGCGCTTATGTCCGGCTCCGAAGCGCCGATCCGTTCGGGTAACACGTTGCCGATCCGGAATATTCCGGTCGGTACGACGATCCACTGCATCGAAATGTTGCCGGGCAAGGGCGCGCAGATCGCGCGTTCGGCTGGCACCTCGGCGATGTTGCTGGCGCGTGAAGGGATCTACGCTCAGGTTCGTCTGCGTTCGGGCGAAATCCGTCGCGTGCACATCGAGTGCCGTGCGACGGTCGGCGAAGTCGGCAACGAAGAGCACAGCCTCCGTCAAATCGGTAAGGCCGGTGCAATGCGTTGGCGCGGTGTCCGTCCGACGGTTCGCGGTGTCGCGATGAACCCGGTGGACCACCCGCACGGTGGTGGTGAAGGTAAGACTGCTGCTGGTCGTGATCCGGTCTCCCCGTGGGGCCAGAAGACCAAGGGCTTCCGCACCCGTCGCAACAAGCGCACGACCAATATGATCGTGCAGCGCCGCAACAAGAAGCGTTAAGGAGCCGACATGGCACGTTCTCTTAAGAAAGGTCCGTTCTGCGACGCCCACTTGCTGAAGAAGGTTGAAGCGGCGGCGTCCTCGCGTGACAAGAAGCCGATCAAAACTTGGTCGCGTCGTTCCACGATCCTGCCCGATTTCATCGGTCTGACGATCGCGGTCCACAACGGTCGCCAACACGTTCCGGTGTACATTTCGGACAACATGGTAGGCCACAAGCTTGGCGAATTCGCTCTGACCCGTACGTTCAAGGGTCATGCAGCGGATAAAAAGGCCAAGCGGTAAGGGGCGATAGAGATGGAAGCTAAAGCAATTCATCGCGGGGCCCGGATGTCGGCCCAGAAGACCCGCCTGGTCGCTGACCAGATCCGTGGTCTGCCTGTTGGCCGTGCGCTGGACGTTCTGACGTTCTCGCCGAAGGCTGCCGCCGTAGTGGTAAAGAAGGTCGTGTTGTCGGCTATCGCGAATGCGGAGCACAACGAAGGCGCTGATATCGACGAGTTGAAGATCAAGACGATCTATGTCGATAAAGCGGGTTCGTTGAAGCGCTTCACGCAGCGCGCGAAGGGCCGCGGTAACAAGATCGAAAAGCAGACCTGTCACATCTTTGTGGCAGTCGGGGACTAAGGGGTCGACGATGGGACAAAAAATTCATCCGACCGGCTTCCGGCTGGCCGTAACGCGGGACTGGTCGTCGCGCTGGTACGCGGGCAACGATAACTTTGCGGACATGCTGTCGCAAGATATCAAGGTTCGCGAATACCTGAAGAAGAAGCTGAAGAACGCTTCGGTAGGTCGTGTGCTGATCGAACGTCCGGCGAAGAATGCCCGGATCACGATTTTCAGCTCGCGTCCTGGCGTCGTCATCGGTAAGAAGGGTGAGGATATCGAACTGTTGAAGTCGGACCTGCAACGTCTGTTGGGCGTTCCGGTTCACGTCAACATCGAAGAAATCCGTAAGCCGGAAATCGATGCTCAGCTGATCGGCGATTCGATCACGCAACAGCTCGAGCGCCGTATCGCTTTCCGTCGCGCAATGAAGCGCGCGATGGCAAACGCGATGCGTCTGGGTGCCCAAGGCATCAAGATCATGAGCTCGGGCCGTTTGAACGGTATCGAAATCGCACGTACCGAATGGTATCGCGAAGGCCGCGTGCCGCTGCACACGCTGCGCGCCAACATCGACTACGCGACTTCGGAAGCGCAGACGACGTATGGTCGTATCGGTGTCAAGGTGTGGGTCTATAAGGGCGACCACCTGGGTCCGAACGAAGCGCCGGCAGTGGAAGAAGCACCGGCGGAAGACAAGCGTAACCGTCGCAATGCACGTCCGGGCGATCGTCGCCCGCGTCGTGACGGCGAAGGCGGTGGTCCGGGTGCGCGTCGTGGTGCGCCGCGCCGCACTGGAGGGTAATCATGCTGCAACCGAAGCGTAGAAAGTATCGTAAGGAGCAGAAGGGCCGTAACACCGGCGTAGCGACCCGCGGTAACGCGGTGTCGTTCGGTGAGTTCGGTCTGAAGGCTGTTGGCCGTGGTCGCCTGACCGCTCGCCAGATTGAAGCGGCGCGTCGTGCTATGACGCGTCACATCAAGCGCGGCGGCCGGATCTGGATTCGGATTTTCCCGGACAAGCCGATCTCGCAAAAGCCGGCGGAAGTGCGGATGGGTAACGGTAAGGGTAACCCTGAGTACTACGTCGCGGAGATTCAACCGGGCAAGATGTTGTACGAAATGGATGGTGTACCCGTTGAAACGGCGCGCGAAGCGTTCCGTCTGGCACAGGCAAAGTTGCCGATCCAGACGACCTTCGTCGTTCGTCACATCGGCGCCTGAGGGAGATGAAGCGATGAAAGCATCCGAACTTCGCAGTAAGGACGAAGCGGCGCTCAACCAGGAACTCAGCGATTTGCTGAAGGCCCAGTTTGGCCTGCGCATGCAGCTGGGTACTCAGCAGCTGAGCAACACCAGCCAAATCAAGAAGGTTCGTCGCGATATCGCTCGCGTTCGTACCCTCTTGACGGAAAAGGCGAGCCAGAAATGAACGATACCGCTATCAAGACCGTAAAGCGCACGCTGTCCGGCACCGTCACCAGCAACAAGATGGACAAGACGGTTACCGTACTGGTCGAGCACCGCGTGAAACACCCGATCTACGGCAAGTACGTCGTCCGGTCGAAGAAGTACCACGCGCATGACGAAAGCAACACGTTTAACGAAGGTGATCTCGTTGAGATTCAGGAGTCGCGTCCTATCTCGAAGACCAAGGCGTGGACAGTGTCCCGTCTGATCACCGCCGCACGCGTGATCTAATTGCTTAAACGCCCCTCGGACTTCGGTCCGGGGCGGTGATCAAAGAGCCGGCCCGCCTAAGGCCGGTTTTTTTATCACCGCGGTGCATCATGCATCGTGTTGTGAAACGGTGACGGGGAGGGCTAAAAATCCCCGTCGCCGTGAATGTCTTGCTGTTGAAGCAAAAGCGGGCTATACTCTCGCTCTTTGCTTCAATTTGGATTCGCCCGCAAGGGCGTTTTGGTGCCGATTATCATTCGCCGGGCGGTTTGTGCAGGCTTCGGCGGGTGGCAAGCAGTATCAGGGTGATAGTGGTCCTTCAGCTGTCGCCTGCCGTTCACGCCCAAACAGCCGGCTGGCTGACGGGACCAAGACTGACCGATGGCGCTATGGTGGCGTTCTCGGATTAAGTTGGGAAAAGTTAAATCATGATCCAGACCGAATCTCGGCTCGAAGTAGCCGACAACACCGGTGCGCGCGAAGTGCTGTGCATCAAGGTGCTAGGCGGCTCCCGGCGGCGTTACGCAGCTATTGGCGACATCATCAAGGTGACCGTGAAAGAAGCGACACCGCGTGGACGCGTCAAAAAAGGCGAAATCTATAACGCTGTCGTGGTCCGTACCGCAAAGGGCGTGCGCCGTGCAGACGGCTCGCTGATCAAGTTCGACGGCAATGCCGCCGTGCTTTTGAATAACAAGCTCGAGCCGATCGGCACCCGTATTTTCGGGCCGGTGACGCGTGAGCTGCGCAGCGAACGCTTCATGAAGATCGTTTCGCTGGCGCCGGAAGTGCTGTAAGGAGCCGCGATGGAAAAGATTCGCAAAGGCGATGAGATCATCGTCATTACCGGTAAAGACAAGGGCAAGCGCGGCACCGTGCTGCTGGTGGCAGAAGATCACGTTGTGGTCGAAGGCCTGAATCTGGTGAAGAAGCACGTCAAGCCGAACCCGATGAAGGGTACGACGGGCGGCGTCGAAGCCAAGGCTATGCCGCTGCAGAAGTCGAATGTGGCGCTGGTGGATGCGAACGGCAAGCCGTCGCGTGTGGGCATCAAGGTCGAAGACGGAAAGAAGGTTCGTTTCCTGAAGTCGACCGGTGCGACGATCAGCGCTTGACGCTTGGAGTGACAAATGACTCGTCTGCAAGAGATTTATAAAGAAAAAGTCGTCCCCGAGTTGACCGAAAAGTTCGGTTACAAGTCGGTGATGGAAGTGCCGCGCCTGGTCAAGATCACGTTGAATATGGGTCTTGGTGAAGCCGTCGCGGACAAGAAAGTGATCGAACACGCTGTTGGCGATCTGACGAAGATTGCCGGTCAAAAGCCGGTGGTTACGAAGGCTCGCAAAGCTATCGCAGGTTTCAAGATCCGTGAGCAGTATCCGGTCGGTGCGATGGTGACGCTGCGTCAAGAACGTATGTGGGAATTCCTGGACCGCTTCATCACCATCGCTTTGCCGCGTGTGCGTGACTTCCGAGGTGTGTCGGGCCGTGCGTTCGATGGTCGTGGCAACTACAACATCGGTGTGAAAGAGCAGATCATTTTCCCCGAAATCGAATACGAGAAGATCGACGCGCTGCGTGGGCTGAATATCAGCATCACGACCACCGCGAAGACCGATGAAGAAGCGAAGGCGCTGCTCGCCAGCTTCAAGTTCCCGTTCAGAAACTGAGGTTAACGTGGCTAAAAAGGCACTGATCGAACGTGAAGACAAGCGGACGCGCCTGGTTGCAAAGTTCTCGGCCAAGCGCGCAGCATTGAAGACGATCATCGACGACTCGCAAAAGTCGGACGAAGAGCGTTATGAAGCACGCCTGGCGCTGCAACAGCTGCCGCGCAATGCGAATCCGACGCGTCAACGTAATCGTTGTTCCATCACGGGTCGTCCCCGTGGCACTTTCCGTAAATTTGGTCTCGCCCGTAACAAGCTGCGCGAGTTGGCTTTCCGCGGCGAAATCCCGGGCCTGACCAAGGCCAGCTGGTAATAGGAGAAACGATATGAGTATGAGTGATCCTATCGCCGATATGCTGACCCGCGTCCGTAACGGACACCAAGTCGGGAAGACGTCGGTTGTGATGCCGTCGTCGAAGTTGAAGGTCGCGATTGCCAAGGTCCTCAAGGACGAAGGTTACATCGAGAGCTTCAACGTGACGACCGACGGTGCGAAGGCATCGCTGGACATCACGCTGAAGTACTACGCCGGCCGTCCGGTCATCGAGCGCATCGAACGCGTCTCGAAGCCGGGTCTGCGTGTGTACAAGGGTCGTGACGACATTCCGCGCGTGATGAACGGGCTGGGCGTCGCCATTGTTTCCACCCCGCGCGGTGTGATGACCGATCGTGCAGCTCGCGCCGCAGGCGTGGGCGGCGAAGTCATCTGCTACGTCGCCTGACGTCAGGGAGAGAACAATGTCTCGAGTTGGTAAAAGCCCGATCACCGTGCCGGCAGGCGTGGAAGTAACGATCGGCGCGGAACAAATCGTGGTCAAGGGCCCGAATGGCTCGGTGTCGCTGGACGCGCAATCGAAGGTAAAGGTTGCGTTGGACAACGGCGTGCTGACCTTCGCAGTCGCGGACGATAGCCGGGAAGCGAATGCGCTGTCCGGTACGATGCGCGCTCTGGCAAACAACGCGGTTATCGGTGTGACGAAGGGTTTCGAGCGCAAGCTGAACCTGGTCGGCGTCGGTTATCGTGCGCAAGTGCAAGGCGACAAGATCAATCTGTCGCTGGGTTTCTCGCATCCGGTCGTGCACCAGTTGCCGGCTGGCGTGACGGCTACCATGCCGACACAGACCGAGATCGTCATCAAGGGGATCAATAAGCAACACGTCGGTCAGGAAGCTGCGAAAGTTCGCGGCTACCGTCCGCCTGAGCCATACAAGGGCAAGGGTGTTCGGTACTCCGACGAGGTTGTGATCCTCAAGGAAACCAAGAAGAAGTAAGGTGCCCACCATGGATAAGAAACAAGCTCGTGCGCGCCGTGCGCGCAAGACGCGGATCCTCATCGCGGACCGCGGCATCCACCGCCTGGCGGTGCACCGTACGAATCTGCACATCTACGCGCAAGTGTTCTCGCCGTGCGGCACGCAAGTGCTCGCCAGCGCGTCCACCGTTGAAGCGGAAGTGCGTACGGAATTGGCTGGTAAAACCGGCGTCGGCGGCAACGTTTCCGCCGCCACGCTGATCGGTCAACGCATTGCAGCACGCGCCAAAGCAGCAGGCGTAGAGTCGGTGGCGTTCGATCGTTCTGGTTTCCGGTATCACGGTCGGGTCAAGGCGTTGGCCGAAGCCGCCCGTGAAGCCGGTCTCAAGTTCTAAGGGGTCGTCATGGCAAAAACTCAAGTACGCACTCAGACTGAGAGCGAAGACGGCCTGATCGAAAAGCCGATCGCCGTCGTCCGCACCACGAAGGTCGCCAAAGGCGGTCGCGTGATGTCGTTCTCGGTGATTTCCGTTGTTGGCGATGGCGATGGCCGCGTCGGCATGGGTAAGGGTAAGGCGAAGGAAGTCCCGGCTGCTATGCAGAAGGCGATGGAAAGCGCACGCCGCAATATGTTCAAGGTCGACCTGAAGAAGGGTACGCTGCAACACGAAACGAAGGGCCGTCACGGCGCTTCGAAGGTGATGCTGGCGCCTGCTAAGGAAGGTACGGGCGTTATCGCTGGTGGCCCGATGCGTGCGGTGTTCGAAGCGGTTGGCGTGCATAACGTCGTCGCGAAGAGCTTCGGCTCGACGAACCCGTACAACCTGGTCCGTGCGACCCTGGATGGCCTGAAGAAGCAAGTGACGCCGGCAGAAGTCGCGGCGAAGCGTGGCCTGTCCGTCGAAGATATTCTCGGCTAAGGATGCTCACCATGTCAGATAAAACCATCAAGGTTCAGCTCGTCAAGAGCTTGATCGGCACGCGTGAATCGCATCGTGGTACGGTTCGCGGTCTCGGTCTGCGCCGTATCAACTCGGTCAGCGTGTTGGAAGACACGCCGGCAGTGCGCGGCATGATCAACAAGGTTTCGTACCTTGTGAAAGTCATCGGCTCTTAAGCCTGGGGACAGATATGCAACTCAATACCATCAAGCCCGCAGAAGGCTCGACCCATGCCAAGCGCCGTGTAGGCCGTGGTATCGGCTCCGGCCTGGGCAAGACCGCTGGTCGCGGTCACAAGGGTCAGAAGTCGCGTTCGGGCGGCTTCCACAAGGTTGGTTTCGAAGGCGGCCAGATGCCTCTGCATCGTCGTCTGCCGAAGCGCGGGTTCTCCTCGCTGACGAAGGAATTCGTTGGTGAAGTGCGCCTGAGCGACCTGGAAAAGCTGGGTCTCGACGAAGTCGACCTGCTCGTTCTGAAGAAGGCTAAGCTGGTTGGCCAACTGATCGAACGCGTGAAGGTCATCGCAACGGGCGAACTGAAGCGCAAGGTCGTGCTGAAAGGCATGACGGCGACGAAGGGTGCACGTGCGGCGATCGAAGCAGCGGGCGGCTCGCTGAGCGAGTAAGTTTGATCGATGGGCAATGCCGCAAGGTATTGCCCATTGCGGCAGTGATGAGCGCGGTGGTTAAGCCGTTTTAACCGCCCAAAACGTGGCGAATCGTGGCAGGCAGAATGGCCACGGCTGCATCGGAGAAGGTTTTGGCTACCAGCCCAAGTCTTGCGAAATCCGGAAAGACGGCGCCGAAGTACGGTGACCTGCGCCGGCGGCTGATTTTCCTGCTGCTGGCGTTGATCGTTTATCGGATCGGTGCACATATTCCGGTGCCGGGGATTGATCCGGACCAACTGGCCAAGTTGTTCCAAAGCCAGGCGGGCGGCATTCTCGGGATGTTCAATATGTTCTCCGGGGGCGCGTTGTCGCGTTTTTCGGTGTTCGCATTGGGCATCATGCCTTACATCTCGGCGTCGATCATCATGCAGTTGTTGGCGATCGTCTCGCCGCAGCTCGAGGCGCTGAAGAAGGAAGGGCAGGCGGGTCAACGGAAGATCACGCAGTACACGCGGTATTTCACCGTGGTGCTCGCGACCTTTCAGGCCTTCGGTATTGCGGTGGCGTTGAGCGGTCAGCCAGGCTTGGTGATCGATCCGGGCCTCGCGTTCCGCCTGACGACGGTCGTAACGTTGGTGACCGGGACGATGTTCCTGATGTGGCTGGGTGAGCAGATCACCGAGCGCGGTTTGGGCAACGGTATCTCGATCATCATCTTCGCCGGTATCGCGGCGGGGCTGCCGAATGCGGTGGCAGGGTTGTTCGAGCTGGTGCGTACCGGTTCGATGAGCATCATCTCGGCGATTATCATCGTCGCGTTGATTGCGGGGGTGACGTATCTGGTGGTGTTCATCGAACGCGGCCAGCGCAAGATCCTCGTGAACTACGCGAAGCGCCAGGTGGGCAACAAGATCTACGGTGGACAGTCGTCCCATCTGCCGTTGAAGCTGAACATGGCGGGAGTGATTCCGCCGATTTTTGCCTCGTCGATCATTCTGTTCCCGGCGACGATCGCAAATTGGTTCAGCACGCGGATGCCGTGGTTGCATAACATCGCAAACACGCTGTCCCCGGGTCAGCCGCCGTATGTGATTTTGTACGCGTTGGCCATCGTTTTCTTCTGCTTCTTCTACACCGCGTTGGTGTTCAACAGCAGGGAAACGGCGGACAACCTGAAGAAGAGCGGGGCGTTCGTACCGGGTATTCGACCGGGCGACCAAACCGCGCGCTACATCGACCGGATTCTTACGCGGCTGACGTTGGCGGGTGCGATTTACATCGTGTTCGTTTGTCTGTTGCCTGAATTCCTGGTGTTGCGCTGGAATGTGCCGTTCTACTTCGGCGGTACGTCGCTGTTGATCATCGTGGTGATCACGATGGATTTCATGGCGCAGGTCCAGTCGTACGTGATGTCGCAACAATATGAATCGCTGCTCCGGAAAGCTAATTTCAAGGGCGGCAATACGATGATGCGTTGAGCACGAGAATATGGCCAAAGATGATGTAATCCAGATGCAGGGCGAGGTGTTGGAAAACCTGCCCAACGCGACTTTTCGGGTGAAGCTGGAAAACGGTCATGTCGTGCTCGGGCATATCTCCGGCAAGATGCGGATGCACTATATCCGTATCCTCCCCGGGGACAAAGTGACGGTGGAACTGACGCCCTACGATCTTTCGCGGGCGCGGATCGTATTCAGGGCGAAGTGATTTCGAGGGAGTAGCATCATGAAGGTAATGGCATCGGTAAAGCGCATGTGCCGTAACTGCAAGGTGATCAAGCGCAATGGCGTTGTGCGGGTGATCTGCAGCTCGGATCAGCGCCATAAGCAACGCCAGGGCTGACGCTAAGCGTCGGTACCAGGCTCTCAGTTGAGGAAGAGTAATGGCTCGTATTGCAGGGGTTAATGTCCCCAATCACAAGCACGCCGAGATCGGCTTGACGGCGATCTTCGGTATCGGCCGTCCGACCGCGCGTAAGATCCTCGAAACGGTTGGCGTACCGTATTCGAAGAAGGTCGGCGAACTGAACGACGACGATCAAGAAAAGATCCGTCTCGAGATCGGTAAGTTTACGGTCGAAGGCGATCTGCGTCGTGAAGTCACGATGAACATCAAGCGCTTGATGGACTTGGGTTGCTACCGCGGCGTGCGGCACCGTAAGGGCCTGCCTGTCCACGGTCAACGTACCCGCACGAATGCGCGTACCCGTAAGGGCCCGCGTCGTGCCGCTGCTTCGCTGAAGAAGTAAGCGCAACACTGGTCACAGGAAAAACGAATGGCTAAGGCTCAGAACAATTCCGCCGCCCAGCGCGTCCGGAAAAAGGTGAAGAAGAACGTGCCGGAGGGCGTCGCGTGCGTCCACGCTTCGTTCAACAACACGATCATCACGATCACGGACCGTCAGGGCAATGCCCTGTCGTGGGCGACGTCGGGCGGCCAAGGCTTCAAGGGCTCCCGTAAGTCGACCCCGTTTGCAGCGCAGGTTGCAGCGGAACAAGCTGGCCGCGTGGCGATGGAATACGGCGTCAAGAACCTGGAAGTGCGCATCAAGGGCCCTGGCCCGGGTCGCGAATCCGCGGTTCGTGCGCTGCACAGCCTGGGCATCAAGATCACGTCGATCTCCGACGTGACCCCGATCCCGCACAATGGCTGCCGTCCGCCGAAGCGTCGCCGCATCTGATCGATGCATACCGGAATGGTGCAAACCATTCCACTTATAAGCCCACCGTCCTGGTGCGACGTGCGTGTCAACGATCCTGACTGTGAAGGACGTACATGCACCGGATACCGGACTCGCCTCAGTAGGCGGGCGGATCGAGCGGGACGTCAATGTGCAGGTTTGCACGCCAGCGTCCGGTCTTGATCGGTTGCCCATCGCGCTGAACGCGATTTAATACAGAAGGAAACCAAAAGTGGCACGTTATACCGGCCCACGAGCCAAACTCTCCCGCCGTGAAGGCACCGACCTGTCGCTGTTGTCGAACCGCCGTTCGCTGGCCGACAAGTGCAAGCTGGACAGCAAGCCGGGTCAACATGGTCGTACCTCGGGTGCGCGGACGTCGGACTACGGTCTGCAACTGCGCGAAAAGCAAAAGGTCAAGCGGATCTACGGTGTGTTGGAGCGTCAGTTCCGCCGTTACTTCGCTGAAGCCGACCGTCGCAAGGGCAACACCGGCGCCACGCTGTTGCAATTGCTGGAAGGCCGTCTGGACAATGTCGTGTACCGGATGGGCTTCGGCTCGACCCGCGCGGAAGCTCGTCAGCTCGTCAGCCACTGTGCAGTTACGGTGAATGGCGTTGTGGCGAACATCCCGTCGCAGCAGATTCGCGTCGGTGACGTGATCGCGCTCCGTGAGAAGGCCAAGAAGCAAGCACGTGTTCTGGAAGCGCTGAGCCTGCAAGAGCAGAGCGGCTTCCCGGCATGGGTTGCGGTTGATTCGAAGGAGCTGGTCGGTACGTTCAAGCAAGTGCCGGATCGTTCGGAAATCACGGGCGACATCAACGAAAGCCTGATCGTCGAATTGTATTCGCGTTGATCGGCTGGCTGAGCGGGATGGGACAACGCCAAGTCCTGTCGCGTTCGGCTACGTTGTGAGTAGTGAAGTAGTGCCGGCTGCGTGGCATGGTACGGCGGCTGACGGTAACGTTGGCGCCGTGGTATGCCACGCGCCGGCTTTTTCAGGTTGTTGCCAGTCAGCCTTATCGGTGTAACGAGCCGAGGGTATTGAAGAGGAAAACCTATGCAAAACAGTTTGTTGAAGCCCAAGATCATTGCAGTTGAGTCGTTGGGTGACAATCACGCCAAAGTCGTGATGGAGCCGTTTGAACGCGGCTATGGTCACACGCTCGGTAACGCATTGCGCCGAGTGCTCCTGTCGTCGATGCTGGGCTATGCGCCGACGGAAGTGACGATCGCGGGCGTGGTTCACGAGTACTCGACGCTGGACGGCGTTCAGGAAGACATGGTCAACCTCGCGCTGAACCTGAAGGGCGTGGTTTTCAAGCTTCATAGCCGTGATGAAGTCACGGTCACGTTGCGCAAGGATGGTGAAGGCGTAGTGACGGCGGCGGATATCGAACTGCCGCACGACTGCGAAGTCATCAACCCGGGCCACGTGATTGCGCATCTGTCGAAGGGCGGTAAGCTCGACGTGCAGATCAAGGTGGAAAAGGGTCGCGGCTATGTGCCGGGCAATGTGCGTCGCTACGGCGAAGATGTGGCCAAGGTTATCGGCCGTATCGTCCTGGATGCGTCGTTCTCGCCGGTCAAGCGCGTGAGCTATGCAGTGGAATCGGCTCGGGTCGAGCAGCGTACCGACTTGGATAAGCTGGTGATGAACATCGAAACCAACGGCGTCCTGACGCCTGAGGAAGCGATTCGTCAAGCAGCTCGCATCCTGGTGGATCAGCTGAACGTGTTCGCGGCGCTGGAAGGCACCGAGACCACCGCGGAAGCGCCGTCGCGTGCACCGCAGATCGATCCGATCCTGCTGCGTCCGGTTGACGATCTGGAGTTGACGGTCCGTTCGGCAAATTGCCTGAAGGCCGAAAACATCTATTACATCGGCGACCTGATCCAACGTACGGAAAACGAGCTGCTGAAGTGCCCGAACCTCGGTAAGAAGTCGATGACCGAGATCAAGGAAGTGCTGTTCTCGCGTGGCCTGACGCTGGGCATGAAGCTCGAGAACTGGCCGCCGTCGAGCCTCGACAAGTAATACGCCTGTCGCCGTTCAGGCGACAGCGCGCCACGGCCTAGCCGAGGCGCGGTGCGGAGGAGGCGGAGAACTGTTGTTTCGGTCTCCGCCTCCTCCGCAAGTGGCTGGATCAAAGGGGCGTCATGCGTTAAGATGATGCCCCTTTGCGTTTGTCGCAAATCGTGTTGTTCAACCCAAACCACCGGACCGCAGTTCACCCGTGCCACCAGGCCAGGTAGGACAGATAGAAGAGCCGGAGCAAGACTCAATCAAGGAAAATCATCATGCGTCACCGTAGTGGACTGCGTAAGCTGAATCGCACCAGCGCCCACCGTCTGGCAATGCTGCGCAATATGTCGAATTCGATCATTCAGCACGAAGCGATCAAGACCACGCTGCCGAAGGCGAAGGAACTGCGTCGCGTCGTCGAGCCGCTGATCACGATGGGCAAGACCCCGACGTTGGCGAATCGCCGTCTGGCTTTCAATCGCCTGCGCGATCGTGATTCGGTCACGAAGCTGTTCGAAGTGCTGGGCCCGCGTTACGCGGCTCGCCCGGGCGGCTATCTGAGCATCCTGAAGTTCGGCTTCCGTCACGGCGACAACGCGCCGATGGCGCTGGTCCAACTGATGGATCGCCCGGACGTCACCGAAGCAGTCGAAGACACGAGCGACGCTGAGTAATCACGCGTTGATCGTCGCGAAAGCGCGAGGAGTGTGAGCGATAACGGTCGCATTCCTCGTGTCTTCTGAAAAAACCGCCCATGTGGCGGTTTTTTCGTTTACGGCCGTCTGCTCGCGACGACGCAGCTGAGAAAGGCCGTAAAAACACGCCGACCGTTCAAGGTGCCGAAGCGTGACTTCACCGACGCGGTAGAATCGCGGAACTGCCTGTCTCCGCGCCGCATCGCTTCCCGCTGTGTCTATTCATGTCGATTGTTAGAGTGACCGTTGATCGCGTCTCAGGCGCCACGCCTTTTGCGCGGGCCGTGGCGCATGTACTGTCAAGCTGGCGCGCCGTCTGGCGGCACACGCGGGCGCGCCTGGTGGTTTTGCCGCTGTTGGCCGTGTCCGTTGCGCTCCTCGCTGCTCCCGGCATCGCCCGAGCGGACGACGGTTTTCTCGATCCGTCCGTCGCCTTCCGGTTCAGTGCGAGCGAAGTGCCTGGCTCGGTGCAGTTGCAATATCGGATCGCGCCGGACTATTACATGTATCGGGAGCGTCTCGGCTTCACGGTCGTGGGCGGCCAGGCGACGCTCGGCACGCCGGATCTGCCGAAGGGGACGGTCAAGTTCGACCAGACCTTCAACAAGGACGTCGAAACCTATCGCGGCACGCTGCAGATCACGTTGCCGGTGACGTCCGCGCAGGGCCCGTTCGATCTGGATGTGGTGTCGCAAGGCTGTTCCGACAAAGGCGTCTGTTATCCGCCGATTCACCATAAGGTGCATGTCGCGGGGGCCGCGCTGCAACCCGCCACTGCCGGTGCCGCTGGCGTCGGGGCGGCGGTCGACGCTACAGGGGCCGGTGCGGGCGATAACAGCGCTGCCACCGGTGTCGACCGTCTCTACGATCAGACGTATGCGATGCACGTGCTGGAAGGCCGGAGCGTGCCTGCCGTGATCGGCATCTTCTTCGTGCTGGGCATGGCGCTGAGCTTGCTCCCGTGCTCGCTGCCGATGATCCCGATCCTGTCGTCGATCATTCTCGGCGAAGGCGCCGCCTTGACGCGACGCCGCGGTCTTTTCCTTTCCGCGACCTATGTGCTGGGCATGGCGGTGGTCTATACCGGTTTCGGTATCGCCGCGGCTTTGGCGGGCCAGAGCCTCAATGCAGCGCTGCAGAATCCGTGGGTGCTGGGGGGCTTCGGCATCTTGCTGCTCGTATTCGCCGTATCGCTGCTGGGCGCCTTCGAGCTGCAATTGCCGGCGGCGTGGCAGAGTCGCGTGTCCACCGCGTCGAGCCGACTGAGTGGCGGGCGCGTCTTCAGCGTGCTAGTCATGGGCGCCTTGTCGGCTTTGCTGGTGGGCGCGTGCATGACCGCGCCGCTATTTGGCGCGTTGGCGTTCATCGCGCAGACCGGCAACGTGTTTATCGGCGGGATCTCGCTGTTCGCCATGGCGTGGGGGCTCGGTTTGCCGCTGCTGGTCGTGGGCGTGGGTGCCGGGGCCTTGCTGCCGCGTGCGGGGCTCTGGATGGACGGCGTCAAGCGTGCCTTCGGCGTCCTGCTGCTCGGCGCGGCGGTATGGATTGTCGCGCCGGTGCTGCCGGCCGCGCTCGCGCTGCTGGGCTGGGCATTTGTCGCACTGGTTGCCGCGTGCTGCCTCGGCGTCGTGCCGGTGGCATCGCGTGATCACACGATTGCTGCCGCGACGAAGGCGTCGGCGCCTGGCGCGTTGGCGTGGCGCATACTGGCACGCGCCGTCGGGGGTCTGGCGCTCGGCTATGCGGCAGCGGCGATGGCCGGTGCATTGGCCGGTGCGCAAGACCCTTTGCGGCCGCTCGCGGTGTTTGTCGGCGGTAGTGCGGTCGCGGGCGGTGGCGTCACTGCCGCGACTGGCGCGGCTGCGGGTAACGATGCCGAGACTGCCGGGCTGCCCTTTGCGAAGGTGCGTTCGCTGCCGGAGCTGCAACGTGCGACCGCCGCAGCGGGACGGCCGACGATGCTGTTCTTTCATGCGGACTGGTGCACGAGCTGTGTGGAAATGGAGCGATTGGTCTTTCCGCAGCCTGCCGTGCATGCCGCCTTGCAGTCGTTCGCGCTATTACAGGCCGATGTGACGGCCAACAACGCCGACGATCAGGCGCTGATGAAACACTTCGGCATGTTCGGGCCGCCGGCCATCATTTTCTACGATGCGCACGGACGCGAATTGCCGGCATTGCGCGTGATGGGCTATCAACCGGCAGACCGTTTCGCAGCGTCCTTGCAAAAGGCGCTGAATGCCGCGCAAGCGGCTGACACGGCAGCGGCGAGCACAGCGGGCGGCGCGAATGCGACGGTATCGCAGGCGGCGCTTTCCTCGACGGCAGGGGCGGCTTCATCGCCGACCGTGTCTGCTTCTGCAGCCTCGCCTCAGGGCGATCTCTCCGTCGCCTCGGACGCCGGCCCGGGCGCGCTGTCCCGTCCGGCCGAGACAACGTCCCCGCCGGAAACGCCATTGGCGCGCGCGCTCGCGGGACAGGCTGCGGCGAGCAGCGACACCGACCGCGCGACGGCTTTATTCGGCCGCGACCGGAGCCGCTGACGCGTTGTCGTCCGTCGAAACGGGGCGCAACCAGCTTTCCACCTTCGCGTGGGCTTCTTCCAGTCCCACGCGCTTCAGCATCGAGAACAGCTGCACGGACAGCTGCTCCTCGCCACTGGCTTCGTTATAGCGATTGATCAGGTCGCGCGTCTTGCGCAGCGCTTGCTGGCTCTCCTGCCGGTTCAGCTTGTCGGCCTTCGTCAACAGCATATGGATCGGTTTGCCGGTGACCGCGAACCAATCGATCATCTGGATGTCGAGATCGGTGCATGGGCGCCGTGAATCCATCACGAGCACCATCCCGCGCAATTGCGGCCGCGATCGCATGTAACTACTCAGCAGCGCTTCCCAGTGCTTTTTGGCGTCGCCGGGCACCTGGGCATAGCCATAACCGGGCAGATCGACGACGAAGCCCGCGCGCTCGTCTTGTGGGCCGACTTCGAAGTAATTGATGTGTTGCGTACGCCCTGGCGTCTTACTGGCGAAGGCCAGTCGACGCTGATTGCACAGCACGTTGATCGCACTGGACTTGCCCGCGTTCGAGCGGCCCGCGAATGCCACCTCGGGTTGCGGGGTGGGCGGTAGGTCGCGGAGATGATTGACGGTGGTGAAGAAGCGCGCTTGGTGCAGCAGGAACGACGACATGACGGACTCCGCGCCGGGGCGCGTTGGAAAACACAAGGAAAACGGCAACAAGGAAAAGACCACTCCCTGCGTCGCCATAAATCCTTGTCAGCAACAGGGATAAACAGCAACTGGCGCCAAAACGGACGCGAATGATGCGTGACAAATTGTCGCGGCAATGAAATATCGTGGCGCCGGCGGTACAACGCTCGAATTCTGCCGCGCTTTCCGGCCTGACGGCTGGATAACGAATGCTGACGACGATGTTACGAACGGGCGATGGGACGTGGCGCGGCCGTTGTGATTCTGCGCCATTACGCCATCCTCCGGCGTCTAGCGCGCTACGGCGGGGCTTGCGGCCTGCAAAGCGCCGACGATGTATCGCTATTCGAAAGCGAACGGTACGGCAGGGCGAGGCATGCTGTCGGGTCGGCGGCCCAGGTTACTGGCCGAATAACGGTCAGTGCGTCACTCCGTCCTATCGCCGCACCGGAAGCCGAACGTTTCAAGGCGATGACAAATGCACAGTGCGCGCTCGGTAATCCCGCCCGAAATAGATCGATGCTGCGGCAATTGTTTGCTTGCCGCGACATTCAGCCCGGCCCTAACCATAGGCAAATCAAGGGAAAAACGGACTTTATTGTACAATACGCCCGCTTTGTGAAGCCATGCCAGACGTGCGAATACACGCTTTTTTATGGGTGCTTGCACAGTTGGAGGCCGCGGCTTCATGACGCAGTGGGCACTCCTCGTGGCCGCGCCCGATCTTGTCTCGCGGAGTTTGAATGCGTTCCACCCCAGCCAGCGCCCCGGTTTCCCGGTATATCCGGACGCGGCGCAGCCTCGTCGATCTGTTTGCGTCGATGCGCTTCGCTATCGCGTTGCTGACGATCCTGGCCATCGCCAGCATCATCGGTACCGTGATCAAGCAGAACGATCCCTATCCCAATTATGTGAACCAGTTCGGTCCATTCTGGGCCGATATTTTCCGCTCGCTGGACATGTACAACGTGTACAGCGCGTGGTGGTTCATGTTGATCCTGGCGTTCCTGATCACTTCCATCAGTTTGTGCGTCACGCGCAACGGTCCGAAGATGATTGCCGATACGCGCAACTGGAAGGACAAGGTCCGCGAAAACAGTTTGCGCGCTTTCCACCATCACGACGAATACGCGTCGCCGGCGGCGCAGCGCGACGCGGTGAGCGCATTCGAACAGTTGTTGGCGCGTGCGGGCTACAAGACCAAAACGCGTGAAGCGGAAGGTGCCGACAGCGGCGCGACGTTGATCTCGGCCAAGCGGGGCGCGTTCACGCGCGTGGGCTATATCCTCGCCCACCTGGCGATCGTCGTCATTTGCGTCGGCGGTCTGCTGGACAGCGGATTGATGGTGCGCATGCAGGTCTGGCTCTTCGGCAAGTCGCCGGTCGTGACGAATGCGCCGATCGCGCAGATCGGCCCGGAGCACCGGTTGTGGCCGCAGAATCCGAGCTTCCGCGGCTATGCCTGGGTGCCGGAAGGGCAATATGTGTCGACGGCGATCCTGAACGAGAAAGACGGCATTCTGCTGCAGGATCTGCCGTTCTCGATTCAGTTGAACAAGTTCATCGTCGATTACTACACGACGGGTATGCCGAAGTTGTTTGCCAGCGACATCGTCGTCATTGATCGTCAAACCGGCAAGCGCACCGCCGCGCGCGTCGAGGTCAACAAACCCTTTACCTACGACGGCGTGTCGATCTACCAGTCCAGCTTCGAGGACGGGGGCACCACGCTCGAGCTGACCGGCTATCCGATGGACGGCAGCGGGACGAAGTCGGCGCCGTACACCGGCACGATCGGCGCTTCCACGAAGTTGCCGAACGGCGACACGGTCGAATTCTCCGATTTCCGCGCGATCAACGTCGAAAATCTGGCCGCCAATGGCACCAGCAGCAAGGTCGACGCGCGGAGCGTGACGAAGGAATCGGGCTTCGAGCATGCCCTCGATCAACGCCTGGGTTCCGGTGCGAAGAGCGATGGAAGCCAGGACCTGCACAATATCGGACCGTCATTGCAATACAAGATCCGCGACAACGCCGGTCAGGCCCGTGAGTTCAACAACTACATGGTGCCGACGCAGGTCAATGGCGCGCCGATGTTCCTGGCCGGCATGCGCGACGAGCCGGACGCGCCGTTCCGCTATCTGCGTATTCCGGCAGACGACGAGAGCACGGTGAAGCAGTGGATGCTGTTGCGCGCCGCGCTACAGGATCCGGCCTTGCGCGCCGCCGCGGCGCAAGCTTTTGCCGAACGTTCGGTCGCGGGTGGCGCATCGCCCACTGCCGCCAACGCGCAGCTGGCGGACAATCTGCGTCAGAGCGCGAGCCGTGTGTTGAACCTGTTCTCCGGTGCAGCGCCGGACGGTTCGCCATTGAAGGCGCAGCCCGGCCAGGTCAGTGGGGGGTTCCCTGCCGTCGCCAACTTTATCGAGGGCTCGGTCCCCGCAGCCGATCGCGAAAAGGCCGCCGGCCTGCTGTTACGCATGCTCGAAGGCAGCGTGTGGGATCTGTGGCAGCTGGCGCGCGCGAAGGATGGCGAGCCGGCGTTGCAGGCCACCGCACCGCACACGCGATTTGTGCAGAATGCGATCAATGCGCTGTCCGACAGTTTCTACTACGGCGCGCCGGTTTTTCTGCAACTCGACAACTTCCATCAAGTGCAGGCGTCGGTGTTCCAACTGACACGCGCGCCGGGTGAGAGTATCGTTTACCTCGGATCGCTATTGCTGGTGCTGGGCATCTTTTCGATGTTCTATGTCCGCGAGCGCCGCGTCTGGATCTGGATGCGACCCGCCGATGGCGGCCGTACCCAGGTGCTGATGGCAATGTCGACCGCACGTCGGACGATGGATTTTGAGAAAGAATACGTGCGCATGCGCGAGGCGGTCCGACAGACCGTATCGCCCGACCAGACGCACGCGGACGACGTGCCTGCCGCCGCATCGGACACCCCGTCGCATACGCCATCGGACGCGCAGGATGCCGCGCCCGATACGAAAACGAAGTGACCAACCCCGCAGATACCATGGCCTCACATCCCACCTCCGGCTCGAGCACGCCGCTCGGGCGCACCCAGCCATCGGCTGGCGTGAATCCTCCCGACCAGCCGTTGCCGTTTGCCCGCGACGCGTTCTGGATGCGCCTGAATGCCGTCGATTTCGTCTATGCGCTGTTGTTGATCGCCGGTGCCGGATTCGGGCTGTGGCGTTTCTACAATGCGACCACCTATTACGACAAGGCGGTATTGGTCTGCGCGACGCCGGCCATCATCGCCCTGGGTTGGTTCTGGAAGCCGGTCCGGCTGCTGGTCGTGTTGATTGCCGCTTTGGCGTTGTCGGCCATCCAGCTCTACAAGGGCAATCTGGCCAACGCGGACCAGGTTTTCTTGTTGAAGTACTTCCTGTCGAGCCAGTCGGCCATTCTTTGGATGAGCGCGCTGCTGGTCTTGTCGACGCTTTTCTATTGGCTTGGTCTGTTATTCCGGGCACCGTCCTCGTCGGCGATCGCGTCGCGGATGGTCTGGGTCGCCGTGTTGGCGGGCTTTGTCGGCATGATGGTCCGTTGGTACGAGTCCTACCTGATCGGCAGTGACGTCGGCCATATTCCCATCTCGAATCTGTACGAAGTGTTCGTGCTGTTCTGCTTGATCACGTCGTTGTTTTATCTTTACTACGAAAGCCTGTACAGCACGCGCGCGCTGGGTGCCTTTGTGATGCTGGTGACGTCGGCGGCCGTCGGCTTCCTGATGTGGTATTCGGTGGCGCGCGACGCAAGCCAGATCCAGCCCTTGGTGCCGGCGCTGCAAAGCTGGTGGATGAAGATCCACGTTCCGGCGAACTTCATCGGCTATGGCTCGTTCGCCTTGTCGGCGATGGTTTCGGTGGCCTGGCTGTTGAAGGAGCGCGGTGTGCTGGCGGATCGTCTGCCGTCCTTCGATTTGCTTGACGACCTGATGTACAAATCGATCGCGATCGGTTTCACGTTCTTCACGATCGCCACGATCCTGGGCGCCCTGTGGGCGGCGCAGGCGTGGGGCGGTTACTGGAGCTGGGACCCGAAGGAAACCTGGGCGCTGATCGTCTGGCTGAACTACGCGGCCTGGTTGCATATGCGGCTGATGAAGGGCTTGCGCGGTGCGCCGGCAGCGTGGTGGGCACTGACCGGCCTGCTCGTCACGACCTTCGCCTTCCTCGGTGTGAATATGTTCCTGTCGGGTTTGCATAGCTACGGCAAGCTGTAAGGCGGTAGCGAGGTATATCGGAAAACACAGCGCCGTGCCCGGAAATCAGATGACGTGAATGTAATCCATCGTCTCGGGCAACTGCGGTAAGCTAGGTTCATTCCGAACACGCGGCGATGCTTCGGCATCGCCGTTTTTCATTGTGCCGCCGCATTCTGTCGGGGCACAAGGAGCCTTGGCCATGACCAGCAAGCGCGACGCCGCCGCCCTGCGCGGCGACGATATTCCCCGTAGTGAAATCACCCCTCAGGCGTTGTTCCATAGCCGCCGACAGGTGATGCGCCAGGCCGTGCAATTGGCCGGTGCGTCGGCGTTGACCACGGCAGCGGGGGTGTTGCCGTCGTTGGCCCACGCCGCCGCATTGCAGGAAATGCAGGCGAATTCGGGCGCGCAGA
Organism: Robbsia sp. KACC 23696; assembly: GCF_039852015.1. Taxonomy (NCBI): domain Bacteria; kingdom Pseudomonadati; phylum Pseudomonadota; class Betaproteobacteria; order Burkholderiales; family Burkholderiaceae; genus Robbsia; species Robbsia sp. KACC 23696. The sequence continues at coordinate 3,332,030 of NZ_CP156626.1, read as the reverse complement.
AATTGCCGGCCACGCCGAACGCGGCGTATCGCGTGTCGGACAGCGTCACGTCGTTCAAAGACATCACCAGCTATAACAATTTCTACGAATTCGGTACCGACAAAGCCGATCCGGCGCGCAATGCGCACACGTTGCAGACACGCCCGTGGGAGGTCAAGGTGGAGGGGCTCGTGGCCAAGCCCGGCACCTATGACCTCGACAAGCTGCTGAAACTGGCGCCGCAGGAAGAGCGGATCTATCGGATGCGCTGCGTGGAAGGCTGGTCGATGGTGATCCCGTGGATCGGTTATCCGTTGGCGTCGTTGATCAAGCAGGTGCAGCCGACCAGCGATGCCAAGTACGTCCAGTTCCTGACGCTGAACGATCCGAAACAGATGCCGGGCCTGAGCTCCGATATCCTGCAATGGCCCTATACCGAAGGCCTGCGCATGGATGAGGCCATGCATCCGCTGGCGCTGCTGACGTTCGGACTTTACGGCGAAGTGTTGCCGAAGCAGGACGGCGCACCGGTCCGCATGGTCATTCCGTGGAAGTACGGTTTCAAGAGTGCGAAATCGATCGTGGCCATCCGTTTCGTCGATCGCCAGCCGCCCACGTCATGGAACCGCTACGCACCGCAAGAGTACGGTTTCTATTCGAATGTGAACCCGCATGTCGATCATCCCCGCTGGAGCCAGGCCACCGAGCGACGTATCGGCGAGGGCGGTCTGTTCACGCCGAAGCGGCCGACGCTGATGTACAACGGCTATGACCAGGTGGCGTCGTTGTACCAGGGCATGGACCTGCGGAAGAACTTCTGACGCGGAGGCGGTATGGCACATCGCGACACGACACCGGTGAACGCCGGACAGGATCAGGGGGGCCGCCCGGCACCGCCTCGCGCCCCCCGCGCGCCCACGCAGGTGGAGCGGCGGATGCGCTGGCTAAAGCCCTTGGTGTTTCTGTTCGGACTCTACCCGCTGCTACGGCTGGTATTTTTCGGTTTCACCGATGGTTTGACCGCGAACCCGGTGCAGTTCATCCAGTACTCGACAGGGATCTGGGCCCTGGTGTGGATTTGCATCACGTTGGCGGTGACGCCGGTGCGACTATTGACGGGGCTGAGCTGGCTATTGCGTCTGCGTCGGATGATCGGTCTGTTTGCGTTCTTCTACGCGCTGCTCCACTTCGTCACCTATCTCTGGTTCGACGAGTTTTTCAACATCCCGGCGATCGTGCACGACGTCGCGCAACGGCCGTTCATCCTTGTCGGCTTCGTCTCGTTCGTGCTTCTGCTGGTATTGGCGCTGACGTCACCGAAGGCCGTGGTCCGCAAGCTGGGACGGCGGTGGATCACGCTGCACCGCGCCGTCTATGCCGCGGCGGGATTCGCCGTGCTGCACTTCTGGTGGATGAAGTCCGGTAAGAACGATTTGTTCGAACCGAAGATTTATCTGGCCGTGGTGGCGGTGTTGCTGGCGTTCCGCCTGATATGGGCGTTCTGGCATCGGACGCCGAACGCGCAGGCTGGTCGAAGCTGATTGCCCTACCTGACGGACTGACCGAGCGGGGCGTGCGCGGGGCGTACTCGGCGCGCTTGCCGTGCTCGTCGGATGTGCCGACTCGCACGGCGGTGGTCGTCAGTCCGGCAGGATATGTTCGCCGGCAAACAGCGACTGCACGGTTTCACGTGCGCGGGCGACGTGCGCGGCATGGCCATCGACGAGGATTTCCGCAGCGCGTGGTCGCGTGTTGTAGTTCGAGCTCATCGTGAAGCCGTAGGCACCCGCCGAGCGTACCACCAGCAAATCGCCCTCGGCCAAGGCCAGTTCGCGATCCCGGCCGAGCCAGTCGCCGCTTTCGCAAACCGGGCCGACGACGTCGTAACACGTCGTGCCGATGTCGCGCGGCGTTGCCGCGTCGATCGCGTGATAGGCCTGGTACATCGCGGGGCGGGCCAGGTCGTTCATCGCCGCATCGACGATGGCGAAATTCTTCGCCTCGCCCGGTTTCAGATACTCGACCCGCGTCAGCAGCACGCCGGCGTTCCCCACCAGCGAACGGCCCGGTTCGAACACGACCTCGCGATGCCCATGACCGCGTTCGGTCAAACGGTCGAGGACCATCGTCACGAAGGCGCCGATATCCGGCGGTGTTTCGTCGTCGTAACGGATCCCCAGGCCACCGCCGACATCGATGTGGTGGATGTGGGCGCCGTCCGCTTCGATCTGCGAAACCAGTTCGCAGATACGGTCGATCGCATCCAGATAGGGCGAGGGCTCGGTGATCTGCGACCCGATATGGCAGTCGATGCCGACCACGCGCAGATTCGGCATCGCGCCGGCTTCACGGTAGACCGCTCGGGCATCGGCAAAGGCGACGCCGAACTTATTGCCCTTCAGGCCCGTCGAAATATACGGGTGCGTTTTCGGATCGACATCCGGATTGACGCGTAGCGATACCGGCGCCTGGACGCCCATCGAGGCGGCGACCGATTGCAAGCGATGCAATTCCGGGATCGACTCGACGTTGAAGCATTTCACGCCGGCCTCCAGCGCCGCACGCATTTCGTCGGGATGCTTGCCGACGCCCGAGAACACGATCCGCTCGGCGCTGCCGCCGGCCGCGAGCACGCGCGCCAGCTCGCCGGCCGAGACGATGTCGAAGCCGGCGCCGAGCCGCGCGAACACATTCAATACGGCCAGGTTGCTGTTCGCCTTGATGGCGTAGTGGACCGTGGCTTTTCGGTCCTTGCAGGCATCCGCGTAGGCGCGATAGGCCAGCGTCAGGGCTTCGCGCGAATACACGTAGAGCGGCGTGCCGAACTGCTCGGCGAGCGTTTCGGCGCGGCAGTCTTCGATATACAGCGTGCCTTCGCGGCTGGCGAAACCCGGGGTCATCGATGCGTCGCTCATTGTTGCGCTCCCTTGGCGCGGCTCGACTTCGCCGCGTCCGACGGTTGCGCGTCGTTTGCGCCGTTCGCCGTTGCGGTGTTGTTATTCGGCGTTGCGTAACCGCTAGCCTGCGGCGGCGCGGGCAGCGGCGGCACCGTCGGCAGGTATAAGGGGCCGCGCTGACCACATGCGGCCAGCAGGGGCAATGCCACAAACGCTACAATCGCGGCAGACGACAGGCGGCGCAGTGCGCCGCGGGTCTGCTCGGTGTTCTGGACAGTGGCCTGCGCGGGCATGGTGGAAGCGGGGGAACAGTGACGGAACAAGGCGGATCGCATGATAAATGGTCAGAAAAACCAAGCGTGGAGTGTAGCATGAGCGATACCGAATACATGACCCGTGCCGAGGCCGTCCTGGCGGCAATCGAGTACGGTGCGGACGACGTGGCAGCCGATATCGAATGCGAGCGCAGCGGCAATGTGCTGTCGCTGGAATTCGAGAGCGGGGCGAAAATCATCGTCAATCTGCAGCAGCCGATGCACGAGATCTGGATTGCCTCGAAAACCGGCGGCTATCACTTCAAGTTCGATGGCGACACGTGGCGTGATACCCGTTCCGGCGACGAATTCTTCGCGGTGCTGTCACGCGAAGCGTCGCAGATTGCCGGCGAGGCGGTGGTATTCGAACCCGCGGCGTGACAGGGCGGTTCGATCCTGGGCCGCTGCGGCTCAGTCGAACAGATCGTTGCTGAATTGCTGCATCACGCTGTTGCGCTCCGCCTCGGTTGCCGGTGCCGGTGCCGGTGTCGGGCCTGCAGGGCCTTCGACGGCATACAGTCTGTCGCCCGGCAGCGTGATACTGGCAACAAAGCCGGCGCCGGGGAGTTTGCCGTCGAAATAGAGCTCGCCTTGATGGCGGGTGACGTCCGACGGCATCGACGCCGTCTGGTTCGGTTTGCCGCGCAAGGCGGCGCCCATGTAGTCGCTCCAGATCGGCAGCGCGAGGACCGAGCCGGTAGCGCGCCGGCCCAGCGAGCGCGGCTGATCGAACCCCATCCATGCCACCGCCACCAGCGACGGGTGAAATCCGGCGAACCAGGTGTCGCGTGATTCGTTGGTCGTACCGGTCTTGGCTGCCAGATCGGTACGATGCAATGCATTTGTCCCGGCCGCCGTGCCGCGGGTTGCCGTGTCGTGGAGCATGTCCTGCATGATGTAGGCAATGCCGGGGGCGATCACCCGTTTCGCGTTGAAGCCGGCGACGCGCGGTGCGGCCTGCAGCACGATGGCGCCATCGTTCGTCGTCACTTCGCTGATCAGGTAGGGGTTGATGCGATAGCCGCCGTTTGCAAATACCGCATAGGCTGAGGCCAATTGCAGCGGCGTCGTGGCGCCCGCGCCCAGTGCCGTCGACAGATAGGCGGGGTTACGCTGCGGATCGAAACCGAAGCGCGTGACGTAATCCTGTACCGCGCTGGGGCCGAGATGCTGCATCACTCGCACCGTCACCAGATTGCGCGATTTCATCAGGGCCGTGCGTAGCGTGGTCTGCTCGCCGAACGTGCCGCCATAGTTTTTCGGACGCCAGGCCTTCCCACCGGCCCGGTCGGCCTGCAACTCGAATGGCCCGTCGTCGACGAGTGTGGCAGGACCGACGCCGTGCTCCAGCGCGGCCGCATAGACGAAGGGTTTAAACGCGGAACCGGGTTGCCGCCACGCCTGCGTCACATGGTTGAATTGGTTGCGTGCGAAGTCCGCGCCGCCGACCATCGCGCGAATGGCGCCAGTCTGCGGCGTGATCGCGATCAGGGCGGCCTCCACACCGGCTGCACGGGGCCGTGGCGCGATGGCGGCCGACGCGGCGCGGGCGGCCTCACGCGCGGCGGGACCGGGTCCGTCGAATCGATCCACCGCTTTGCGCACGGCCTCGTTCGCGGCTTCTTGATCGCCGGCCACCAAGGTCGTGGTTACCGTATAGCCGCGGGTATAGCTGTCCTGCGGATAGCGCGCCAACATTTGCTGGCGGACCAGTTCGACGACATAGCTGGCTTCCACGCGCGTTTCCGTCGAGGGCGGCCGCAAGGCCAGCGGTGCCGCCAGGGCGGCCTGGTAGGCCGTGGCATCGATATAGTCGAGATCCCGCATCCGCTTCAACACGACCCGTTGTCTTTGTTCCGCGCGCCCCGGATTGGTCACCGGATTGGTCGTCGACGGGGCTTTGGGTAGCCCGGCCAACATCGCCTGCTGTGCAAGCGACAGATCCTTCAGCGGTTTCCCAAAGTACACATGCGCGGCGGCTGCGAAGCCATAGGCGCGCTGACCGAGATAGATCTGGTTCAGGTAAAGCTCCAGGATCTGGTCCTTCGAAAGCGCTGCTTCGATCTTGATCGCCAGCAGGATTTCATAGAGTTTACGCGTATAGGTCTTCTCGCTCGAAAGGAAAAAGTTCCGTGCGACCTGCATCGTGATCGTGCTGCCGCCCTGGCGATTCCCATGGGCGACATTGACGAAAAGCGCGCGAGCGATGCCGGTGTAATCGACACCGCCATGCTGGTAGAAACGGTCGTCCTCGATGGCAAGTACCGCGTCGCGTAGCGGCTGCGGCACGTCCTGCAGACGAATGAATTCCCGGCGTTCCTCGCCGAACTCTCCCAGCAGCACATGATCCGCGCTGTAAATGCGCATCGGAATCTTCGGTCGGTAATCGGTCACGACGTCGAGTGCCGGCAGCCGTTGCATGCAAAGCACGACCGCGAAGGCGCCCACCAGCGTCGCAGCCAGGGCGAGCCCACCGAGCGATAGGGCGAGCGCCAGCGCGATGCCGCCGCCGACCGAGCGTCGCGGCGACGCGGGCGGCGCGCCCGTCGCGCGCGCTCGGCGCGCGGATAGGGAGCGGCGGGCATCGTCGCCGGCGGGCGGCGCCGTGTGGGCGTCCGATCGTGCTCCCGCTCCCATTGCGGGACGCAATGCGGCGTCGCCCCTGACTGTCTCGTCGCGTCGATCTGAGTTATTTGACATTACAAATTGTAAGGTGGAGGGTCATTATAGTCCGCCCCTGCTCGCTGCGGCGGCGCGGGACGTGCGCTTTTCCCGAAAGGCCTAGGTCGAAGCGCGGCAGGCACGCGTATCGGTGACGTGCCGACGTCGGGCGTTGCATGGCGAACCGCCCGTTCCGACGTGTTCTGCGGTTTGTCTTATGCGGTTTCGCATCGGTCGAAGGGCTAGCTGTCCCGACGCGGCATCGCGCCCGACAATCGCTTCATCGTTTGCCCGGGCAGTGCGCGGCGCAGACGGGGTCGATGAACGGAGGGGATCGGGGGAGCACACGTGAGACCAAACAGGGGGGAGGGGCGGCGGCATGCGCCGCAATGGTTGCAGGCCATTGGGGCCGTGTTGGCGCGCAATACGCAGCGCACATCGCGCGACGGAGAAGGCCGACTGTGTCGTGCCTGGGGTATCGAACTCGATCAGGCAAACGTGCACTTGGTGTGTTTATCCGCGCTCTGCGCCGGCGGGGCGTCGTTGGCGCGTATCTGTGTCGACGAAGTCCGGCATGTCCCGTTGCCGCCGGGTCTGGTCGATGGGACCGATATCCTGGCGCCCGAGGAAGTGGGCGCCATGCTGCGGGACGTGCTTCAGACGCATCCGCTGTCGGATCCGAGCGCCTCGTTCTCGATGGCCTTGTGTCCATCGGTGGTCTTGTCGCGAGAGTTGGCCTGGGAGTCCTTGTTGCCGGGCTACACGGTGACGCATCCGGAAACATCCGCCGTGACGGACGCACTGGGTCCCTGGATTCGGTGGCACGCGCAGCGCATCAGCGGGCTCGAGGACGCCGACTTGCTGGTGGATTGGCGCGTATCGGCGCACGACAGGTCGAAACTGACGCTGACCGCGGCGCAGTCGCACTATCTGAGTGTGCGGGACGCGTTGGCCGATCATGCGGGCATCCGCTTGCAGGGTTTGGTCGATGCCGCGGAGTCGGCGCTGCGCGCTTGCCGTTTCGTCGTCGCGCATTGCCTGCAGCGGCCCGTCGAGGTGATGGGGGGCGGCGCAGACGGCGATGCCGGTGACGTATCGGAGGGGGAGGCGGAGGCATTCCACTTGGCCTGCCTATGGTGTGGCGAAACGGCGGCGAAGGCCTGGACGTTTGCCGCCGATCGGCCGGGTTCGGCTGCATTGCCCTGCACGCTTCCCGCCATCGCAACGGTGGGCGCCGACGCGTGGTGCGTCGCACTGCGGACCGTCCTGCACGCACAGGAACATCGCCCCGCGGTGATGATCGTGTGTGGTCACGATCCGGCATTGACCGCGCTAGGCGGCATGGCTGCATTGACGCGGACGGTCGATTTCCCGGTCATCCGCTTCGACGCTAGCACGTGCCGCTTGCATTGCGATCTGCCCGCCGAGGCCGCGACGATCGATTGCTCGGTGGCCTTGGGCGCGGCATTGCATGGCTTGGCTGGCGGCCTGGTGCGGTGAGCGATATGCCCTATGTCGATGGCTTCGATCTGATCGCGCTGCCGCGTGCGCGTCGCCTGGCCCGTGCACGGCAGCGCCAGCTGTGGGGCTGGCTCGGCGCGCTGTTGTGCGGGGCGATGATGCTGTTCGTACTGGACGGCATCGGGACGTGGCGTCAGCGTGTCGGGACCGAGGACCAAGGGCGGCATCGTGCGCTTTTGCGAGACCGTGCGCGATCGCTGGCGCCTGTTTGGCGAGAGGCCGCGCATCTTGTCTCCTTGCTCGATCATGCGGCGGCAAGAACGACCTTACTTGACGGGTTCGATGACCGGCGTTGGGCGCTTCAGGGCCTGCTCGATGCATCGGCACGTGCGGCCACGCCGGCGCTGGCTTTGCAGCGAATGCATTATCACGCGGCCGGCAAGCCGTATTGGACCGGTGCGCCGGTGCCCTTTGATCGTGGGGAAACGGTTCGATCGTTGCGCCTCCCGATGGACAACTATCGCAGCGCGCCCGATCCGGATCACTTATCGGACCACGCATCGCCGCGCGGGGCTGCACCGCAGAGCGGCATCGGGGACGCGCCGAACGACGCAAAGGAGCGCCCGTCCGATGACCCGGACACGCCATTGCCGAGCGTGGAGGCGAGGGCTGTCGCAGAAGGGGCTTCCGTCGACGGCACGGTCGTCATGAAGCATGCGTCCGATGACGCCGCGCCGCCGTATTTTTCGGCGGACGCATTCGATTTGCGCCGCGATCGTTCTGCCGATGCGGCACTGCTTCGCGTGCTGCCGCGTACGACGCCGCTTGCGCTCACGGTGGAGGGGATTGCCGACGACGCGGCCTCGGTGCGCAAGTGGATAACGGCTTTAGAGCGCGATGCGCGTATTGCCGCGGTGATCGTCGATGCGTTCTTGCGCGAAACCGCGCGTCCGACGCCCTCTGTATGGGGCGGTCGCTCGGCCGCTCAGCCGTCCGAAGCCACGCCATCGTCGCCGATACGCTTTCGGGTCAGTTTATTCGGCCGTGTGTCGACGAGCCCGAGCGCAGGAGCACCGCAATGACGGCGCCGAACGATTGGGACGGGGTGCGCGCCGCGCAGCCATGGGCCGCCGTGCTCTTGCCGCGTTTTGCCTGGCTTGCCGAGCGCTTGCCCTGGTTTGCCGCGCCAGTCGCGTTTCACGCCTGGCCATGGATCGGGCGTATCGCCGTCTGGGGCGGGATGGCGTGCACGATCGCGGTTGTCGGGCATGCGTGGATGGGCGGGCTCGCGTGGCAGCGGGCGACACCCGCCGATCAAGGGGTGCTCGCGGCAGCAGAGGACGTCGCGGCCCAATTCGGCACATCGTCGCCGACGTTGTTCGCCGACGAGGCGCTCGCCGATGTGAGCGCGCAGCCGATCGAAACCCGGCTGCCGCGGATGACGGAGGGGGTGTCCGATGCCGCGCTGACCATCTTGCGCTTTGCAGGGACCGCGGCAGACAGTGAGGCGAGCGATGCCGATACCGATACCGCGCACGCTGCGATCGCGAATGTAGGCGGCGAGGACGCTTCCGATGCCGCTGTTTCGTCGGCCGCCACGCTGCGCTGGGCTCGCTTTTCCGTTGCGGACAGGGCGGCGGCAATCGTGTCCGGCACACGTGCCGAGGCGGCGTTATCCGGCTTGCGTCATCGTGCACGATTGCTTGGATTGGCCGCCGCGTCGCCGCGCGACGATAGCGCGAGGACGGGGGCGGGGGCGGTTGTCACGCAGTGGGGGCAGTGGATTTCCGAGACGGCGAAACGCCATGATGTCAGCGTCGATCGATTTGTCGTCGATGAGCGGTCTGCGTCGCTCGACGTCTCGGTCGGTGAGGGTGACGGTGATTCAGCCGCCGCGAACACGCGAAGCGCAATGACCGCCCTCAACCACCGGTCCCTTAGCGAGGACGTCGAAGAAGGCGTTGCGTCGCGATCAGGTCTTGATGCGGTGGAATCGGTCGGAGACCCTTTGTCCGTTTCCCCTCGGCCCTTGCAGCAAGGGGTGGCGCGCATCGCCATTCGCGGCGCGTTCGAACCGATGGCCGCCTTCCTCGCCGCACTCGGGGCGGTAAGCCCGCCCGTGATCGTACAGGCCGCGCAGATCATGCCCGATCACGGCAGCAATGGATCGAGATTGGCGATGCAGGCGGTGCTTTTCTTCATCGATGCCGACAAACCGCGCATGGCGTCGGGTGTTGCTGGCGCCGGCAGCATGGCGCGTCCGCTTCACGCGTCAGGGCGCGATGCGCGCGCCGTGCAAGCGCCCAGGCGCCCCGTTCCCGCATCTGATGCGGCGGTGCCGGCCAACCCCTTCCAACGCCGTGGGCAAGCGCAAACCGATATCGTCGTGCTCGCGACATACGCATCCGGTGGCCAGCGTGCCGTACTGCTGGGGCGTTATGGCGCCGGCCTCGCATCACGCGGCTTGCGCGCATCCCGGTCCGGTGCGACCGCGAGGAACGGAGGCGAACGCGAGCAGGTGGCGTTGGCCCGAGCCGGGGAGACGTTTGCCGATGTGCGCGTGATGGCAATCGAGGCGGATCGGGTAAGGCTGCGGCCGCTGTTGGGCGGGGGCGATCTCGTGGTGCGTCTGATGCGACACGATTCGGCCGGGACGCCATGAGGGCCGACACGTCTTGCCGTCGCGCGTTGGCGCGTTTGGCGTTTGCCGGCGCTCTCCTGGCGGCGCCGCTCGCGATCGCGGAACGCGCGACGGAGCGAACGCGTCCCGCTGAGCGTCATGCCGACGCCTTGGTGCTGCCGCCGCCTTCCTCGATGGACGTGTCGCGCGATACGCCCAGCCGGGCGCCCGATGTCGAGGCGGCCACGTCGGACGCGGCGGCCGCGTCCGACGTGGTCGCTACGCATCGCTCCGAACGGCTCACCTTGCACGTCGACCGCGCGCCATTACAGGACGTCTTGCAAGGTTTTGCCCGGTTCGCCGGGATGGACATCGTGACCTCCGATGGCGTCAAAGGCGAGGTATCGCTGCATGTGATCGACGTACCGTGGGAGGACGCTTTCGCTGCGCTGTTGCGGGCGCGTGGCCTGTCTTACCAGCGCGCGCACGGTGTGATGTGGGTTGCGCCCGCCGCCGAAATCGAAAAGCGATCTCGCGACCGGGACGATGCGCTGGCCAAGCAGGCCGATAACGCCCCGCTGGCCAGCCGGCTGTTCGCCTTGCATTACCAACGGGCCGACGATATGCGGAAATTGATCGCCGGCGATGGCCAGTTGCTGCTGTCCAAGCGGGGTGCGTTGAGCGCCGATACGCGGACCAATCGCTTGTTCGTCACCGACACGCCCGCGCGTCTCGCGCATATCGCCGAGCTTGTCGCGGCGTTTGATCTTCCGGCGCGGCAGGTCTTGATCGAAGCCCGAATCGTCGAAGCCGACGCGGGCTTTTCGCAGCAATTGGGGGCCCGATTGACGGTGGGCGGAGGCCGCGGAACGGATGCACTGCGCGCGCCGGGAGGCACGTTCTATGACGCCGCGGCGCTGCCGATTTTAGGGCTCGCGCCGGCAACGGCGGCTTTTACCTTGTTCAAAGCGGGGGCGGACAGGTTGATCTCTCTGGAGTTGAGTGCCTTGGAGTCGGAAGGGCGCGGTAAGGTCCTGTCGAGCCCACGTGTCGTGACGACCGATCGCCACAAAGCGACGATCGAGCAAGGTACGGAAGTACCGTATCAGGGGCGTCGCGCGTCACGTCGGAGGGACGGAAAGGAGGGCGGTAGTGGCGGCAGCGTTCAATTCCGGCGTGCCGCCCTACGATTGGAAGTCACCCCGCACATCACGCCGGATCGACGCGTTTTGCTGGAAGTGGATGTCGCCAAGGACACCTTGGGGGCGGCGACCGACGCCGGCTTCGCCATCGATACGAAACAGGTACGGACGCAAGTGGAGGTGGCGGATGGCGGCACCGTGTCGATCGGCGGGATTTTTTCGCAGGAAACGCGGCGTGACGTCGTGGGCGTGCCGCTGCTGCAACACATTCCGTTTTTAGGGGCGTTGTTCCGCCGGACCGCCAAAAGCGAGCGAAAGGTCGAGCTGGTGATCCTGCTGACGCCCACGGTCATCGACGTCGACGATGAGCGTGCGATCATCGATTCCGCGGTATCGCCGAATCGGAGCGCGGACGTCGCGATCGATACCGGGCAGACACCGCCGCCCCGATCCGCTGACCCGGCGACGGAAATGTCCCGCGCGACCGCGGGTGGGGCAAATCCGGAGTCGGATGAGTTGGATGTGCCTGTTTAGCGACAGCGGTGCGGTTTTTACGCGCGAAAACCGGTGAATGTAGTGAAGTTGTGCAGTTAGGGTGCGTGGCGCTCGACAACCGTACCCGTTTCCCCGTAAGCTGCGCGAGACGACGCGAGGCTGCGTGAGCCCGTGGCGGGCTGATTGGCAGGCCGTTGCGCGACGAAAGAATCAGATGAATCGGATGGGACAGGATAAGCGCCGCGGCAACGTAATTTTGGTGGGCTTGATGGGGGCGGGTAAAACCACCGTCGGGCGCGCGCTCGCGCGTAAGCTGGGTCGTACCTTTTTCGACTCCGACCACGAAATCGAGGCTCGCACTGGCGTCAAGATCCCGACGATCTTCGAACACGAGGGCGAGGACGGCTTTCGGGTGCGTGAGGCCGAGGTCATCGACGATCTGACGCAGCGCGACGGCATCGTTCTCGCCACCGGCGGCGGCGCGGTACTGCGCCCGGAAAACCGCGAACGGCTGAAAGCCCGCGGCACTGTCGTCTATCTCTGCGCGCATCCCCACGATCTCTGGTTACGGACCCGTCGCGACAAGAGTCGTCCGCTGTTGCAAACCGAAGATCCGCGAGGACGGCTGGAAGCGCTATTCGCCGTGCGCGATCCGATCTATCGCGACACCGCGCACTGCGTGATGGAGACCGGCCGACCGTCGATCAACAGCCTGACGGCCTCGATCATCTCGCAACTCGGTCTGGATGAGGAGCGGCTGGCGATGGAGGCCCTGCAGCAGGCACGTATCACCCCGCCCGAGACTATGCCGCCCGCCGAGGCCGCCCAGCCCGCGGAGCCTCTCCAGACTGCCGAGACTACCCAGCCCGTCGAGACAGCCCAGACCGTTGAGACAGCCCAGCCCGCCGAGACAGCCCCGCACGTCGAGACAGCCCAGACCGTTGAGCCTGCCGCAGCGCCGTCTATGCGCGCTGCCGTACAAGCGTCGTTGCCGTTCGACAGCGACGAAACCGACGATCACTCGGCCGACCGGCCAGCTCCCGACACCGGCGTGCGCTCTGCGTCATAATGCCTTTATGAAAAGCCTCTCCGTTGCGCTGGGCGATCGCGCCTACCCCATCCAAATCGGCTCCGGTCTGATCGATCGCAGCGACATCCTGCAAGCGCATTTGCCAACGTCGTCCGGTGCGGGCAAGGGTCTGTTCGTCATTGTCACGAACACGACCGTGGAAGCCCTGTATGGCGATCGACTGCGGCATGCACTGCAGCCGTTGGGGGCGCGTGTCGAGACAATCGTGTTGCCCGACGGCGAGTCCTACAAGCATTGGGACACGCTGAATTTGATCTTCGACCGTCTGCTGGCGGTACGCGCCGATCGCAAGACGACGCTGATCGCGCTGGGTGGCGGTGTCGTGGGGGATATGACCGGGTTCGCGGCGGCGACGTATATGCGCGGCGTCCCCTTCGTGCAGATTCCCACAACCTTGTTGGCACAGGTCGATTCGTCGGTGGGCGGCAAGACCGGCATCAACCATCCTCGCGGCAAGAACATGATCGGTGCGTTCTACCAGCCGCAGGCGGTGATCGCCGATACCGCGGTGCTGAAGAGCTTGCCGCCGCGTGAATTGTCGGCGGGCATCGCCGAAGTGATCAAGACGGCGGCCGTCGCCGACGCGGCATTCTTCGACTGGGTCGAGCGGGACATCGCTGCCCTGTCCGCCTACGATGAAGGCGCGCTAGCGGAGGCGGTGCTGCGATCCTGTACCGTCAAAGCTCGCGTGGTTGCCGCCGACGAGCGCGAAGGTGGTCTGCGGGCGATCCTGAATTTCGGTCACACCTTCGGCCACGCGATCGAAGCGGGCCTCGGCTTCGGCACCTGGTTGCATGGCGAGGCGGTGGGTTGCGGCATGGTGATGGCCGCGGACTTGTCCGTGCGCCTGGGGCTGCTCGACGAAGCGTCGCGGACGCGGCTGGTGCAAGTGAGCGCGGCCGCCAAGTTGCCGATCGCCGCGCCGTCGCTGTCGCGCGCCGCGGTCGCTAGGCTGTCGGGCTCGAACGCCGAAGCGAGCGGCAATGCCGTCGCAGACGCGCAGGCAGACGCACACGCCGCCGATGGGGCATCGGACGCTGATTGCTATATCGATCTGATGCTGGGCGACAAGAAGACCGAAGGCGGAGAAATCAAGTTCATCTTGTTGAAGTCCTTGGGTGAGGCGGTCATCACCGCGGTACCCGATGCCGATCTGCGGGCGACACTGGCCGCAACGATCATTCCGGAACCGTCATGACACCAAACGCGCCGCCGCCGATGACCGATAGCGCATTCGAATCCGGGCTCGCGCCCTATGCGTGTCGATCGGCGGAGACGCGCGGGCGGCGACATGCCGAGCCGCCGCCGAATGCGCGCAGCCAGTACCAACGCGATCGGGATCGTATTGTCCATTCCACCGCGTTTCGTCGCCTCGAATACAAGACGCAGGTCTTCGTCAATCATGAAGGCGACCTGTTCCGTACGCGACTGACCCATAGCTTGGAAGTCGCGCAGATCGCGCGTTCCGTCGCACGCAGCCTGCGTTTGAACGAAGACCTCGTCGAAGCCATTTCCCTGGCGCACGATCTCGGTCACACCCCGTTCGGCCATGCCGGACAGGATGCACTGCACGCTTGCATGCGTGACCACGGCGGTTTCGAGCACAATCTGCAAAGCCTCGCCGTCGTCGACGAGCTCGAGGAGCGCTACGCCGAATTCGACGGCCTGAACCTGTGCTTCGAAACGCGCGAAGGCATTCTCAAGCATTGCTCCCGCGAAAACGCCAAAGCACTCGGCGAGTTGGGGCAGCGCTTTCTCGAGGGGCGGCAGCCTTCGCTCGAGGCGCAGTTGGCCAATATCGCCGACGAGATCGCCTACAACAATCACGATATCGACGATGGCCTGCGTTCGGGTCTGATCACGATCGCGCAGTTGGAAGAGGTCACGCTATGGCGCGAGCATTACCTGGCTGCCAGAACCCGATACGGGGATTTGCCGGGACGCCGCCTGATTCATGAGACGGTGCGATCGATGATCAATACCTTGATCGTCGATTTGACGACAGAGACCACGCGACGTTTGCGAGAGACGGGCGTGCAATCGGTCGAAGACGTGCGCAATGCACGCGCGCTGGTGGGGAGTAGTGAGGCGATGATCGCGCAGGCGCGCGAGTTGAAGCAGTTCCTGTTCAAGCATCTGTATCGCCACTATCAGGTGATGCGGATGGCGAATAAGGCGCAGCGCGTGATCAGCGGGATGTTCGATGCTTTCTCGAGCGATCCGCGACTTCTGCCGCCGCCGTATCAAGCCAGCGAGCTTGCGCGACAACCGCGTTTGATCGCGCACTACATCGCCGGCATGACCGACCGTTATGCTTTGAAGGAGTATCGCCGGTTGTTCGTCGTGGACGACGAACAAGGCTGATGCAAGCGAGGCGGGGCGGCGGCCGCGCTCCGGTGCGACGCCCGCCGCCCCTGCCGCTTAGAACTTATAGCCGACGTTCAGGAAAGCGACGACCGGATTCATTTGCGTCCGCGACTTGCTCACGATATTGCCGTTGGCCGACTTCAACGTAATCGTGCGCGACATCGGCATGAAGGAAACCGATGCGCCGACGAACCAGTGCTGGGTCACGTTATACGTCAAGCCCGCATTGAATACCGGGGCGAAGCCACTTGCGACACTGACGGACCGGGGGCCGCCAAGGCGCTGCGTGAAGGCCGCGTTGGTGATCCTTGCTCCTGTGAACCACGTGTAGTTCAGCCCCAGGCCGACCGATGGGCGAAGCTTATCCGTCGGCTTGCCAAAGTAGTATTTCGCCAGTACCGTGGGCGCCCATTGTCGGGCTTCGCCCAGTTTCCCGTACTGCGATGCGGATCCCGTGCCCATGATATTGAACACCGGCGGGATGCCGGCGGCCATTTCCACGGCGATATGGTCGGTCACGAAATACGCGAAAGTCAGCGCCGCGGTGGCGGTCGGGCTGATGCGGGTCGTCAGCGACGGATCGGTAAACTGCGGCATGGCCCTGCCGCCGATCGACGTTTCCAGCAGCCCCGATCGCGACTGGGGCATGACGATCGCCGCGCCGGTCGAGATCGTGAACGACCCCGCCTGCGCATGGGCCGCTTGAGACGCCACGGAGCCGAGTAGTAGTGCGGCCGATAGGAATCCTACATGATGTCGGCGCAAGTACACGGTCGGGGTGGTGTCAGTCTTGCCGCTCCGTACGGCGCTTCCAGGGGCCGCATGCCCGATGGGGGCGTCAGCGTCTGCCGAATGAACGTGTCTCATCGCCTGTCTCCTAATGTCGTTCTGTGTGTATAGACATGGTGTTTCGTTCGATTATGGGAAGCGATGAGACACAGCACCATTTTTAATATAGACGGCGCAATCTAGGACTTATCTCACTCAAAACGGGCTATCCTTTGCGCAGGAATCCTCTTTCGCCCTGATCCAATGGCTCGCCTAGTCCGCCTTCATGTTCCCGGCATGCCGCAGCATGTCATCCTGCCCGTACGCGTCGGCGTGGCGGCGTTTCGTGCGGACGACGATATCCGTTTCTTTCTCGACACCTTGCGCGGTGCGGCGCGTGCGAACGGGCTGGCGATTCACGCCTATGCGCTAACGCCTGCGATCGTCCATCTGCTGGGCACCCCGCGCGACGCGGACAGCGTATCGAAGACGGTGCAGGCGGTCGGCCGCCGGTATGTCGCCTGGTTCAACCGGCGCTACGGCGCGGCGGGCGCGCTGTGGGATGGCCGCTATCGCGCAACGGTGCTCGATCCCGATGCCTATTTGTTATCGACGAGCATATTGATCGAAGCCGCTGCCGAGCCCGCGCTGCCTCAACTGAGCGCGCACCGACAGCAGGAAATCGCCCACGCGGCGGCCGGCGCCCCAGCGGCCGACGCCCTAACGACCGGCGCCGCAATCGGTGACACGTCGGACGGCAAGTCGTCGGGCGTTACCGTGGCGCGTGTCGAAGCACGCAGAGCGGAGGGATCGAGCATCGATACCCTGTCCGGGCCCCGGAAGTCGAGCTATCCCCATCACGCCGGCCTCGCGATCGACCCCGCGATCACCGACCACGCCTTGTACTGGGCGCTGGGCAACACTCCGTTCGAGCGCCATCGCCGATACCGCGCGCAAGCCGAGCAACCGCTCGACCCCGCCGCAAGCGCGCAGGCCCTGGATGCCGCGCGCAAGGGTTGGGTCCGTGGCAACGACGCATTTACGCAACGATGCGAACGACTCGCTAATCGCCGTCTGACACCACTTCGGCGCGGACGCCCCAAAAAAGTGAATAATGACGATGATTTAACGATGTGACCCTAATTTATAATGCGCCACTTTGGGGCAAATGTAATATTAGGGTCAGAACGTGTTAAATCTTTTGTCCTCTGCTAGGTGATCGCTTATATTGCGAGTTCCCACGGTTGTGTCCGCCTATTCGATACCGGGGTGTCAGGCGCGCGCGCCGACGCCTCAGGGGCCGGATTGTCGATGACGCCGCTGCCGTGGTCGGGATGGGCTTTCGAGTCTGACCGGGCAGGTTTCCCGCGGCGCGCCGCGCCAGTCATGGATTGGCAGGCGTTGCAAGCACGCTGAGCAGTGTTGATAAAAACGGCCGTCGCCCTCGCATTTCGCGGTGTCGGCCTCCAAAACGGTGTCCCCAATGAACGATCAAACGCAACCGCAGGTCGGCTTGCCGACCGCCACCGGCCTCTACGATCCGGCGAACGAACACGACGCCTGCGGCGTCGGCTTCGTTGCCCATATCAAGGGTCGGAAGAGCCACGACATCATTCAGCAGGGCCTGAAGATCCTGGAAAACCTGGATCACCGGGGTGCCGTGGGCGCGGATCCGCTGATGGGCGACGGTGCCGGCATCCTGATCCAGATTCCGGACGCGTTCTACCGCGAGGAAATGGCGAAGCAGGGCATCGTACTGCCGCCGGCCGGCGAGTACGGCGTCGGGATGATCTTCCTGCCGAAGGAACATGCGTCGCGTCTGGCCTGCGAGCAGGAACTGGAACGCACCGTGAAGGCCGAGGGCCAAGTGATATTGGGCTGGCGCGACGTGCCGGTCGATACGTCGATGCCGATGTCGCCGACGGTCCGCACCAGCGAGCCGCTGATCCGCCAGATCTTCATCGGGCGCGGCCAGGACGTGATCGTGACGGATGCGCTCGAGCGCAAGCTGTATGTGATCCGCAAGACCGCCAGCCACCGTATCCAGGCCTTGAAACTGAAGCACGGCAAGGAATACTTCGTGCCGTCGATGTCGGCGCGCACGATCGTCTACAAGGGCTTGCTGCTGGCCGATCAGGTCGGCGTCTACTACCGCGACTTGCAGGACGAGCGCAGTGTCTCGGCGCTGGCCCTGGTGCACCAACGTTTCTCGACGAACACGTTCCCGGCATGGGAGCTCGCGCACCCGTATCGGATGATCGCCCACAACGGCGAAATCAACACGGTCAAGGGCAATGTGAACTGGCTGTCCGCTCGCACGGGCGCGATTTCCAGCGCCGTGCTCGGCGACGACCTGAAGAAGCTCTGGCCGCTGATCTATCCGGGTCAGTCCGACACCGCGTCTTTCGATAACTGTCTCGAATTGCTCGTGATGGCCGGCTATCCGCTGGTCCACGCGGTGATGATGATGATCCCGGAAGCCTGGGAGCAACACGCCGAGATGGACGCGAACCGTCGCGCCTTCTACGAATACCACGCGGCAATGATGGAGCCGTGGGATGGCCCCGCGGCCATCGCCTTCACCGACGGTCGTCAGATCGGCGCGACGCTCGACCGTAACGGTCTGCGTCCGGCGCGTTATTGCATCACCGACGACGACGTCGTGATCATGGCCTCGGAAGCCGGCACGCTGCCGATTCCGGAATCGAAGATCGTTAAGAAGTGGCGCCTGCAGCCGGGCAAGATGTTCCTGATCGACATGGAGCAGGGCCGCATCATCGGCGACAAGGAACTGAAAGACAACCTGTCGAATGCGAAGCCGTACAAGAGCTGGATCGAGGCGGTTCGCATCAATATCGACGAAATCGATCTGAAGGGGCCGGCGCTCGCCGCTGTCGCCTCGGACGCGCCGGTGCTGCTGGATCGTCAGCAGGCGTTCGGCTATTCGCAGGAAGATTTGAAGTTCCTGCTGGCGCCGATGGCGCAGAACGGCGAGGAAGCCATCGGTTCGATGGGCAACGACTCGCCGCTGGCGGTCATGTCGAACAAGGACAAGACGCTTTACAACTACTTCCGTCAGTTGTTCGCGCAGGTCACCAACCCGCCGATCGATCCGATCCGCGAAAACATGGTGATGTCCTTGGTGTCGTTCATCGGCCCGAAGCCGAACCTGCTCGACACGAACAACGTGAACCCGCCGATGCGGCTCGAAGTGTCGCAGCCGGTGCTGGATTTCGAAGACATCGAGAAGATCCGCAATATCGAGCAGTACAGCGGCCACAAGTTCCGCTCGTACGTGCTGGATATCTGCTATCCGGTGGCATGGGGCAAGGAAGGCATCGAAGCCCGCCTCGCCTCGCTGTGCGCGGAAGCGGTGGACGCGGTGCGTTCCGGCTTCAATATCCTGATCATTTCGGACAAGCAGGTCAGCGCGGAAAACGTCGCGATTCCGGCGCTGTTGGCCACCTCGGCCGTGCACAGCCACCTGGTGGGCAAGGGGCTGCGGACCAGCACGGGCCTCGTCGTCGAAACCGGTTCGGCGCGCGAAGTGCATCACTTCGCGCTGCTCGCTGGCTATGGCGCGGAAGCGGTGCACCCCTACCTGGCGATGGAAACGATGGCCGCGCTGGCACGCGAACTGCCGGGCGATCTGTCGGCCGAGAAGGCGATCAAGAACTTCACGAAGGCCGTGGGCAAGGGCCTGATGAAGGTCATGTCGAAGATGGGCATTTCGACCTATATGTCCTACACCGGCGCGCAGATCTTCGAAGCGATCGGCCTGTCGCAGCAATTGATTTCGCAGTACTTCCGTGGCACGGCGTCGAACGTCGGCGGCATCGGCATCTTCGAAGTGGCCGAGGAAGCGGTGCGCATGCACCAGAAGGCCTACGGCAACGATCCGGTGATGAGCAACATGCTCGATGCCGGCGGTGAATATGCGTTCCGGATCCGTGGTGAAGACCATATGTGGACGCCGGACGCGATCGCGAAGCTGCAGCATTCGACGCGCGCCAATTCGTATCAGACGTATAAGGAATATGCGCAGCTGATCAACGATCAGAGCAAGCGCCACATGACGTTGCGTGGCCTGTTCGAGTTCAAGGTCGACCCGACGCGCGCGATCCCGCTCGACGAAGTCGAGTCGGCGAAGGACATCGTCAAGCGCTTTGCGACTGGCGCGATGTCGATGGGCTCGATCAGCACCGAAGCGCATACGAGTCTGGCGATCGCCATGAACCGGATCGGCGGCAAGTCGAACACCGGCGAAGGCGGGGAGGACGTGCGTCGTTATCGCAACGAGCTGCGCGGTATCCCGATCAAGGCCGGCGAAACGCTGGCCGGCATCATCGGTCATGACGCCGTCGTGCGCGATATCCCGCTGCAGGAAGGCGATTCGCTGCGCTCGAAGATCAAGCAGGTGGCATCGGGTCGTTTCGGCGTGACCGCCGAATACCTGGCCTCGGCCGATCAGATTCAGATCAAGATGGCGCAGGGTGCGAAGCCCGGCGAAGGTGGCCAGTTGCCGGGCCACAAGGTCAGCGACTACATCGGCAAGCTGCGTTACTCGGTGCCGGGCGTCGGCCTGATCTCGCCGCCGCCGCACCACGACATCTACTCGATCGAGGACTTGGCGCAGCTCATCCACGACTTGAAGAACGTCAATCCGTCGTCGGACGTGTCGGTGAAGCTGGTGTCTGAAGTCGGTGTCGGCACCGTGGCCGCTGGCGTGGCGAAGGCGAAGGCCGATCACGTCGTGGTGGCGGGGCATGACGGCGGCACCGGCGCATCGCCGCTGTCGTCGATCAAGTACGCGGGTTCCCCGTGGGAGCTGGGTCTGGCCGAAACACAGCAGACGCTCGTGTTGAACCGTCTGCGCTCGCGGATTCGCGTGCAGGCCGACGGTCAGATGAAGACGGGCCGCGACGTGATGATCGGCGCGCTGCTGGGTGCCGACGAGTTCGGTTTCGCGACGGCGCCGCTGGTCACGCAGGGCTGCATCATGATGCGCAAATGCCACTTGAACACCTGCCCGGTGGGCGTGGCGACGCAGGATCCGGTGCTGCGCGCGAAGTTCACGGGCCAGCCGGAACACGTGATCAACTTCTTCTTCTTCATCGCGGAAGAAGTGCGTGAAATCATGGCGCAGTTGGGCTTCCGCACGTTCGAGGAAATGATCGGCCGCGTCGACCTGCTCGATACCCGCAAGGGCGTGGAACACTGGAAGGCGAAGGGCCTGGATTTCGCGAAGATCTTCTCCGAGCCGGCCGCGCCTGCGGATGTGCCGCGTCTTCATGTCGAAAATCAGAATCACGGTCTCGACAAGGCGCTCGATCATGTATTGATCGAGAAGGCCCAGGTTGCGCTGGAGAAGAAGGAGCACGTGTCCTTCATCCAGCCGGTGCGCAATCGCAATCGGACCGTGGGCGCGATGTTGTCGGGCGTGATCGCGAAGCGTTACGGTCACGAAGGCTTGCCGGACGACACGTTGCATATTCAGCTGAAGGGCACGGCGGGGCAAAGCTTCGGCGCTTTCCTGGCGCGTGGCGTGACGCTGGATCTGGTGGGCGAAGCGAACGACTACGTCGGCAAGGGCTTGTCCGGCGGCCGCATCATCGTGCGTCCGACCAATGACTTCCGTGCGAAGGCCGAAGAGAACATCATCTGCGGCAACACCGTCCTCTACGGTGCGATCGAAGGCGAAGCGTTCTTCCGCGGTGTCGCCGGCGAGCGTTTCGCGGTGCGGAACTCGGGCGCCACGGCGGTCGTCGAAGGAACCGGCGACCACGGTTGCGAGTACATGACGGGCGGGACGGTCGTCGTGCTGGGCGAGACGGGTCGGAACTTTGCGGCCGGGATGTCGGGCGGTGTCGCCTACGTCTACGATCCGGAAGGCTGCTTCCCGATCCGTTGCAATATGTCGATGGTGGCGCTGGATCCGATCCTGCCGCGCGGCGAGCAGGAACGCACCGTCGACAAGGCCTTGTGGCATGCGGATCAGACCGATGAAGCATTGCTGAAGGGCTTGGTCGAGCGTCACTTCCAGTTCACCGGCTCGCTGCGGGCGAAGAGCCTGCTGGAGGATTGGGACGCGGCGCGCCGTCAGTTCGTCAAGGTGTTCCCGACCGAGTACCGTCGTGCGCTGGGCGAGTTGCATGCACGCCGTGCGGCAGCGGTGGAAGTGGCCGGGGCGGAAGGCGAGGCGGGTGCCGACAAGGCGGCCAAGACCGAGAAGGGCGGCAAGGCGGGCAAGTCCGGCAAGTCGACGGTGGTGGCCTGAGGCCTAGGCCCGAGCTTGTGTCCCGAGGCCGTGGCCTCGGGCGAGATCCCCACGATCCAGAAAAAAGCGCGCGGCTACCGCGCATCGGCGGTCCGACATCGGACGCCGGCGCCCTCCGGAAATCCGGGGTAGTCCGGGCGCGATGAACAGGGGGTGCATGATGGCGTCAGAACGCTCGCACCCTGTGTTCCTCGCGCGCGGTGGACCGTACCAGCACAACGCATGACCTGCATTGATTGAGAAAAAAATGGGCAAGGCAACCGGTTTTCTCGAGTTCGACCGACTCAGCGAACACTATGAAGCGCCGCAAGCGCGCTTGAAGCACTACAAGGAATTCGTCTTCGCACTGAAGGACGACGAAGCGAAACAGCAGGGTGCGCGATGCATGGATTGCGGCATCCCGTTTTGTAACAACGGCTGCCCGGTGAACAACATCATCCCGGACTTCAACGACCTGGTGTATCGCCAGGATTGGAAGTCCGCGATCCAGGTGCTGCACTCGACGAACAATTTCCCCGAATTCACGGGACGAATCTGCCCGGCACCGTGCGAGGCGGCCTGTACGCTCGGCATCAATGACGACCCGGTCGGCATCAAGTCGATCGAGCACGCGATCATCGATCGTGCCTGGGCCGAAGGCTGGGTGGCGCCGCAGCCGCCGGCCGTCAAGACCGGCAAGAAGGTAGCCGTTGTCGGTTCCGGCCCGTCGGGTCTGGCCACCGCGCAGCAATTGGCGCGCGCCGGCCATGATGTGACCGTCTTCGAGAAAAACGACCGCCTGGGTGGCCTGCTGCGCTATGGCATTCCCGACTTCAAGCTGGAGAAGTGGCTGATCGATCGCCGCGTGCGCCAGATGGAAGCCGAAGGCGTGGTCTTCAAGACGAGCACCTTCATCGGCAAGGACCCGCTGCCGGCGACGATCGCCAATAACGCACGCGACACGATCACGCCGGACCAACTGCGCGAGCAGTTCGACGCGGTCGTGATCGCTGGCGGCAGTGAAACGCCGCGTGACCTGCCGGTGCCGGGCCGTGACCTGGAAGGCGTTTACTACGCGATGGAATTCCTGCCGCAGCAGAACCGTGTCGAAGCCGGCGACAAGCTGACCGACCAGACGCTGGCCACAGGCAAGCATGTTGTCGTGATCGGCGGTGGCGATACCGGTTCGGATTGCGTTGGTACGTCGAACCGTCATGGCGCGACCAGCGTCGCGCAGTTCGAACTGATGCCGCGTCCGCCGGAAGAGGCGAACAAGCCGCTGGTCTGGCCGTACTGGCCGACGAAGCTTCGCACGTCGTCGTCGCACGACGAAGGGTGCGATCGCGACTGGTCGGTCGCGACCAAGCGCTTCGAAGGGAAGAACGGCAAGGTCGAGAAGCTGGTGGCCGCGCGCGTCGAATGGAAGGACGGCAAGATGCAGGAAGTGCCGGGCTCGGAATTCGAAATGAAGGCCGATCTGGTGCTGCTGGCGATGGGTTTCGTATCGCCGGTGCAGGCAGTGCTGGACGCGTTCGGTGTCGAACGGGATCCACGCGGCAATGCGAAGGCACGGACCGACGATGCAGATGGCGTGCAAGCGTACGCGACGAACGTCCCCGGCGTGTTCGCTGCAGGCGATATGCGTCGCGGGCAGTCCTTGGTGGTGTGGGCGATTCGTGAAGGCCGTCAGGCCGCGCGGGCCGTCGATACCTTCTTGATGGGCGCGACCGAACTGCCGCGCTAAGCGTTACGCCGCGACAGGCGGTTGAAAAAACCGCCCGTCGCGTGAACGGCACCCCAGGGCTTGGACACTTATCCAAGCCCTGGGGTTTTTTTATGCCCGCAGCGCTCAGACCGAGAATTCCGCTGCCTTGTCTTCGTCGACGGCGCCATCGTGCGCGGTCTTCAAATCGAGAAACTGGTGGTGGAAGACGTTCAGCGTATCGCGATGCCCCACGCTGACGATCGATGTATCGGGCAGGCGATCGATCAACGTCTGATACAACATCCCTTCCGTCTTCGTATCGAGCGCACTGCTGACTTCGTCGAGGAAAACGACATCGGGGGCTTGCAGCAACACGCGGGCAAATGCGACCCGTTGCTGTTCGCCGGGCGACAGGCGTCGCGCCCAGTGCGACGATTCGGTCAGGTGCGCGGCGTAATCGCCGAGCTGGCAGAGTTGCAGCGCCTCACGGCATTGCGCGTCGGTGAAGGTTTCCTGATCGGACGGATAGCTGAGCGCCGCTTTCAACGTATCGATCGGCATATAGCTTTGCTGCGGAACGAAGAACAGCTTGGCACCGGCCGGAACTTCGATGATGCCGCCGCCGAACGCCCATAGGCCCGCCATCGCACGCAACAGCGTGCTCTTGCCGCAACCCGATTCGCCACGGATCAGCCAGCGCGCGCCTTTCTCGATATGCAGATCCGGGACATGCGTCAGGGTGCTGCCGTTAGGCAGCGCCAAGACCAGCCCCTTCGTATCGATCGACGCGTTCGCGGTCCGGTGCAGATTGATGCCGCCGGACAAGGTCGCCGGCGATTCCGTTTCGAGGAAGTGCTGGTCGTCGATCGCGCGATTGAATTCACGCAGCCGGTTCACCGTCGCGCGCCAGTTTGCCAGCGTGCCGTAACTGCTGATGAACCAGGACATCGAATCGCTGACGGTGCCGAATGCGCTGGAGATCTGCATCAAGGTGCCGAGCGTGAAGGTGCCGGCGAAATACTGCGGAGAGGCCGCGACGATCGGGAAAATGATCGCGATCTGCGCGTAGAGCGAGTTCACCAGCGTCAGCCGCTTCGTCAGCCGCATGATCATCCGCCAGTTGTCGCGGATGCGCGAGAATGCCGTCTTTGCGTGGCCGCACTCGGTTTGCGCTCCGTCGTAGAGCGCGATCTGCTCGGCATTTTCGCGCAGGCGCACGAGCGAGAAACGGAAGTCCGCTTCCACTCGCTGCTGCTGGTAGTTGATCGTTACGAGCGGCCGGCCGGCGCGGAACATGATGAAGGTGCCGACGATCGCATAGAGCAATGCGGTCCACACCATATAGCCGGGAATGTGAAGCTGCACGCCACCCAGCGAGAACGACAGGGCACCCGCGACGCGCCACAAGATATTCGTAAAAGAGAAGAGCGTGACCAGCGTCGAGAGAAAATCCAGCGACAAGGCCAGCGTCGCATGAGCGAGGCTTTGCAGGTCGTCGGTGACCCGTTGGTCGGGGTTATCCGCCAGTCGGTCGCGTTCGATGCGATAGAACGCATGGTCTTTCAACCACCGCTGCATGTAATGATTCGTCAACCACTGCCGCCACTTGAATTCGAGCATCTGGCGGAAATAGATCCGATAGATCGCAATCAGGATCATCGGGAAGACGAGATAGCAGAAGATCAACAAGGAGTGCCAGAAGGCGTTGGCATCCTTGCGCTGGATCGCGTCGTAAAAGGTCGCGTTCCAGCTGTTGAACTGAACATTCAACCAAACCATCGTCATATTCATCACGATGACCAGGGCCAGCAATCCGCGTGCGGACCACCGCTGCTCGGAGACCCAGAAAGGCCGTATCAGGCTCCATGCGGAGATTGGTTTGTCCTGCACGATGATCAGTTCCTCCAATAGGTCATGGGGGCGGTGATGCGCCGGGCCGCCGGGTGTGGCGCATCTGTTGGGCCCGCTGAATAAGACAGGATAAACCTTGGCCCATTGTTTGTTGAAATTCTTAAATAGAGATTAAGTCGTGCCGCGTCTGGATAAGGCGGCACGATTTTGCTGTCGGATGGGTAGACATCGCGGTGCCGCATCGCGCAAAGGGGGCGGGCAGCGTGGCGCTGTCCGTTCCGTCGGTTTTGTGCTGTAATAGGCGGACATGAAACAGGGGTGCTGCGGCCGGCGCGAGGTGAGCGACGGGATGCGGCTGAGAGAGTCCCTTGGCACCCGATCCGGATAATACCGGCGAGGGGAGTTTTCCATTGTGCGCCATGATCGGTCCAGACCCGCCCCCGTGCGGTGAGCGACCCATTGATTGCCGCACGTCTACTCGCGTGTCCGCACGCGGCCAATACGTCGATTCCGGACGTTCTCATCCGCTTCCCGTTTTTCCTCGTCTCATGCCGCCGTGCGGCGTGTCTGCGATCGTGCATGACACCGCGTTGCCCCGCGGGACGAGTCGATGTCTACCAATATTCCACGGCCGGGTGCCGTGTCCGATGTGGCGATCGCCGGCGCAGGGCTGGCGGGGCGCCTGCTTGCCTGGCGCCTGGCGCGCGACGGCGTGCGCGTGGCGCTCTACGAGCGGGCGGCGGCCGACGACGCCAATAGCGGGAGCGCGGCGTGGGTTGCCGCGTCGATGCTGGCGCCGCTGACGGAGGCTGCCGTCGCCGAGCCGTTGTTGGCGTCACTCGGCGCCGCGTCGCTGCAGCGTTGGCCGGAATGGCTGGCGCAACTGCCGCTGCCGGTCTTTTTTCAGCAAAGCGGCAGCTTGGTCCTGTGGCATCCCGCGGACCGGGCCGACGCCGACTTGTTCGCGCGCCGCGTTCGCGCCAATGCGCCTGCCGCCTTGTTGGCCGGGGGCATGGAGGCCGTCGATGGCGCCGGCATCGATGCCCTGGAGCCGGCGCTGCGTGGGCGTTTCCGGCAAGGATGGTGGATGCCGCACGAAGGCCAGCTCGACAATCGCGCCTTGCTCCGCGCGCTGGACCAGGCGCTAGACGACGTCGGTGTGCAACGTTTCCATGGCGTGACGATCGAAGACGGGCGTTGGCCGAGCGCTGCGGTGTGCGTGGATTGTCGCGGATTGGGGGCAAAGCCCGCGTGGCGCGGCTTGCGCGGGGTACGCGGCGAGGTGGTGCGCGTGGATGCGCAGGCGATTGCCTTACAGCGTCCCATTCGCTTCCTTCATCCGCGCTATCCAATTTACATCGCGCCCAAGGAGAACGGCCGCTTCGTCATCGGCGCGACCGAGATCGAAAGCGACGACGCCTCGCCGATGAGCGTTCGCTCGGCGCTCGAATTGCTGTCGGCGGCTTTTGCCGTGCATCCGGCATTTGGCGAGGCGCGTATCGCCGAGTTGAACGTGCAGTGCCGTCCGACCTTGGATCACCATCGCCCGGCCATCACGATGCGCGGCACGCGGGTGGCGATCAACGGGCTGTATCGCCATGGCTTCATGATCGGCCCGGAGGTGGTGTCGCAAGCGCTTGCCCTGGTGCATGCCATGCTGGCCCGACCCGATCGCATTGTCGATGCCAGTGCCGCCCAGGCCGTCTGGTCGGCCCAGCGCGCGGCGTCGCCCTGGCCTGCGCTGTTTGCCGATGCGGCTTCTTCCCACTATTCCGACCCCGTACCCCGCTGAGCCATGGATATCTTGATCAACCAACGGCCCTTTGCCATCGACGACAACGCCAATGTGGCCGACGCTTTGCAGGCGTTCGGCGCCAAGCCGCCGTTCGCCGTAGCGGTCAACGGCCAATTCGTCGCGCGTAGTCGCTACGCCGCGCAGCCGCTGTCTCAAAACGATCGGCTCGATGTCGTGCAACCCGTCACAGGAGGCTGAAATGTCCACCGACCCTACTGCTTCGTCCCGTCTTGGCATGCTCGACGATGCCACGCCGTCCACACCATCCACGCCGTCGCCGATGACGCTCTATGGCGTTCCGTTCGAGCGTCGCTTGTTGTTGGGAACGGCACGGTATCCATCGTTGGCGACCTTGCTGCGCGCGATCGAGGTGTCCCGCCCTGCCATGATCACGGTCGCGTTGCGGCGCCAGATGGCCGGCTTTAACGCTGCGCCAAACCCGGGGGCCGATGCCGATGGTCGTCAAGACGGCGCGGCCGCGCCCCAAGGCGCGGATTTCTACGCGGCGCTGCGGCGTACCGGGGTGCCGCTGCTGCCGAACACGGCCGGTTGTCAGTCCGTCGACGAGGCGGTGACCACGGCGCAGATGGCCCGCGAGCTGTTCGATACGGATTGGGTCAAGCTCGAGTTGATCGGCGACGACGTCACACTGCAGCCGGATTCGGTTGCCTTGATCGAAGCCGCTCGGATACTGATCGACGACGGTTTTCGCGTGCTGCCGTATTGCACCGAAGATCTGGTCGTGGCACGTCGGCTGATGGATGCCGGGTGCCAGGCCTTGATGCCGTGGGCGGCGCCGATCGGCACCGGACGTGGCGTGGCCAATCCTTATGCAATGCGGCAATTGCGGGATCGTTTGCCGCCTGAGCTGCCCTTGATCGTCGATGCCGGGCTCGGGGTGCCATCGCACGCCTGTCAGGTCATGGAGTGGGGCTTCGACGCCGTGCTGTTGAACACGGCGGTGTCGCAGGCGGACGATCCGGTGCGGATGGCGGCGGCCTTTGCCGCGGCGGTCGATGCCGGACGGATGGCCTGGCAGGCAGGGCCGATGCCGGTGCGGGACGCCGCGCAAGCCAGCACGCCGATGGTCGGGATGCCCTTCTGGCATCAGGCGGGGGCGTGACCGATGACGGCGTCTCTCACTCCGTCGGACAGGATTGCCCGCATCGATGTCGTCGAACCGGAGGGGCGCGCGACGCGGTTTTTTCTCGGCGCCTGGCCGACACGGACGCGCTTCACGTCGTTCACGTCGGCGCCCACTGAGGCATCAATCGGTCGTGATGTCCTGGTCCTGATGAGCGCCGATGGTTCCGCCGCGGCGCACTATGCGGCGCGGCAGGATGCGCTTCCCGAGGGCGCGAGTGCGCCGGGCCATTTCGCCGTGATCGATGCGTCGACGTCGAATGTCACGCGTCTGCTGCGCGATGGCTGGGAATTTTTTTACGAGGCACCGCGCGGCGCGGGCGAGGCCTGGCTCCATCGCTGCGCGGCATGGGTCGCGTCGGGCTATGCGCTGCACGACGCTTTGTGCCTGGCGTTGGCGCAGGTCGCGGTGGCGGAGGGGGCGCCGCTTGCCGGTGTCGATGCCGAGGACGGGGCAAGGCAATATGTCGCCGACGTCTTGCGCGACGGGCCGCCCCCCTTGGCCGCATTCCCGGGCGTATCAACACCGCGCCGCATCGCCGGCCGGCCGGCGGACGAAAAGGTCGCCGAGTCGCCGTTCGACGAACGGTCCGCATTGGTCGTGCTTCCCC
This sequence comes from Robbsia sp. KACC 23696, assembly GCF_039852015.1. Taxonomy (NCBI): domain Bacteria; kingdom Pseudomonadati; phylum Pseudomonadota; class Betaproteobacteria; order Burkholderiales; family Burkholderiaceae; genus Robbsia; species Robbsia sp. KACC 23696. The sequence goes on along the minus strand of NZ_CP156626.1, from coordinate 3,302,875 downwards.
TCGCCGAGACCGAGGCGACCGACGAAGCAGACGAAGCAAACAAGGGCGGCGCTGCGACCGACGATCACGCGGCGAACGATGTAAAGCCGGCGCCGGCATCTTCCAGAACGGAGACGCGACTTGGCATACCGTCGTCGCTGCCCGACTTTCCACGGTGCCGCGCGCCGCTGGGCCTCTATCCGATCGCGCCGAGCGCCGATTGGGTCCAGCGTCTGATCGATGCCGGCGCGCGTACGATTCAGCTGCGCATCAAGTCGGACGCGTCATCGCCAGCGGCCGAGCGTGCGGAAATCCAGCGTGCGGCCGCGTATTGCCGCGCGGCATCGGCGCCGATCCAGTTATTCATCAATGACCACTGGCGCTTGGCTATCGATGCCGGCGCCTATGGCGTGCACTTGGGGCAGGAGGATCTGGCGGCCTTGCCGCATTTCGCGCTCGACGCAATCGCTTCGGCGGGACTGCGACTCGGCCTGTCGACCCATGGGTATTATGAGATGCTGTTGGCGCTGCGATTCCGTCCCAGTTACATCGCCTGCGGCCCGGTGTTCGCGACGGCGACGAAGGCGGTTGCCGTCCCGCCCCAAGGCTTGCAACGGCTTGCGGCTTACTGTCGCTTGCTTCACGACGCGCAGCCGCCGGTCCCGGTCGTGGCGATCGGCGGCATCGGTCAGGCCCAGCTGGCGGCGGTTCGTGCCGCCGGCGCCGATTCGGCGGCCGTCGTCAGCGCACTGGTCAATCGCACGAATGCAATGGACGGAAACGCGCTGACGCACGGTGTCTCAGCACTACAAGCCGCTTTCAAAGGATAATAAGACTTTCGCCGCGACGCAGCATAATGAGGCCTGTCTGAAAGGATGTGCCTTCGGACGCTAGAAAAGGGTCGATTTCGCCCCTTTAACGTGCTGCTGACGGTCGATTTCGAGGATTTCAGCGCGGTCGACCATGGCGGCAATCGGCGGTGTGATGCGGCGAATTCGCGCGCGGCGACGGCATTCCGACCGCCGGGCGCGGCGAATCTCGGGCATTCGCCAGGGAAGCGCCGGGCCTGCAAGAGTCGGATAATGGGCGATGGCCTATAATGCCGCACGCACCGGTGTACTTGCCGGCGAATGCGATGCGAACGCGTCGTATGCCGCGACTTCTATGCAGGTCGCTTGATTTTAATCGTTCGAACCGAAATGAGGAATGGTCCGCGCCGTGCCCATCGTTAGTTCCGAAACCGTCCTTGAATTGCGTGATGTCGCATTCGGCTATGGGGATCGCCCCGTTTTGTCGGGGCTGAATATGCGCTTTCAGCGTGGTCAGGTCGTCGCCGTCATGGGTGGATCCGGCTGCGGTAAGACCACGGTATTGAAGCTCGTCGGCGGTTTGGTGCGTGCAAACAGCGGCGAGGTGCTTGTCGGCGGACAGGATCTTGGCGGCCTGAACGCGAAGGCGCTGTATGCGGTGCGCCGTCGAATGGGGATGCTTTTCCAGTTCGGCGCGCTGTTTACGGACATGTCCGTGTTCGACAATGTCGCTTTCCCTTTGCGCGAGCACACCGATCTGCCGGAAGCGCTGATCCATGATCTCGTCTTGATGAAGTTGAATGCCGTGGGATTGCGCGGCGCACGCGATCTGCGTCCGTCCGAAATCTCGGGTGGGATGGCGCGTCGGGTTGCCCTGGCGCGGGCGATCGCGCTCGATCCCCAAATCATGATGTATGACGAACCGTTCGCGGGACTCGATCCGATCTCGCTCGGCATCACGGCGAATCTGATCAAAACGTTCAATCAGGCCCTGGGCGCGACCTCGATCCTCGTCACGCATGACGTGCCCGAGTCGTTCGCCATCGCCGATTACGTCTATTTCATCGCCAACGGCGGGATAGCCGCCGAGGGCACGCCGGATCAGTTGCGGGCGTCGAAGGACCCGGCAGTGCGGCAGTTCATCGATGCGGCGCCGGACGGTCCGTTCCGTTTCCACTATCCGGGCGAGCCGATCGACGCGGATTTTGGTCTCGTCGATGCCGCCGCGCGTGGGCATGCCGCCTACGAAAGCGCCGTTCAGGCGCGCCGTGAGCCACAGACCGCAACGGAGCGGGGCAGGAAAGGGGAGCGGCCATGATGGTTAGTGCATTAGGCCGTCGGGTGTTGGGATTATTTTCCCTGACCGGTTATGCAACGCGGATGTTTTTGCGCTTGCTGGGGACGTTCGGCGCGATGTTGTTGCGTCCGCGTTTGGTGAGTCGGCAGATATTCTTCGTCGGCAACTATTCCTTGCTGATCATCGCGGTGTCGGGCCTGTTTGTCGGTTTCGTGCTGGGGCTTCAAGGGTATTACACGCTCTCGCGCTATGGTTCGGAGCAGGCTTTGGGGCTGTTGGTCGCCTTGTCCCTGGTGCGCGAGCTGGGGCCGGTCGTCGCCGCGCTGCTGTTTGCCGGACGAGCCGGCACGTCGTTGACGGCGGAGATCGGGCTGATGAAGGCCGGCGAGCAGCTGATGGCGATGGAAATGATGGCCGTCGATCCGTTGCGCTATGTCGTAGCGCCGCGCTTCTGGGCCGGCGTCATCGCCATGCCGCTGCTGGCCGCCATATTCAGCGCGGTCGGGATCCTCGGCGGGTATATCGTCGGCGTGATTCTGATTGGCGTGGATCCGGGGGCGTTCTGGTCGCAGATGCAGGGCGGTGTGAATGTGTGGCGGGACGTGGGCAACGGCGTGATCAAGAGCGTCGTGTTCGGTTTCGCCGTGACGTTCATCGCGCTGTATCAGGGTTATGAGGCGAAGGCGACGCCGGAAGGCGTCTCGCGCGCCACCACGCGGACCGTCGTGTACGGCTCGCTGGCGGTATTGGGTTTGGACTTCCTGCTGACCGCGCTGATGTTCGGCAAATAAGGCAGCATCGGTTTTTCTGCAAGAAAATCGATTTCGAGAAAGAATACGAGAGACGTACGGATGAAGAAAACTGTTCTCGACTTCTGGGTCGGCTTGTTCGTGATTCTGGGCTTCGTCGCGCTGCTGTTCCTGGCGTTGAAGGCCGGCAACATGAGCACGCTGTCGTTCCAGCAGACCTACACGGTCAAAATGCGCTTCGACAATATCGGCGGGCTGAAGGCCAATGCGCCGGTCAAGAGTGCGGGCGTGACGGTCGGTCGCGTGAAGTCGATCACGTTCGACGATCACACGTTCCAGGCCCTGGTTACCGTCGATCTGGATCCGCAGTACAAGTTCCCCGATGATTCGTCGGCGAAGATCCTGACATCGGGCCTGTTGGGCGAGCAGTACTTGGGGCTGGAGCCGGGCGGTTCCGAGCAGAATCTCAAGTCTGGGGATACGATTACGATGACGCAATCGGCCATCGTGCTCGAAAACCTGATCGGACAGTTTCTCTATAGCAAGGCGGCCGACGCCGGCAGCAACGGTGGCGGCAACGCCGGGGGCGGTGCCAGTCCCGCTGGAAGCGGTGCGGCGCCGAGTGCGCACGGCGGCTTCCCGGGCGTAGGCGCGGCAATGGGTGGCAGTGCCCCGGCTGCAGCAAGCGCAGCGCAGTGATCCCCAGGGATGTCGGCTCGGGGCGGTCGGCGCGACGTGATGTCTGTCGGAATGACATAAACGTTGTGCGAACAAATGACCTGGGCCGGCATCACCAGAAAACGAATAACAGAGTACACACACCATGATCAAATCGCGGGGCATCGTCGCGGTGCTGGCGGGGGGAATGTTGCTGTCGGCATGTTCGACGGTTCAGACGCCCATCAAGCAGGATCCGATGGAAGGCTTCAATCGGACCGTTTTCACGGTCAACGACAAAGTCGACCAATACGCGTTCCGTCCGGTGGCCAAGGCCTATAACTGGGCATTGCCGCAGCCGATTCGGACCGGCATCTCGAATGTGTTCTCGAATGTGGGCGATGTCACCGTTGCGGCGAACAAGTTGCTGCAGGGTAATGTGACGGCCGGTGTCGAGACGATCATGCGGATCGCTATCAATACCGTGTTTGGTCTCGGTGGTATTTTCGATATCGCGACGCAGGCGCGGTTGCCGAAGCAGACGGCCGACTTTGGTCTGACGCTGGGAACCTATGGCGTTCCGGCGGGCCCGTATCTGGTGCTCCCGTTCTTCGGTCCCAGCACGGTGCGTGACGCGGTGGGGATGGTGCCGGACGGCTTTATGAGCCCGATCACCTATGTTCGACCGAACTGGATTCGCTTTACCTTGGTCGGCGTCAAGGCGGTCAGCGTCCGCGCGTCCTATTTGAACGCGACGGACCTGCTGCAAAGCGCCGCGCTCGACAAATATTCGTTCGTGCGTAACGCGTATCTGCAGCGGCGTCAGTACCTGCTCGGGCAGAACCAGACCTCGTCTGCCTTGCCGGATTACGGTGACGATACCGAGGAAGGCACTCCGCCTGCGGCTGGGGCAACCGGCGCCGGTGCTGCGCCGGCCGCGACGCCTCCCGCCGCGCCGATGGGCGCGAGCGCAGTGCCTGCCCCTTAAGGCTTGGGCGACGTGATCGGTGCGAGGGGGCCAGCCTCCGCGTATTGGATCAGTCCGTCCCGGGACGCGCGATTGTCGATTGGTGCGAAGCGTAACGTTGGCAACAGTTGGCAACCGTTGTTGTCTGCGGCGACGCGTCGGGCCAACATAAGGCACCATTAAAAGAAGTCCGGCACGCGCTGTGCGGCGGTACGGGGTCAGGAAGCGCCGATGACCGGCGCCCGGCCAAGATCAGGAGAATCGAATGAAGCACGCAATACAATCTTCGCGGCGCCTGTCCGCAGTCGCAGCCGCAATGCTGGCGGGTGCAATGGTATTCGGCGTGCCGATGGCCGCCTCGGCGCAAACGCCGGCATCGGCTGCCGTCTCGGCATCCGCGCAACCGGACGCGTTGATCAAGCAGGTCACCGGCGACGTGATGACGGCGGTCAAGACGGATCCGGCGCTGCAGTCGGGCGATGTCAACCACATCATCACGCTGGTCAACCAGAAGATCCTGCCGTACACGGATTTTCAGCGCACCACGCGTCTGGTCATGGGTCGATACTGGCGCCAGGCGTCGGCGCAGCAGCGCGACCAGGTGGTCGAGCAATTCAAGCTGCTGCTGATCCGCACGTATTCGGGCGCGATCGCGCAAGTGCGTAACCAGCAGATCGAATACCTGCCGTTCCGCGCGGACCCGGGCGCGACCGATGTCGTCGTGCGTACGCGTGTCACGAATCAGGGCCAGCCGATCGAACTCGACTACCGCCTGGGCAAGACCGCCAACGGCTGGAAGGTCTATGACCTGAACGTCCTGGGCGCCTGGTTGATTCAGGCCTATCAACAGCAATTCGCCGAGCAGGTGCAGCAGCATGGCGTCGATGGTCTGATCCAGTTCCTGACCGCGCGTAACCAGCAATTGGCGCAAGCCAAGGGTTGAAATGTTCGAATCAGGCGAAGACATTACGCATGACGTCGCAAAGGCAGTGCTGAACCAGGGCCTGAAGCGGATTGCCGGTGGGGAGACGCGGCTGGATTGCCGCGGACTGGTGCGATTCGATTCGTCCGCCCTGGCCGTCCTGATGGCGTGGCGCCGCGCGGCGTTGCAGCGCGGCGAGGATCTGCATGTCGATAACGCCCCGCCCGCGCTGCAAAGCCTGGCGCGCGCCTACGGCATCGACGCGATGGTGTTCGGACACTGATTCAGCGGTTCAGCGTGACCCCCGAGGGCCCGACGGCAATCTGCCGGACGGGCCCTTGTCGTATTTCTGAGAGATTATCGGTTTTCAGACGACCGCCAAGCATGCATTTGCAGGCGCCACGGCCTCGGCCATGGCGGGGATCGTGGCGTGGTCGGCACTGCGGGCTGCCGTTGCCGCAAGCCTTTGAAAGGGCAAAGCGTTTTTCGCCTATAATACGGGGTTTTCAAAAGCTGATTCCGCCGGACTCCCCGCCAGGCGCTCATCCCCACTTCCATGCCCAGCAGCAAGCTTCCTGCCATCGATATCCGCAGCGTGAAGAAGCAATATCGCGCGTTGCAGGCACTCAAGGGCGTTGACCTGTCGATCGAGCAGGGCGAATTCTTCGGCCTGCTCGGACCGAACGGCGCCGGTAAAACCACGCTGATCAGCATTCTCGCGGGTCTGACGCGTGCGGACGAGGGCTCGGTCCAGGTGCTCGGTCACGATGTCGTGCGCGATTTTCGCGAGGCGCGGCAACGGCTCGGCGTCGTGCCGCAGGAGTTGGTTTTCGATCCCTTCTTCACCGTGCGCGAGACCTTGCGCATTCAGTCAGGCTATTTTGGACTGACGCGCAACGACGCCTGGATCGACGAAATCCTGCACAACCTCGGCCTTACCGACAAAGCGAATACGAACACGCGGGCGCTGTCCGGCGGGATGAAGCGCCGCGTCCTCGTGGCGCAGGCGCTGGTGCACCGGCCGCCGGTCATCGTGCTCGACGAGCCGACCGCGGGCGTCGACGTGGAGCTGCGGCAGACGCTGTGGGAATTCATCGCGCGGCTGAATCGCGAGGGCCATACGATCGTCCTGACGACGCACTACCTCGAAGAGGCGGAGTCGCTGTGCAATCGCATCGCGATGATGCGGCGCGGCGAAGTGGTGGCGCTGGAGCGCACCGATCAATTGCTGCAGCGCTTTGCCGGCATGCAGTTGGCGTTGCGCATCCATGGCGCCGCGCTGCCGGACAGCCTGCGGTCCTTGGAGGCCGAGGCGGCCGCGCCCGGCGCCGCCGATGCGCTGGCGTCGGTCGCCGTGCCAGTCGGCGCCGGTGCGGCCGGGAGCGCCGCGCCACAGAGTCGGCAGCACGTGCTGCGCCTGAGCAGTTATGACGATGTCGAGCCGATCCTGGCGCGCTGCCGCGAGGCCGGCTGCGTGTTGGACGACCTGGAGATCCGCAAGGCCGATCTCGAGGATGTTTTCCTGCAACTGACCCGTGAGCCCGAAGCGGTCGAGGGTTTATCGTGATGCCCGTATCTTCGTCTTCCGACGACAAGGCGCGCGCCGACGGCGTGACGCTGCAAGCCGCGCGCGCGCCGTACAGCCGGTTCACCGGTTTCCGCGTGTTGCTGTACAAAGAGTTGCTGCGATTCTGGAAGGTTTCCTTCCAGACGGTCGCCGCGCCGGTGATCACCGCCTTGCTCTACCTGGCGATCTTCGGCCACGCGCTGCAGCATCGTGTCGATGTCTATGCCGGTATCGATTACGTGTCCTTCCTGGTGCCGGGATTGGTCATGATGAGCGTGCTGCAGAACGCGTTCGCGAACAGTTCGTCGTCGCTGATCCAGTCGAAGATCACCGGCAATCTGATTTTCATGTTGCTGCCGCCTTTGTCGCATTGGGATATGTTTGCCGCCTACACCTTGGCGTCGATCGTGCGCGGACTGGTGGTCGGTCTGGGCGTCTTCATCGTCACCGTGTGGTTCGTGCCGCTGCATTGCGCATCGCTTTTCTACATCATCGGCTTTGGCCTGCTGGGTGCCGGCATTCTGGCCGTGCTCGGCCTGATCGCCGGGATCGTAGCGAGCAAATTCGACCAGTTGGCGGCGTTCCAGAACTTTTTGATCATGCCGCTGACCTTCTTGTCGGGCGTGTTCTATTCGACGCACTCGCTGCCGCCGTTCTGGCGGCAGGCGTCGCATTTCAACCCGTTCTTCTACATGATCGACGGCTTCCGCTACGGCTTTTTCGGTCAGTCCGATTGCTCGCCGCTGCTGAGCCTGTCGATCGTCGGCTTCTTCTTCCTGCTGCTTTCCGGACTGGCCGTGCGGATGCTCGCCACCGGTTTCAAGCTCAGGCATTAATCTCAAAATAACCCACACGGTGGAGCGCTCCATGTCGCCGACGCCTGATCAGATTCGCGCTTATATCGCGGCCGGCCTGTCCTGTGAACACCTCGATGTCGAAGGGGATGGACAGCATTTCTTTGCGACCATCGTCAGTCTGGAATTCGAGGGAAAGCGGCCTATCGCTCGCCATAAACTGGTCTATGCCGCATTGGGCGACCGGATGCGTGAGGAAATCCATGCCTTGAGCATGAAAACGCTGACGCCGGCGGAATTCGCCGCGGCCGGTGGCCAGGCCGCCGCGCCCGGCATGTAAATGATTCGATTCGACGATGAAGGCGCGCGGCGGGTGAGTCCCGAACGCCCTTTCATCGACTGCATGGCGATGGCGCGGGATCGCTTCGATTCGACGCATCGGTCAGGCAAGCAAGGACAGGTATAGAAAAGCGTGTGGATTGAAGATAAACCGGGTGCGACGATGATCGCGTCCGACAGCGGCCGGACGACAGCGCCGGCGGCAACCCAACAGCAGCAGGAGACCGGAATGGACAAGCTCTGCATCGAAGGCGGACGTCGGCTTGAAGGCGAAGTAATCGTGTCGGGCGCGAAGAACGCGTCCTTGCCGATTCTGTGCGCGGCATTGCTCAGCCCGGAGCCGGTGCGTCTGCACAATGTGCCCAATCTGAACGATGTGCATACAATCCTCGCCTTGCTGCGCCAGATGGGCGTCAAGGTCAGCATCGATGCGGACACCGTGACGCTGGACGCCGGCGCGGTCCACAATCCGGTGGCGCCGTACGAGCTGGTCAAGACGATGCGTGCATCGATCCTCGTGCTCGGTCCTTTGCTTGCGCGCTTCGGTCATGCGCGCGTGTCGCTGCCCGGTGGCTGCGCGATCGGCGCGCGGCCGGTGGATCAGCACATCAAGGGCCTGCAGGCGATGGGCGCCGAGATTGCGATCGAGCACGGTTATATCGAGGCGAAGTGCCCGCGGCTGCAAGGCGCGCTCGTCGTGACCGACATGATCACCGTGACCGGTACCGAGAATCTGCTGATGGCCGCCACGCTGGCCGAGGGTGAGACGATCCTCGAGAACGCCGCGCGCGAACCGGAAGTCACCGATCTCGCGAACCTGCTCGTCAAGATGGGTGCGAAGATCGACGGCATCGGCACCGATCGTCTGGTGATCCGGGGCGTGGCGACATTGCATGGCGCCGAACATCACGTGATCTCGGATCGGATCGAGGCGGGTACCTTCCTCTGCGCGGTGGCGGCAGCGGGCGGCGATGTGACGTTGCGCAACGTCACGCCGGGCTTGCTCGACGCGGTGATCGAGAAACTGCGCGAAGCGGGCGTCACGATCGAGTCCGGCGGCGGCGAGGGCAAGCAGGCCAACGATCAGTGGCTGCGGGTGTCGATGCAGGGTCGGCCGCGTGCCGTCGGCTTCCGCACCTCGGAATATCCGGCGTTCCCGACCGATATGCAGGCGCAATTCATGGCGCTGAACTGCATCGCGGACGGTACGGCGCAGGTGGTCGAGACTATTTTCGAGAATCGCTTCATGCACGTGCAGGAATTGAATCGTCTGGGCGCGAATATCGCGATCGACGGCAACACCGCACTGGTCAACGGCGTGCGTACGCTATCCGGCGCCACGGTGATGGCGACGGACCTGCGCGCCTCGGCGTCGCTGGTGATCGCTGGCCTGGTGGCGGATGGCGAGACGACGATCGACCGGATCTATCACCTCGATCGCGGCTATGACCGGATGGAACGCAAGTTGTGCGCGATCGGCGCGGCGGTGCGCCGCATTCACGGCGATGGGAGCCCGGCATGAGCCAGTTGACGCAAGCATTGGATAGCGGCGCGAAATTGACGCTGGCCCTGTCCAAAGGTCGGATTTTCGAGGAAACGCGGCCTTTGCTGGCGGCTGCTGGCATCGAGGTGACCGAGGATCCGGAAACGTCGCGTAAGCTGATTCTGCCGACGACGAATCCGAATTTGCGCGTGATCATTGTGCGCGCGACGGATGTCCCCACCTATGTCCAGTACGGCGCCGCCGATTTTGGCGTGGCCGGCAAGGACGTGCTGCTCGAGCACGGTGGCGCGGGGCTGTATCAGCCGATCGATCTCGAGATCGCGCGCTGCCGGATGTCGGTGGCGGTACAGGCCGGCTTCGACTATGCCGCGGCGGTACGCCAAGGCGCACGCCTGCGGGTGGCGACGAAGTATGTGCAGATGGCGCGTGAGCATTTCGCGGCGAAGGGCATGCACGTCGATCTGATCAAGCTGTATGGATCGATGGAGTTGGCACCGCTGGTGGGTCTCGCCGATGCGATCGTCGACCTCGTCAGCTCGGGCGGCACGTTGCGCGCGAACAATCTGGTCGAGGTGGAGGAAGTCATGGAGATTTCCTCCCGGCTGGTGGTGAATCAAGCCGCCCTGAAGCTCAAGCGTGACGCGCTGGCGCCACTGCTTGCCGCGTTCGAGTCGGCGATCGTGCGAAGCTGAGAATGAGGACAGGCCATGTGGCCTGCGTCTGGCCTGAACCGGTGCGCCGCAAGGGCGGAACAGCGTAGGCAGATGGGCGGGTATCGGGTAAATCGGTAGCGATGGGTATGACAATGGCACTGACAATTCGCAAATTGGATTCGCGCGCACCGGACTTCGATGCAGCGCTGGCCGCCGTGTTGGCGTTCGAGGCGGCCGACGACGCGGCCATCGATCAGGCGGTGGCCGGCATCCTGGCGGACGTGAAGACGCGCGGCGACGCGGCCGTGCTCGATTACACGCGCCGCTTCGATCGGCTCGACGGCACGAACGCGCCCGATATGGCGGCGCTCGAATTGCCGCAATCGGCGCTCGATGCGGCCTTGGCGGGACTCGATCCGGTACGCCGTGCGGCGTTGGAAACCGCCGCCGAGCGAGTGCGGGCGTACCATGAACGGCAGAAAGCCGAATGCGGCATTCACGGCTGGCAGTACACGGAGGCCGACGGCACGGTGCTGGGCCAGAAGGTGACGCCGCTCGATCGCGTCGGCATTTACGTGCCGGGCGGCAAGGCGGCCTATCCGTCGTCGGTGTTGATGAACGCAATGCCGGCCTCGGTTGCCGGCGTCGGCGAGATCGTCATGGTCGTGCCCACGCCCGATGGCGTGCGTAACGAGTTGGTCCTGGCGGCCGCGCGTCTGGGCGGCGTGCACCGCGTCTTCACGATCGGTGGCGCGCAGGCTGTCGGCGCGCTGGCTTACGGCACGCAGACGGTGCCCCCGGTCGACAAGATCGTCGGCCCGGGCAATGCCTACGTGGCGTGCGCGAAGCGTCGGGTGTTCGGCACCGTGGGTATCGACATGATCGCCGGGCCGTCGGAAATCCTCGTGATCTGCGACGGCACCACCGATCCGGATTGGGTGGCGATGGATCTGTTCTCGCAGGCCGAGCACGACGAACTGGCGCAATCGATCCTGTTGTGCCCGGACGACGCCTATATCGCGCGCGTGGAAGCCTCGCTGAACGCGCTGCTCGATGCGATGCCGCGTCGCGACACGATCCGCGCTTCCTTGGAAGGGCGGGGCGCGCTGGTCAAGGTGCGCGATATGGCCGAAGCCTGCGACATCGCCAACCAGATCGCGCCGGAGCATTTGGAAATTTCCGCCGAGGCCCCGCAGCAGTGGGCCGATCGCATCCGGCATGCCGGCGCGATCTTCCTCGGTCGCTTCAGCAGCGAAAGCATCGGTGACTACTGCGCGGGACCGAACCATGTTCTGCCGACGTCGCGCACGGCCCGTTTCTCGTCGCCGCTGGGCGTGTACGATTTCATCAAGCGCTCGAGCCTGATCCAGGTCAGCGAAGGCGGGGCGGTAACGCTGGGCCGTATCGCCGCCGAATTGGCGTACGGTGAAGGTCTGCAAGCGCACGCCCGCAGCGCCGAGTTGCGTATTGAAGGGCTGCAGAGCAAGTAGAATGCGCACAGGGCGGCGGGAATGCCTTGCCGCATGTCCTGATGGCGCGCAGGTCGCGCCGTCCTGATTGACCGTTTCGCCCGTGGTTTCCCCGATGTCGTCTAATTTAGAGCAGAAGATCATGCGTACCGCCGAAGTCGTCCGCAATACCAGCGAGACGCAAATCCGAGTGAAGCTGAACCTGGACGGCACCGGCCGCCCGGCCTTGGCCTCCGGCGTGCCTTTCCTCGACCACATGCTGGACCAGATCGCGCGCCACGGGCTCGTCGATCTGGAAGTGGAGGCAAAGGGCGACACGCATATCGACGATCACCATACGGTCGAGGACGTCGGCATCACCTTGGGTCAGGCCGTCGCGCAGGCGATCGGCGACCGCAAGGGCATCACGCGCTACGGCCATGCCTACGTGCCGCTGGACGAGTGCCTGTCGCGCGTCGTGATCGACTTCTCCGGCCGCCCGGGTCTCGAATTTCACGTGCCGTTCACGCGCGCCCGGGTCGGCACCTTCGATGTCGACCTGACGATCGAATTCTTCCGCGGTTTCGTCAACCATGCCGGCGTGACGCTGCATATCGACAATCTGCGCGGTTTGAACGCCCACCATCAGGTGGAGACGGTGTTCAAGGCTTTCGGTCGCGCCTTGCGCATGGCGGTGACGCTGGACGAGCGCGCTGCCGGACAGATTCCCTCGACGAAGGGCAGCCTATGAGCAAGATCATCGCGATCGTCGACTACGGCTCGGGCAATTTGCGCTCGGTTGCACAGGCGGTGCGGCATGCCGCGCCGGAGGCCGATGTTCGACTGGTGACGGCGCCTGCCGAAATCGCGGCGGCCGATCGTATCGTCCTGCCGGGTCAGGGTGCGATGCCGGACTGCATGCGTTCGCTGCGCGAATCGGGTCTGCAAGCCGCCGTCGTCGAGGCCGCGCAGCACAAGCCGCTGCTGGGCGTCTGCGTCGGCGAACAGATGCTGTTCGACGTCAGCGAGGAAGGCAACACGCCGGGTCTTGGCCTGCTGTCGGGGCGTGTCGTGCGTTTTCAGCTCGACGGTCAAGTGCAGAGCGACGGCTCGCGTTACAAGACGCCGCAAATGGGATGGAACCGCGTGCGTCAGGCGGTGTCACATCCCCTGTGGGATGGCATTCCGGACGATGCATATTTTTACTTCGTTCATAGCTATTATGTGGAACCGGCCCATGTCGAGGACGCGGTAGGGGTGACCGAGTACGGCACGCCTTTCACCTCGGCGGTGGCGCGTGGGAATATCTTCGCGACGCAGTTCCATCCGGAGAAGAGTGCGGAAGCCGGGTTACGGCTCTATCGCAACTTCGTCGATTGGCAGCCGCACCGATAAGGTTCTGACGCGCGGTCCCGGATGTCGGGTCGCGCAGTGTTATCGCAGTCCATGCAGTCCATGCCGCCCCGTTCCCGGACGGATACCGTGCCCGCTGGGGCGCGCGCATCTGCCGACAGGGCGGACGACGGACTTTCTCGAACCGCTACGTTTACCGATTTTATGCTGCTCATTCCGGCCATCGATCTCAAGGACGGTCAGTGTGTCCGCCTCAAGCAAGGCGACATGGACCAGGTCACCGTTTTCAATGAAGACCCCGCTGCCGCGGCGCGGCATTGGGTCGATCAGGGTGCCCGCCGACTCCACCTCGTGGACTTGAACGGTGCGTTTGCCGGCAAGCCGCGCAACGAGGATGCCATCCGCGCGATCATTCAGGAGGTCGGTAGCGACATCCCGGTGCAGCTGGGCGGCGGTATCCGCGATCTGAACACGATCGAGCGCTACCTCGACGACGGTCTGTCGTACGTGATCATCGGCACCGCCGCGGTGAAAAACCCGGGCTTTTTGAAAGATGCGTGTACGGCGTTTGCCGGGCACGTCATCGTCGGCCTGGACGCGAAGGACGGCAAGGTCGCGACGGACGGCTGGAGCAAGTTGACCGGGCATGAAGTGGTCGATCTGGCGCGCAAGTTCGAGGACTACGGCTGTGAAGGCATCATCTACACCGATATCGGTCGCGATGGCATGCTGCAAGGCTTGAACATGGAAGCGACGGTCCGTCTGGCGCGCGCGGTGAAGATCCCCGTGATTGCCAGCGGCGGCTTGTCGAACATGGCCGACATCGACGCGCTGTGCGGCGCCGAGCCGGACGGCGTGCAAGGCGTGATCTGCGGCCGTGCGATCTATTCCGGCGATCTGGACTTCGCCGCGGCGCAGGTGCGCGCCGACGAACTGAGCGGCGCGAACGGCGTCGGGGGTTGAGGGCGATGGCGCTCGCGAAACGCATCATCCCCTGCCTCGATGTCAATGCCGGCCGGGTCGTCAAGGGCGTCAACTTTCTCGAGTTGCGCGATGCAGGCGACCCGGTGGAGATTGCGCGTCGCTACGATGCCGAGGGGGCCGACGAACTGACCTTCCTCGATATCACGGCGAGCTCGGATGAGCGCGGCTTGATTTTGCCGATCATCGAGGCGGTTGCCTCGCAGGTCTTCATCCCGCTGACCGTGGGCGGTGGCGTCCGCGCGGTCGAGGACTATCGGCGCTTGCTGAACGCGGGCGCGGACAAGATCAGCGTCAATTCGTCGGCCATCGCGAACCCGCAACTGGTCGCCGATGCGGCGGACAAGTACGGCTCGCAGTGCATCGTCGTCGCGATCGATGCCAAGCGCGTCGTGGACGATGCGGCCGACGCCGCGCCGCGCTGGGAAGTATTTACGCATGGCGGCCGCCGCGCCACCGGGCTCGACGCGGTGGAGTGGGCGGTGAAGATGGCGCAATTGGGCGCCGGTGAAATCTTGCTGACCAGCATGGATCAGGATGGGACGAAGCGTGGCTTCGACCTCGCACTGACGCGAGCCGTCTCCGATGCGGTGTCCGTGTCGGTGATCGCCTCGGGCGGCGTGGGCAATCTGGCGCATCTGGCCGAAGGGATTACCGAAGGCCATGCCGACGCCGTGCTGGCGGCCAGTATCTTCCACTATGGCGAATATTCCGTCGGTGAGGCCAAGCGCTTCATGGCGGAGCGGGGCATTCCGGTGCGTTTGTAAGCGCCATGCCCTGAAGGGCCTTGACGCTTCCCCGGCGTCGAGGCGCGCCGATGCCGACCTGCCGAACGGCGCGCCACGCGCGCCGGACACCGAGATCTGATGATGGACAAGCTCACTGCAGAAAATGCCTCGACCGATGCGCCGACTTCGCCGGCCTGGCTCGACAGCGTCAAATGGGATGCCGCCGGCCTGGTGCCGGTGATCGCGCAGGACCATCAAAGCAACGACGTCCTGATGTTCGCGTGGATGAACCGCGACGCATTGGCGAAAACCGTCGAGCTCCGCCGCGCGGTCTACTACTCCCGTTCACGCAAGCGCCTGTGGTTCAAGGGCGAGGAATCGGGACATGTCCAGCATGTGCACGATATCCGTCTGGATTGCGACGAGGACGTCGTGCTGCTGAAAGTCGAGCAAGTGTCCGGCATCGCCTGCCACACCGGCCGGCATTCGTGCTTTTTCCAGCAATTCCAAGGGGATGTGGAAACCGGCGGCTGGGTCAGCGTCGAGCCCGTCCTGAAGGACCCGGAGCAGATCTACAAATGAGCAATGACAAAGCGTCGACGACCCCGTTGTCGGACGCAGCCTCCCCCGTATCGGACAGCATGGCCTTGACCGACGTATTGGCGCGGCTGGGTGCGACGATCGATGGCCGCAAGGGCGGCGATCCCGATGCATCGTATGTCGCACGCCTTTTTCACAAGGGCGACGACGCGATCTTGAAGAAGATCGGCGAAGAAGCGTGCGAAGTCGTCATGGCAGCCAAGGATGTGCGTCATGGCGCGGCACCCGCAGGGTTGGTCGGGGAAGTGGCGGATCTATGGTTTCATTGCCTGATCGCACTGTCGCGATTCGACCTGTCGCCAAGCGACGTGATCGCGGAACTGGCGCGGCGCGAGGGCCTCTCCGGTCTGGAAGAAAAAGCGCTGCGCAAGGTGAAGGAACGCGAGCAATCCGGTCACTGACGGGAGCCAGAGGCAGATGAACGAATTCGAACGCAGGAAGCGGGAAGCGGAAACGGTCGAGATCGTCAGCGAAGTCGTTGTGGACGATCGCGCCCGACGGCAGGGCGACCATGCGCGTCACGGCGCTGCCGACGCCGATGCAAGCGGCGACGCCGGTCGTTTCGGCAGCCGCGGCTTCGATGGCAGCGGCGCCGGCGGTAACGGTCCGCGCGGACCGTACGACGGCGGATTCGGCGCGGCGGGCGGCAGTTTCCAGCGCGGCCCGCAAAACGCCGACGAAGTGGCGACCCTGCGCACCCTGTCTCATATACTTTACGCCTTATACGTCATCAGCCTTTTTACCGCGGGCGTTGCCGGCATCGTCGCGGTCATCATCGACTATGTCCGACGTTCGGCCATGCGGGGCACCCTGTACGAGTCTCACTCGGCGTGGCGGACGCGCACTTTTTGGTGGGCACTGGTCGGCAATATGATCGGCTGGTCGTTGTGGTGGAGCCATTTGGGTGCCGGGCTGCTGGTTGTCGTCTGGATCTGGTATATCTACCGTTGTGGGAAGGGGTGGTTGCGGCTGTTGGAAAGCAAACCGGTAAGCGGGCGCTGGATCTGAGCGTATGCCGGCCGCGCAGCACGACACACTATTGCAAGCCTGATCGAGGGACCGATGAGCGAACACGACTGTATTTTCTGCAAAATCGTCCGCGGAGAGATTCCGAGCAAGAAGATCTTCGAGGACGACGAGTTCTATGCTTTCCACGACATCCGTCCGGCCGCGCCGACGCATGCGCTGGTGATCCCAAAGCGGCATATCGAAACGCTCTCGGCGGTGACCGAGGAGGACGCGCCGTTGCTTGGTAGAATGCTCGTCCTGACGTCCCGCCTGGCGGCCGAACTCGGTTGTGCCTACACGGGCGGCGAGACCGGTTTCAGGACTGTAATCAATACGGGCCCGAATGGCGGACAAGAGGTATATCATTTGCACGCGCATATTCTCGGCGGTCCGCGTCCTTGGACACGGATGAGCTGAGGGCGTACTGTGAAGATGCTGGTCCAGACGCCGTTGCGTGCGTAACACGATCACGCGACAGGGTTTTTTCTCCTGTGGCATAGTCCGTGGCGCCGCAAGGCAGTGGTAAGGTTGGGCAGGCACGCAACACGGGGCAGGTAAGGCTTCCCGCCGCTTCGGCGAGAAGTAATCGGAGAAGGGTAATGGGTTCGCTGAGTATTTGGCATTGGCTGATCGTACTGGTCATCGTGGCCTTGGTTTTCGGCACGAAGAAGCTGCGCAATATGGGTTCCGACCTGGGTGGCGCGGTCAAGGGCTTCAAGGAAGGCATGAAGGACGCCGACACACCGGCGAGCAGCGACGGCGCGCAGCGTAGCGAGTCGATCGCGCGCGCGAAGGACACCGTCGACGTCGACGCGAAAGAGCGCAGCAGCCAGCACTGAGCGGTGTGCGGCCAATGGCGGGACGATTGGCCGCGCGAGCCCCGGCGTCTTGTCTGGGGAGGGGTTTCGCTGCGACGGTGTCATCGTTGAAAGAGACCATGACGCCGAATCTGCGTTGGACGGTTGCGCCATGCCAGGGATTGCGGCTGTCATGCCGCCTGGGTGCCGGGACGGTTGCGTCTCGCGCACCGGTTCCACCGTGGGGCTTCTCCACGTCAACGCCATAAAGTACGCCACAAAACGCCATGCTTGATCTTGGATTGTCAAAACTTGCGATCATCGGCGTTGTTGCGCTTGTCGTGATCGGGCCGGAACGCTTGCCCCGCGTGGCACGCGCCGCCGGCCTGTTGCTGGGTCGCGCGCAACGCTATATCAACGACGTCAAGTCCGAGGTGGCGCGGGAAATGGACATGGCCGACTTGAAGGCGGCCAAGACCGAGTTCGAGGACGCCGCGCGCAATATGCATGGCTCGGTCAACACGCATATGCGCGAGACCGAGGATTCACTGCGCGGGATCGGCTCTTCGGT
Organism: Robbsia sp. KACC 23696; assembly: GCF_039852015.1. NCBI lineage: Bacteria > Pseudomonadati > Pseudomonadota > Betaproteobacteria > Burkholderiales > Burkholderiaceae > Robbsia > Robbsia sp. KACC 23696. The sequence continues at coordinate 3,285,152 of NZ_CP156626.1, read as the reverse complement.
TCGCGAGACGGAATCGTCGTTGAACGATACCTGGCGGTCTTTGTCGCCGGAGCCCGGACCGGGCACGGCTGCAACGATTCACCAGCCCGAGAACATCGTCGACGGCGCCGCCGTCAATCCCTCCGGCTATAGCGTCTACGACGAAACCGATACTGGCGCGCATGTGCCGTTCGGCGGCTCGTCGCTGCCGGCGGCGGAGCATGCGAGCAATCTGGCGGCCAGCGATGCCGCCCGTCACGATGGCGCCGACGGCTTGCGGTACGGCGCGTCGCTGCCGGTGCGTCGCCGTAACTGGCGCATCAAACAGACCACGCCGCCGGTGTGGTACAAGCGTGCACAAGGGGTCCGTTCCCAACTGCAGTCGGGCGCCGCGCGTGTCGCGCGTCATCGGGCCGTGGATAGCGACCGTCCGCCGACGCGTTTTCTCTGACCGGGGTCTTTCAGACGTGGTTTCCAAAAGCATTGCAGTAGGCGCGAGGCAGGCGTGAGCGACCCGAACAAATCACAACAAGCATCGCAAGACGGTACCGTAGGCGAGGAAAGCTTCATTTCGCATCTGGTCGAGTTGCGGGATCGGATCATCCGCGCGGGCATTGCCGTCATCGTCGTTTTCGTCAGCCTCGTCTACTGGGCGCCGGAAATCTTCAAGCTTCTGGCGCGACCGCTGCTGCAGAACCTGCCGGCAGGCGGCAAGATGATCGTCACCGACGTGACCGGCTCGTTCTTCGTGCCGATGAAGGTGACGATGATGGTCGCCTTCGTCATCGCCTTGCCGATCGTGCTGTATCAGCTCTGGGCCTTTGTCGCGCCGGGGTTGTACCAGCATGAAAAGCGCTTGATCATGCCCTTGGTCAGCAGCAGCTACTTTCTGTTTCTGTGCGGCATGGCGTTCGCCTACTTCGTCGTATTTCCGACGATCTTCCGGGTCATGGCGCACTACAACGCGCCACTCGGCGCGGAAATGACCACGGACATCGATAACTATCTCAGCTTCGCGCTGACGATGTTCCTGTGTTTCGGTGTCACCTTCGAGGTGCCGATCATCGTCGTGCTGGTCGTGCGGATGGGGTTTGTCGAGCTGAAGAAGCTGAAGGAAATCCGGCCGTACGTCGTCGTCGGCGCCTTCGTCATTTCAGCCGTGGTGACGCCGCCTGACGTCGTATCGCAGTTGATTCTGGCCGTGCCGCTGGTGCTGCTGTACGAAGTAGGCCTGCTCGCAGCGCGTTTCTTCACGCCCAAGGCCGATGCCTCGCGTGACAATCTGCCCGTGCCGCGGGACTGATCCTCCAAACGGGCCGCCGCGATACAGCGATACCGCGGGGCCGCCGATGAAGCGGGTGCGCCTTGTTCCGCGCGCATCCCTGCCTTGTTCCCCGCTCCACTGTGTTTCGGCTTGTCGGTCAGGCGCCGCCCGTCGCATCGTTGGCGCGCGCCCACAGGCGTCCGCGCGATTGGCGTGGGGCGATGGTTGCCCCGGTCGCTATTCGTCGTCGCTGGCGGACTTCAGCGGGCGCGGGCGCTTGCCGATCTGGACGGTGATATCGATCGACTTGCCCTTGCGGATAATGTGCATGGTCGCATCGGTGCCCGGCAGAATCTGGGCGACGGCATTGAGCAGAGACACGGTCTCCGTCACTTTCGTGTCGTTCACGCCGACGATAATATCGCCGGGACGGATGCCCGCCTTGTCGGCCGGTCCGTTCTGCAGCAGGCCGGCGACGATGGCGCCGCTGTGCTGATCGAGATGGAAGGCATGCGCCACCTGCGGCGTCAGGTCTTGCGGCTCGACGCCGATCCAGCCGCGCGTGACGCTGCCCGTCTTGATGATGCTTTCGAGCACCATCCGCGCCGTCGTCACCGGCGTGGCAAAGCCGATGCCGAGGGAGCCGCCGCTGCGCGAATAGATCGCCGTATTGATGCCGATCACATTGCCTTGGGTATCGATCAGCGCGCCGCCCGAATTGCCGGGGTTGATCGCCGCGTCGGTCTGGATAAAATTCTCGAACGGCGTGATGCCCAGGTGATTGCGGCCGAGCGCGCTGACGATGCCCATCGTCACCGTCTCGCCGACAGCGAAGGGATTGCCGATCGCCAGGACGACATCGCCTACCCGCGTGTGCTCGAGATCGCCCCAGCTGATCGTCGGCAGATGCGGCAGATCGATCTTCAGCACGGCGAGGTCCGTATCCGGATCGGAACCGATGACTTTCGCGTGCGTCTTGCGTCCGTCGGCCAGTGCGATCTCGATTTCGTCGGCGCCGTCGATCACATGTTGGTTCGTCAGGATGTATCCTTCTGGGCTGACGATGACGCCGGAGCCGAGATTCGACGACGGGGCGCGTTCCTGACGGTGCTTGCCGTAGAGGTAGCGATAGAGCGGGTCGTTCATCCGCGGATCGCGCGGCTTGCTCTTGGGCGCACCCTTCGTCGAGTAGACGTTGACGACGGCCGGCATGGCTTTCTGCGCCGCATCGGCGTAGGACGTGCCGCTGTCGGGCTGATGCCGACCATGCAACAATTGATCGGCTAGCGATGGTGGCCCCTGTGCGGGGTTTGCCGACTGACCGGCAGCGTCAGACGCGGTGTTGGCCGTATCCGCGCCGGCGCCCGGGGCGGCAGCGGGATACGTGGCGCCGCCGCGATGCGGCAGCCACTCCGGCTTCAACGTGGTGACCACGAAGAGCAGGGCCAGCAGGACGGTGACCGCCTGTGCGAACAACAACCAGCAGCGCTTGAGCATCGAGACGAATGACCTGAATTCCGAGATGTTCGGGTGAGAACGATGTGACGAATGAACGCTTTTATCGAATCGAGGATCGAATCGTGGACGGCATAGTGGACCGAAATGAACTGGAATTGTATCTGAACAATCTACTGGAAATCGGGCGCTTCCGTGATTACGCACCGAACGGCCTGCAAGTAGAGGGGCGTCGCAAGGTGAGCAAGCTCGCCACCGGCGTCACCGCGTCGCTGGAATTGCTCGACCAGGCGCTGGAATGGGGCGCCGACGCTATCCTGGTCCATCACGGCTATTTCTGGAAGAACGAGAGCCCGGCCATCAAAGGCATGAAGGCCGAGCGCTTGCGTCGCCTGATGCTGGCCGACGTAAACCTGTTCGCCTACCACCTGCCGCTGGATTCGCATCCTGAGCTTGGCAATAACGTCCAGTTGGCCAAACGCCTCGGCTGGATCGCCGATGGTCGCTTTGGTCCCGACGATATGGGCTGGTCATCGGCGCTGCCGTTCCCGGTCACGCTCGAAGCGCTGACGAAGCACGTCGAGAACACGCTGGGGCGTGCGCCGCTGGTGATCGGCGATCCGCAGGTCGAAGTTCGACGCGTGGCGTGGTGTACCGGCGGGGCGCAAGGGTATTTCGAGGACGCCGTGGCGGCGGGCGTCGACGTCTATATCAGTGGCGAAATCTCGGAGCAGACGACGCACGTCGCACGCGAAACCGGTGTGGCGTATATTGCTGCGGGGCACCATGCCACCGAGCGATACGGTGTGCAGGCGGTCGGCGAGCATCTGGCCGAACAGTTCGGTGTCACGCACCAGTTTTTCGACGTATTCAATCCTGTCTGATTCGCTCAGCTCGCCCGCCCGCTGATACGGCCTGCGCCGTTCGCCTTGCGCGCCTGAGCCGTCTCCGACGCCCTTCACTTCCTGGGATTCGATGCCGCATCCAGATGACCCGTCCGACGCCCGACGCGCCGCCGACCCGAAAGGGCCGCTCGCTCGACCGACCCGCGCTGTATCGGACCAGCTAGCGGGTCTCAATGATGGGGTGGGCGCGGGTGCGTCTCATGGTCGCGAGCGGCTGGCCGCGGGAATCGATCGAGAGCGCCGCGTCTGGATGGCGAGCACGACCGCATTGGCGGCGGCAGGTGGGGTGGTAGCGGTGATTCCGTTGGTACGGTCGCTATCGCCGACGGAGGCCGTGCAGGAAGCGGCGGGACCGGTAACGGTCGATATCGGAACATTGGTTCCCGGCAAGATGCTGACGGTGCGCTGGCGTGGCAAGCCGGTCTGGGTACTGCGCCGCACGCCCGAGATGATGCGGGAAGTGCTGGCAGCGGTCCCCGATCTGGCGGATCCCTTGACCCGACACCCGTATTCGATGCCCTTGCCCGCCTATTGCGCGAATCCGTATCGGTCGCGCGCCGAGCAGCCGGATATCGTCGTGCTGGTGGGGATCTGCACCCATTTGGGCTGCACGCCGTCGGCGCGGTTCGTGCCCGGCGCGCAACCGAATCTTCCGTCGGATTGGCCCGGTGGCTGGCTATGCCCCTGCCATGGCTCGACCTTCGATCTGGCGGGACGCGTGTTCAAGAACAAGCCGGCGCCACAAAATCTGGATATCCCACGGCATATGTACGCCTCGGCCACGCAATTGGTGATCGGTCGCGACGAGCAGGGGGCCGCGTGAATTCAAGTCGAGAACGTGACGCCCAGGACGACTGCCGTCCGCGCATCGAGAGCGGTCTTAACCCGCAGCCGATGAGCGATGGATCGGTGGATAGCGATGCCGGCATCGTCGGTTGGATCGATGCGCGGCTGCCGGTGCGCGCATTCTGGCGCAGGCATATGAGCGGTTATCGCGTGCCGCGTAATTTGAACTTCTGGTACGTATTTGGTTCGTTGGCCAGCCTGGTACTGGTGATTCAGTACGTCAGCGGCCTGTTCCTGACGATGCACTACAAGCCCGACGCCGGGCTGGCGTTCGCATCGATCGAACGGATCATGCGGGAAGTGCGCTGGGGCTGGTTGATCCGCTATGTGCATACGACCGGCGCGTCGTTGTTTTTCGTCGTGTTGTATCTGCACTTGTTCCGGGGCCTGATCTACGGGTCTTATCGGCGTCCGCGTGAACTGGTTTGGGTGGTGGGATGCCTGACGTTTCTGCTGGTCATGGCCGAGGCATTCTTCGGCTATCTGCTGCCGTGGGGGCAAATGTCGTATTGGGGCGCGCAGGTCATCGTCAATCTGTTCTCGGCGATACCGGGCGTAGGCGGGGCGATTGCAACGTGGATTCGGGGCGATGCGACGGTGTCCGATGCGACGTTGAACCGTTTTTTCGCCTTGCATGTGGTGGCGGTGCCGATCCTCTTGCTGCTGATCGTGGTGCTGCATCTGACGACACTGCGGCAGGTCGGCTCGAACAATCCCGACGGTATCGATCTGCCTCGCGGCGACGATGCGGCAAGCGTGGCGACGCGGGAGGCCGACACCGTGCCCTTCCATCCCTACTTCGTCGTCAAGGATGTCCTCGCCGCTGCAGTTTTCCTGTTCCTGTTTGCGCTCATCGTGTTCTATGCGCCGACGATGCACGGGTATTTCATCGAGCCGAACAATGCGATTCCGGCGAATCCGCTGCAAACACCCGACGACATCACGCCGGTCTGGTACTTCATGCCGTTCTACGCGATCCTGCGCGCGGTGACCGAGCCATTCCAGTGGGGCATGGTCGTGGTAGCGGCGCTGTGGGGGCTGACCGGATTGCTCGCGCTCGGCCGTCGATCGGCATCGCGCCAGGCGGTCGCGATCGGGCGCCACCGACGCGGCGTTGTGCGCGCGATGCTCGCCTTGCTGTTGATCGCGGCGCTGCTGTCCACGGAGGCCAAGCTTTGGGGCGTCGTGCTGATGCTCGGGGCGGTAGGTGTCTGGTGTGCCGTGCCTTGGCTCGATCGCGCGCCGGTGCGATCGATTCGATATCGTCCCTTGTCTCAGCGTGTTTGGTATGGAGCGGTCGCGCTGGCCTTTCTTGGGCTCGGTGTCCTTGGCGGCTTGCCCTCCGGCGGCGTGGTAACGTCCTTGTCGCAGCTGGGTTGTTGCGTGTATTTCGCGTTCTTCCTGGGCATGCCTTGGTGGAGTGCGCGTGGAAGGTGTTTGCCTTTGCCCGCGCGGCTCAGTGATGGGGATTCGGATCGCATGATACCGGCGGGCAAAGGTGGCAAACCGAGGGCGCAGCGATGAAGGCGAAGCGGCGTTCGGCTGTGTTTTATGTAGCGCGGGCTTTTTTGCGCGCTTCCTGCATGGCGGCGAGCGTGGTGCGTGCGGCGCGCTGGTTGGCGGCGAGTCTGCGCCCTCAATGTGCCGTCGCGATGGCGTTGAGTGTGTTGTTGAGTGTTGTCACGTTTGACAGCTATGCCGCCGAGGCTACGGCACCGACCTCGGCATCGGCATCACCTTCCGCCGATACCGCCGCGGGGACGTCTGCCGCTTCCGTCGCGCAGCAGACGGTATGGGCGCCGATCCCGTTGGTCCAGCCGATCGATCGGGGCGCCGACCTGGCCGCGCTGCGTCGCGGGGCGCAGATGTACGCCACGTATTGCGTCAGTTGCCATGCGGCATCGTCGGTACGAATCGGGCAGTTGCAGGCGCTGGGATTCAGTCGCGAGGAACTGCTCAAGACACTGAGTGCGTCCGGCAGCGCGTTATCGGCGCCGCTGGCGGCGGCGATGCCGGCATCGGCCGCCGTCGCGGCGTTCGGTGCCGTACCCCCTGACTTGGCGTTGATCGTGCAGCGCCAGGGCGCGCCTTGGGTGTACACCTATTTGCGCGCGTTCTATACGGATCCCACACGCCCGATGGGGGGCAACAATCTGCTGGTTCCCAACGTGGCGATGCCTGACATATTGGCCGGCCTGCATGGCCCGCGGCTGGCGCGTTTCAAGATCTCGACAGTCGATTCGAGCGCGGGCGGCCCCGCTGCTGCGGTCGCAACGAAGACCTTCGACGGTTTCACGTCGTTGGCGCCAGGATCGATGAGTGCGGCGCAGTACGACGCGGCGCTGTCGGATCTGGTCGCTTATATGGGGTGGATGTCAGACCCGTCTGCGCTGACGCGGCACCGACTCGGTCCCTGGGTGCTGGGTTTCCTGGCGCTGTTCTGTCTTTCCGCCTGGGGTTTGGTACGCGCTTATTGGCGAGTCCTGAAGTAAGCGACGCACGGCATCGGACCCGTCTGGTACGCGCGCTCCTACCTGCGTGATGACGTTGAAAAAGTGTCCGAATCGGGCATTTTCCGAATTTCACGTTATCGGCTGATCGTGCGGCGTTGTTTATTTTTTGCTGGAACTTAAAAGCAGATAACGGCGCGTTAAAGGAAAAGCGCGACTTTTGCAAATCAAATAGGCATAATACGCGTCTGAGGTGCGGGGCATGCTCACGGCGACACAGCGATGTCCGGCCGTAGTGTAGTCCTGCCCATTCGGTTTTCAGAGGATTCCGGACATGATGGTTTTGTATTCGGGCACGACGTGCCCGTTCTCGCAGCGTTGCCGTTTGGTGTTGTTTGAGAAGGGCATGGATTTTGAAATCCGTGATGTGGACTTGTTCAACAAGCCGGAAGACATCGCGGTGATGAACCCGTACGGTCAGGTGCCTATCCTGGTCGAGCGCGATTTGATTCTGTATGAATCGAACATCATCAACGAGTATATCGACGAGCGTTTCCCGCATCCGCAGTTGATGCCGGCGGATCCGGTGCAGCGTGCGCGTGCGCGGTTGTTCCTTCAGAATTTCGAGAAGGAGTTGTTCACGCACGTCGATACGCTCGAAAACCACAAGGCGAATTCGAAGGACGGCGACAACGCGGCTGCGGTCGTGGAGAAGGCGCATGAGCGTGCGCGTCTGGCGATCCGTGATCGTTTGACCCAATTGGCGCCGATTTTCCTGAAGAACAAGCATATGCTGGGCGACGAGTACTCGATGCTGGACATCGCGATCGCGCCGTTGCTGTGGCGTTTGGATCATTACGGCATCGAGTTGTCGAAGAATGCCGCGCCGCTGCTGAAGTATGCCGAGCGCATTTTCAGCCGTCCGGCCTACATCGAAGCACTGACGCCGTCTGAGAAGGTGATGCGTCGTTGATCGTCGGGTGATGTCGCCGGCCAGCGGCGGCGTTCGGGGCGGGTTTCCGTCCGGGTGCCGGTGCTGGATTCTGGCGACGTCGTAGGGTTATCAGACTGACCGTGCGACGCAAATCAACCTGATGTGACGATCGCGGAGGAATACGGATGTCCGATACGTCGACGAAACCTTATTTGTTGCGTGCCCTGTATGAGTGGTGCACGGACAACGGGTTCACCCCGCACATAGCGGTGCGGGTGGACCAGCGCACGCGCGTGCCGACGCAATTCGTGCGGGATGGCGAAATTGTGTTGAACATCAGCTTCGATGCGACCAATGGGTTGCAGATGAAGAACGACTGGATCGAATTCAACGCGCGTTTCAGCGGCAAGGCCCACAAGATCGAAGTGCCGGTCAGCAATGTGCTGGCGATCTATGCGCGTGAGAACGGGCAGGGCATGGCCTTCCCGGTCGAGGACGCCGCCGATGGGCATGCGGACGTCCCGGGCTCGGAAGTCGCCGACGACGAGGTGTCCGACGACGCACGGGCTTTGACGCCGCCGGATGCGAAGGGCAACACGACCTTGTCGGCGGTACCGTCGGAGCGCAGGCCGGAAACGGTGTTGAAGTCGATCGACGGCGATGGTGCGGGAGATGGCGAGCCGGCCGCGGTGGTTGATTCGTCCGAAAACTCGGGTGATCACGCCGGTGCGTCGCATGAAAGCGACGACGGTTCCGACGGCAATCCCAAGCCGCCGAGCCGACCGCATCTGAAGGTTGTCAAATAAGCACGAAAATCGAGTAGAATCGCGTTTCCGCCGGCTTAGCTCATCTGGTAGAGCAGTTGATTTGTAATCATCAGGTGGTCAGTTCGAGTCTGGCAGCCGGCACCAAATAAAACGAAGGCCCCGCTTGCGCGGGGCCTTCGTCATTTTCGCCTGCCGTTCTGGCAACCGACGTCATCAATCGTCATTCAAGCCCTTCCCGGCCAGAATCAGCGGAATACATTTCTCGACCCGCGCTTCACGCGTCTTCGTTTGTTTCGCTGCGGAGAAGTGGAGAAGGTAGGCGCGTTGCCGGCCGGGTGTCAGCGCCGCAAAGGCGGCCTTTACATCGGCACGAGCATCCAACTGCGTTTGAAATTCGGCTGGAATGCTGTGATCGGCGACGGTCTTCAACGCCACCTTCACCCCGGACGCCTCGATGCGAACGGCTTCCAGGATATAGGCCTTCAGCACGGATGCCGCGGCGGCAACCTGGGCCGAATCGGTGAAACGTATCTGACGCGCGGATTGTGTGTTCTCAGTCTGCGCAACGAGTAACCGCTCGGGGTCCGCCAACAAAGCGCCCTTAAAAAACAGGAAGGCGCAATATTCCTTGAAGCCGTGAAAGAGGACGATATTGCGGCCGTCCGCCGTGTAGCACGGCTGGCCCCATTTCATGTCTTCACTCAGCCCGCATTCCAACGCCAATGCGCGCATGATCTCGAATGCAGGCTGCCATTTCGTCGCTTTTGCAATGAAGGCGTCGACTTTGGGATTCATACGTTGCGCGTCCTGTTTGCAGTGGCTCGCTGCTTAGCGCTCGCTGAACAACACCCCGCCCTTCATCTTGTCGGCTTTCGGCGTTTCGACGATCGACACGACAACCGATTCCTTCGGCACCTGAAGCGCCTTTTCAACCGCCTCCGTGATGCCCGACATCAGTGCTTTCTTCTGTTCCGCGCTGCGGCCTGCTGCTGCATAAACGATGATTTCCGGCATGACGCACTCCACTCTAAGAGGAATAACGAAAAAATCGTACCGCGTACTTATAAGCATTGAGGGCGGGACGACTCACAAGCGGCCGTTTAGCCGCCGACTTTCAGCAAATCGATTTCGAACGTCAATGCGCTGTTCGGCGGAATCGGGCCGACTTGGCGGCTACCGTAGGCCGTTGCTGCGGGGCAGGTCAATTTGGCCTTGCCGCCCACCTTCATTTTCTGCACGCCTTGCGTCCAGCACGGAATTACCTGATTCAGACCGAAGGTCGCCGGACCGCCGTGCTGCGAGGAGGCGTCAAAGACGGTCCCGTCGGACAGCGTGCCCGTATAGTTCACGGTGACCTTATCCGTGGCGCTCGGCTGCGCGCCCGTGCCTTGCACCAGTTGTTGCACGACGACGCCCGACGGCAGCGTCTCGGTTGCAGGCGCTGCGGCGAAGGCCGATGTGGTGAACGCTGCCGCCAGAAGGAATGTGCTCAGTGACTTCATAAATTCGAGTGCCTGCGAAAAAGTGAAAACGGAAGAAAAGAGCCGACGGAGCCGGGGCCGCGTCGACACCTGCAATCATTCTACGTCCGACCCCGGCTTCCCTGTCTATTGGGGGTAGCGGAAGACGACGGTGAGGTTATTCGCCGGCATGTCGATCACCTCGCCCAGTGTGAGGCCGACCGCGTTCGCCAATTTCTCCACGTCTGCCAGATCCCGGATGCCCCAGCGTGGATCGCTGGCGCGCAACTGCGCATCAAAAGCGGCATTGCTCGGCGCGGTGTGCTGTCCATCGCGCTTATACGGTCCATACAGCACCAGCACCCCGTCCGCGGCGAGATGCCGACGCGCGCCGTCGAACAACGCCTGCGCCGCCGTCCATGGCGAGATGTGAATCATATTGATGCACACCACCGCTGACAGCGGCGTCGCCGCAGTGGGCAAGGGCCAGGGCGACGTGTGCACGTCGAGCGCCAGCGGCGGTGCCAGATTCGGCAAGGCGGCATCCTGTCGCCAGGCTTCGATGGAGTCATGTGCGTCTGTGTCGGGGTCGCTGGGCTGCCATGTGACGCCCGGCAGTGCGGCCGCGAAATGGATGGCGTGCTGCCCTGTGCCGCTGGCGATTTCCAACACGGTTCCCGACCTCGGCAAAACCCGCGTCAGGACGTGCAATATCGGGTCGCGATTTCTCTCTGCGGAAGGCGATCGACGGCGGGCCGCCAACGGAGCCGATTCAGGCATGAGGCATTCCTCTGTGTTTGCAAAGCGGTGGTTGCATCGCGCCTATCGGCCTTGTCCTCGCGCCGAGCGACGCTTTTGCCACGGTCCGGCGACGCGCGGCATGTTTGCGATTGTACGCACAGCCCGTTCGACGTGGCGACGGAGCGGGAAATCCGTCAGGCCAGGCGTTAGGAAGCATGGGATTGGGCGCATGGCGCAATCCGGCCAATGCGCGGTCCTAAGATTTGGCCCAAGTGGGAGTGTCCTGGCAGCCGGGCTGCCCAGACCATCGTCCGCATATTTGTGCCGAATTTCGCTAACAGTCTCAAATTTCAGCGTGTTCGAATCGAGCGATTCTGTTCTCTGCGCGGCATTCCCTGCGCGGAGGCAGGTTCTGCCGCCATCGATGCGGCTTGTGTGCGATTTGACCAGATCGCGCCTTATTTGGGGATGCCATGACGCCCGATTTGAACGCTCGCGCGGCGATGCCCGCCGCGCCACAAGCATTGAAGCAGACGCTGGGAACCTGGCAACTATGGGGCATCGCCGTAGGCCTCGTCATTTCCGGCGAGTATTTTGGCTGGAGCTATGGCTGGGCCTCGGCGGGCACGCTCGGCTTTCTCGTCACGGCAATTTTCATCGCCGCGATGTATGCGACCTTCATTTTCAGTTTTACCGAACTGACCACGTCGATACCGCATGCCGGCGGCCCGTTTGCCTATGCCCGGCGCGCATTCGGCCCTGTTGGCGGCTATATCGCCGGCATTGCGACGCTAATCGAGTTCGTTTTCGCGCCACCGGCAATCGCCCTTGCGATCGGAGCCTATCTGCACGTGCAGTTTCCGGGCCTTGATCCCAAAAACGCAGCCGTCGGCGCCTATATCGTTTTTATGGCGCTGAACATCGTTGGCGTGCAGGTGGCGGCTGCATTCGAATTGTGCGTGACGGTGCTGGCTATCTTCGAGCTGCTCGTTTTTATGGGGGTGGTATCGCCCGGATTCGAGATGGCGCATTTCGTCAAAGGGGGATGGTCCGGGGCCGATCACTTCTCGCTCGGCAGTTTTTCCGGCATTTTTGCCGCCATTCCGTTTGCCATCTGGTTTTTCCTCGCCATCGAGGGCGTGGCGATGGCTGCCGAGGAGGCGCGTAATCCGCGTCGCTCGATTCCGATCGCGTATGTCACCGGCATCATTACCCTGGTGCTGCTTGCCATCGGCGTCATGGTGTTTGCAGGCGCGGCCGGCGACTGGACGAAACTATCGAACATCAACGACCCGTTGCCGCAGGCGATGAAATACATCGTCGGCGAGAACAGCAATTGGCTGCATATGTTGGTCTGGCTCGGCTTGTTTGGCCTGGTTGCGTCGTTTCACGGGATTATTCTGGGATATTCCCGGCAGATCTTCGCGTTGGCCCGCGCCGGCTATCTGCCGCCGGCCTTGGCCAAGATCCATCCGCGCTTCAAGACGCCGCACCGGGCAATTTTGGCTGGCGGGGTGATCGGCATCGCGGCCATCTATAGTGATAATCTGATTCAGTTCGCCGGCCAGACCTTGACGGCGAATATCGTGACGATGTCTGTGTTCGGCGCTATCGTGATGTACATCGTCAGCATGGCGGCGTTGTTCAAATTGCGGCGCTCGGAGCCGAATATGGCACGCCCCTACAAGGCGCCGTTGTTTCCCGTATTCCCCGCCTTTGCGCTCTGTGCCGCGGTCCTGTGTCTGGTGACGATGGTGTACTTCAATGCGCTGGTGGCGTGCATCTTCGCCATTATCGTGGCCATCGGTTTCGCGTATTTCCTGGCGACGCGGCGACAACGCGATTTGCACGCGAATCCGGTCGTGCAGTCCGGTGCGGGAACGGACTAAGTCGACGATGGGGGCGGTCGAGCAACATCATCGCGCAAGGCGGCTCGGCAGCATGGCGTGCGGTGCCGTTCCACATCGCGTAAGTGCGCAATGGCGACGCTGCTACTAAGCGTCGCGCAGGAGTAGAGGATGGCTTTCTCGGAAACCATAGGCGAGCGTCGCTACGTCTTTGCAGACTTGCCTGCCTTGATGGCGAAGGCGACACCTGAGCGATCGGGCGATCAACTTGCCGGCCTCAGCGCCGCATCCGAGGAAGAGCGCGTTGCCGCCAAGATGGCCTTGGCGGCGGTGCCGCTGAAAACCTTCTTGCAGCAGGCATTGATTCCGTACGAGGACGATGAAGTCACGCGTTTGATCATCGATACGCATGACGCCAAGGCCTTCGATGCAATTTCGCATCTGACGGTTGGCGATTTGCGGGAATGGATTCTCTCCGACGACACATCGTCCGAGGCAATATGCAATGTGTCGGCGGGACTGACGCCGGAAATGGTGGCCGCTGTCTCGAAAATCATGCGCAATCAGGATCTGATCCTCGGCGCGAAGAAGCGGCCGGTGATCACGCGTTTTCGAAACACATTGGGGCTGCCTGGCCGGATGGCGGTACGTTTGCAGCCGAATCATCCTACGGACGACGCGCGTGGCATTGCCGCGTCGATGCTGGATGGCCTGATGTACGGCTGCGGCGATGCGGTGATCGGCATCAATCCGGCAACGGACAGCCTGAGCGCGATCACGACGTTGCTCGAAATGATGGATGCTTTCCGGCAACGTTTCGATGTGCCGACGCAGACTTGCGTCCTCACGCATGTGACCAACACGATTCAGGCCATCGAGCGCGGTGCGCCCGTCGATCTCGTTTTTCAATCGATCGCCGGTACAGAAAAGGCGAACACGAGCTTCGGCGTAACCCTTTCCTTGCTCCAGGAAGCGTATGAAGCGGGTTTGTCGCTGCATCGCGGCACTGTCGGTGACAACGTCATGTATTTTGAAACCGGGCAGGGCAGTGCGCTGTCGGCCGACGCGCATCACGGCGTCGATCAACAGACGTGCGAGGCGCGAGCTTACGGCGTCGCGCGTCACTTCAAGCCCTTGCTGACCAATACCGTCGTCGGTTTCATCGGTCCCGAATACCTGTACAACGGCAAACAGATCACGCGGGCAGGCCTCGAAGATCACTTTTGCGGCAAGCTGCTTGGCGTGCCGATGGGTTGCGATATCTGCTACACGAATCACGCGGAAGCGGATTCCGACGATATGGACAACCTGCTGACATTGCTCGGCGTTGCTGGTATCAACTTCATCATGGGCGTACCTGGCGCCGATGACGTAATGTTGAACTATCAAAGCACGTCGTTTCACGACGCGCTGTACGCGCGATCGGTGCTGGGTCTCGGACGGGCTCCCGAGTTCGAGGCATGGCTGGAGGCGATGCGCATTGCGGATCGAGCGGGGCGGATTTTGCCGGCTTCGCCGACGCAACCGCTGCTGGCGCAGCAGTGGATCGACGCCTGATGCGCCCCGAGGGAGATGCCAATGCGAGATAAATCGACGCTCCAAGTCAATCCATGGGATGCGTTGCGCCAATTCACCGATGCGCGCATTGCGTTGGGCCGCGCCGGGAACAGCATGCCGACGGCGCCGCTACTGGCATTCAATCTGGCGCATGCGCAGGCGCGCGATGCCGTGCACCAACCGCTTGACGCTAAGGCATTAGCCGAGGCATTGCAGGGCGCGGGTTTTTCGACGCTTGACGTATGCAGCGCGGCCAAGGATCGTCTCGAATATCTGCGTAGACCGGATCTCGGTCGCCGACTGTCCGACGACAGCGCGGATGCGCTGCGCGCGTACGTCGATCAGCATCATGGTAACGACGGCAAGAATGCCGATTTATGGGATGTGGTTTTTGTCGTTGCCGACGGCTTGTCTTCGCAGGCCGCCGCGCGGCATGCGCTACCGTTATTGCAACAGGTTCGCGCGAGCCTGTCCGATTGGCGCATCGGCCCGGTCGTGGTCGCAACCCAGTCGCGCGTCGCCTTGGGCGATGACGTCGGGGCATTGCTGCGGGCGCGATTGGTTGTTATTTTGATTGGTGAGCGACCCGGCCTGAGTTCGCCCGACAGTCTCGGTCTTTATTTGACGTATGCGCCGCGCCGCGGCACCAGCGATGCAATGCGCAACTGCATCTCGAATGTCCGCCCGGAAGGGCTGGCCTATCCTGCCGCCGCCTTCAAACTGTGTCATCTATTGACCGAGGCGCGCCGCCTCAAGCTCACCGGCGTGCAGTTGAAGGACGATAGCGATACGTTGTTGGCTCACCATACTGCGCCGGATACGCTGCTCTCGTCTTCCACCGTTCGATAAGCCGTAAATTGCAGATCTGCCGTCCTTTCAGTCCGACTTACGTCGCTCCCTCGCTTATTTTTTTTTTTCTACACTGGTGTAGAGGTCGAAACTCGCGCGCCACGTGTCATCCGCATCGTGTTTCGGCGCGAGAGTTCCATTCGTTCTGCGGAGGGAAGCGATTGTGACGACCGGTGAAAGGATTTCGAAGGGAATCGGCAGCCTCGACGCCGGGGCATCCGTTTTGAGGGCGACCGACGATGTGCGAAATGCGGCGGCCTCACGCATAAGCACGCCTCACATCGCGCCTGTCGGTTGCGAGGATGGCGGGCGCATCGAACGGCATGTTGTCGACGACCCGAACCAGCAAGCCGAAGCGATAGCGGGCTGGACGCAGCAGTACGACCAACTCAGCACCGGCGCCTTTATTGGTACGCTGACCGAGTGGCGGAAGGAGGGGCTGCATTTCTTTTCCGAGACAACCAGCCAGGCGCTGCGCCAGGCGTGTCGCGTGCGTTCCGGCGCCATTTGGTTCGGCATCCCGGCGCTCACCCAGGAATGCATGGCGGCGGAGCGTGTCGACAAGACGGGGCGGAAGGGGAGATCTCCTTTTGGACCGCGCTCGTCGTCTGCGTCGCCGGGGCAACGGGACGAGGCCAATGCTTGGTGCGCCGACAGTGGGAACGCGGCAAGCGGGCTGCAGTCTCTACGTGATTGCTCATCGCATGCCGTCCCCCGCGCGCAGCTCGCTGATGATGACGCGCCCTCTATGGCTGATCCTTTCATGTCGGGTGCGATGAAGATCGGGGCGCGAACGGTTGAGCGAGATATGGTTGCGTGCCAGCCCGGCGACCGTGACTTCGAGCTGGTCACGCCATCGCAGTTCCGTATTTTTGGGATTGTCATCACGGAGGCGGCATGGCGCGATTTCATGCAGCAGGAGTATGGCTGCCCCGGTGCTCCGCCTGCTATCCAGGACGATCTTGTCCGATTCGATTCGCTGGCGCTCGACGCGTTGCGCGAGGTCATGTTCCGCGTTTTGTGCAATGCCGGGGATGCCGGCGCGAACGGTAGGCTATCGGACTTCCAGGCCGCGCATTTTCAAGATGAGGTGTTGCGGCTGCTGGCGGGCGGTTTGTTGCAGACCGCAAATGTGGCGCCGGTGCCTGCTTTATCGAAACCGCACCGACGCTGGCTCGTGGATGCGGCGCGTCAATATGTACTGACGCATCGGGAGCGGCCAATCGGTATTCCAGAATTGTGCACGGTGCTCCGCGCGAGCCGCCGAACGCTGCAATATTGCTTCCAGGACATTTATGGAATGAGCCCGCAGCGCTATTTGCGGGCAACCCGTCTCAATGGTGTGCGGCGGGCGTTATTGCACCGGGGTGAGGATGCGTTTGCCGCATCGTCCTCGGTCTCGACCGATCGGGCGTTGTCGCGCGTCGCCGGCGTGGCGCCGAGTCGGCAAACGGTTCAGGAGGTCGCCGCCGAGTGGGGGTTTTGGCACCATAGCCAATTCACGGCAGATTATCGCCAGTTATTCGGCATGACGCCGTCGGAAACGCAGCGACGCAGCATCGCGCAGAGAAACTAGCGGGCGTTCCGAATTCCCCTGTTCTGTTAAGGCGCATCGTTGAACCGAAACGATTTTCGGGCTTAGACTGAATCTATGCGCGAATCATCGGAAACCAGCCAGACGCCAGATGCGGGAGCCCCGCGGGCGCAGCCGTACGTCGGCTCGTCCAGCCAGGCCGTGCCGTATGCGGTATCGCGTGACGTGGGCGACCCCTCCGCAATGGCTGACGCGCCGACGCCGGCGCCTGTCTCGACCGCGCCATTTGCGGCGCATGTCGGGGCGAAACCTGGGGCGATCGTCTTGGTCTCGGCCTTGGCCGGCCTCTCCTGCTTTGGGGCTATAGGACAAGTCACCAAGACGATGGGGTGGTTTCTATCCCAGGATTGGTCTTGGGCCGATAGTGCAATCCGTACTGCCAGTTATTTGACGAATCTGACGATCGTGCTGTCGGCTTGCTGTTTCGTCTGTGTCTTGCTCGCCATGACATCGCTGAAGCGCTGGCTGCCAGAATGGACGTATCGGCCGTCGGTCGTGACAGCGGTCACGCTCTATCTGGCCTTTGTCGGCTGCGGGTACAACCTGCTGCTCCGCGGATATTGGGTTCCGGTAGGGATACGCGCGGTGTTGAACGAAGTGGTGCACACCGTCGTGCCCATTTTGGCGGTCGTCTATTGGATCTTCTTCGTTCCCCGCTTCGCCTTGGATGCGCGTCGGATCTGGTTGTGGCTGATCTATCCGCTGGGCTATCTGTTTGCGACGCTCTGGCACGGGCATCTCAGCGACTTCTATCCTTATCCTTTCATCAACGTTGAGCGGATAGGTTTTGATCATGTGCTCCGGAACGCAGCGGGCCTGATTGTCGGCTTCTTGATCTTGATGGGGCTGTTCCTTCTGATCAACCATCGCCGGCGCGAGTAGTGGTCGAGCGAGGGGTAAGGATGGCAATACCCACAAATTTCGTAGGGGATATTGCAAAGTTCGGAAGAGTGTCCTATTATTCGCCTCCCCGCTGCAAACAACGCAGCGCAGGCAGCGAAGCGGCGGGGGGTGGCGGTAAGAAAGGTGCTTGTTTTTAAGGGTGCTTTCTTATTGCCAGGAAGTAGCGGTGGCTTTGTTCTTGGGTGTGTTTCTGAGGGTGAAGTGGTCGAGCAGCTTTTTGCCGATTGGGATGTTTCTTGGGTGGATCTAGAAATATCGCAAACGAGTCTGCAAAAAAGTGCTTGACGAAGCGAGGAGTGCGGTACATAATCTCGCTTCTGTTCTGCAGCAAAGCAACGCTGCGAACGACGAAGCAAAGTAGTATAGCAGTAATCGACGGGTCGCCTAGTGCGAGGAAATGTCCAGCCAGTCGTTAAACGGTTCTTTAAAAATTTACAGCCGATAAGTGTGGGCGCTTGATGGAGTTGCAGGTCCGGTGATTCGTCACGGGATTCAAGCAAAAGTATCAAGAGCTCGCACAAGAGAAGAAAGTAAGTCGTACGAACTTCGGTTTGTACTTCTTGTTGATTCTTGAGTTGAGCGACCTATTCGGAAGAATAGAAAACAGTAACAGAGATTAAACTTAAGAGTTTGATCCTGGCTCAGATTGAACGCTGGCGGCATGCCTTACACATGCAAGTCGAACGGTAACAGGGAGCTTGCTCCGCTGACGAGTGGCGAACGGGTGAGTAATACATCGGAACGTGTCCTGTAGTGGGGGATAGCCCGGCGAAAGCCGGATTAATACCGCATACGATCTACGGATGAAAGCGGGGGATCTTCGGACCTCGCGCTATAGGGGCGGCCGATGGCAGATTAGCTAGTTGGTGGGGTAAAGGCCTACCAAGGCGACGATCTGTAGCTGGTCTGAGAGGACGACCAGCCACACTGGGACTGAGACACGGCCCAGACTCCTACGGGAGGCAGCAGTGGGGAATTTTGGACAATGGGCGAAAGCCTGATCCAGCAATGCCGCGTGTGTGAAGAAGGCCTTCGGGTTGTAAAGCACTTTTGTTCGGGAAGAAAAGGACTGGGCTAATATCCTGGTCTGATGACGGTACCGGAAGAATAAGCACCGGCTAACTACGTGCCAGCAGCCGCGGTAATACGTAGGGTGCAAGCGTTAATCGGAATTACTGGGCGTAAAGCGTGCGCAGGCGGTTTGTTAAGACAGATGTGAAATCCCCGGGCTCAACCTGGGAACTGCATTTGTGACTGGCAAGCTAGAGTCTGGCAGAGGGGGGTGGAATTCCGCGTGTAGCAGTGAAATGCGTAGATATGCGGAGGAACACCGATGGCGAAGGCAGCCCCCTGGGCCAACACTGACGCTCATGCACGAAAGCGTGGGGAGCAAACAGGATTAGATACCCTGGTAGTCCACGCCCTAAACGATGTCAACTAGTTGTTGGGGATTCATTTCCTTAGTAACGTAGCTAACGCGTGAAGTTGACCGCCTGGGGAGTACGGTCGCAAGATTAAAACTCAAAGGAATTGACGGGGACCCGCACAAGCGGTGGATGATGTGGATTAATTCGATGCAACGCGAAAAACCTTACCTACCCTTGACATGGTCGGAACCCCTGAGAGATTAGGGGGTGCTCGAAAGAGAACCGATACACAGGTGCTGCATGGCTGTCGTCAGCTCGTGTCGTGAGATGTTGGGTTAAGTCCCGCAACGAGCGCAACCCTTGTCCTTAGTTGCTACGCAAGGGCACTCTAAGGAGACTGCCGGTGACAAACCGGAGGAAGGTGGGGATGACGTCAAGTCCTCATGGCCCTTATGGGTAGGGCTTCACACGTCATACAATGGTCGGTACAGAGGGTTGCCAAGCCGCGAGGTGGAGCTAATCCCAGAAAACCGATCGTAGTCCGGATTGCACTCTGCAACTCGAGTGCATGAAGTTGGAATCGCTAGTAATCGCGGATCAGCATGCCGCGGTGAATACGTTCCCGGGTCTTGTACACACCGCCCGTCACACCATGGGAGCGGGTTTCACCAGAAGTAGGTAGCTTAACCGCAAGGAGGGCGCTTACCACGGTGGGATTCGTGACTGGGGTGAAGTCGTAACAAGGTAGCCGTATCGGAAGGTGCGGCTGGATCACCTCCTTTCTCGAGCTTAACGCAACGTAAGTTAAGCGCTCACGCTTATCGGCTGTCATACGACAGGCTGTAGGGTCTGTAGCTCAGTCGGTTAGAGCACCGTCTTGATAAGGCGGGGGTCGTTGGTTCGAATCCAACCAGACCCACCATCTAGTCTTTGGTTGCTCGGGCTCGACTGTAGTTCCAGCAGCTGGAGAGATGTACCTACAGTAGCAATATTGGGGGCTTAGCTCAGCTGGGAGAGCATCTGCTTTGCAAGCAGAGGGTCAACGGTTCGATCCCGTTAGCCTCCACCAAACCTTAAGCTAAAAGATATTTGGCGATGTTGCGGTTGAACATCGATGAGTGTGTTTTAGCTTAGGCTTGGCCTAACACTGACTTGGTAGAGATACCAAAATCGGCTGTCGTTCTTTAACAATTTGGAAGAAGTTCAATTCAATCGTGATGCGATGCACATTAGAGATGGTGTGTGTGGTGTCACAAAATTTGGGTTGAGATTGTATCGAGAAGTATCTCAAAGCAGTGTGTCTTGAGAGAGGCACACAAGAATTTGGAATACGGCACAAATACCGATACTCACCTATAGCGCGACGTGTGCAGCGATGCAGACGTACTCGTTATAGGGTCAAGCGAATAAGTGCATGTGGTGGATGCCTTGGCGATTACAGGCGATGAAGGACGCGGTAGCCTGCGAAAAGCTTCGGGGAGCTGGCAAACAAGCTTTGATCCGGAGATGTCCGAATGGGGAAACCCACTCCTAATGGAGTACCCATGACTGAATACATAGGTCATGTGGGGCGAACGCAGTGAACTGAAACATCTAAGTAGCTGCAGGAAAAGAAATCAACCGAGATTCCCAAAGTAGTGGCGAGCGAAATGGGAAGAGCCTTGTACCTTTTAGCATGACAGTTAGCAGAACGCTCTGGAAAGTGCGGCCGTAGCAGGTGATAGCCCTGTATGCGAAAACTGATGTGTGGAACTAGGGGTACGACAAGTAGGGCGGGACACGTGAAATCCTGTCTGAATATGGGGGGACCATCCTCCAAGGCTAAATACTCGTAATCGACCGATAGTGAACCAGTACCGTGAGGGAAAGGCGAAAAGAACCCCGGGAGGGGAGTGAAATAGATCCTGAAACCGCATGCATACAAACAGTAGGAGCCTCCTTGTGGGGTGACTGCGTACCTTTTGTATAATGGGTCAGCGACTTACGTTCAGTAGCAAGCTTAACCGACTAGGGAAGGCGTAGCGAAAGCGAGTCCGAATAGGGCGCTTTAGTTGCTGGGCGTAGACCCGAAACCAGACGATCTATCCATGGCCAGGATGAAGGTGCGGTAACACGTACTGGAGGTCCGAACCCACTAATGTTGAAAAATTAGGGGATGAGCTGTGGATAGGGGTGAAAGGCTAAACAAGTCTGGAAATAGCTGGTTCTCTCCGAAAACTATTTAGGTAGTGCCTCGTGTATCACCTTCGGGGGTAGAGCACTGTAATGATTGTTGGGTCCATTGCGGATTACTTCGTCATAGCAAACTCCGAATACCGAAGAGTGCAATCACGGGAGACAGACATCGGGTGCTAACGTCCGGTGTCAAGAGGGAAACAACCCAGACCGCCAGCTAAGGTCCCCAAATATAGCTAAGTGGGAAACGAAGTGGGAAGGCTAAAACAGTCAGGAGGTTGGCTTAGAAGCAGCCATCCTTTAAAGAAAGCGTAATAGCTCACTGATCGAGTCGTCCTGCGCGGAAGATGTAACGGGGCTAAGCTATATACCGAAGCTGCGGATGCACAATTTATTGTGCATGGTAGGAGAGCGTTCTGTAAGCCTGTGAAGGTGTCTTGAGAAGGATGCTGGAGGTATCAGAAGTGCGAATGCTGACATGAGTAGCGATAAAGGGGGTGAAAAGCCCCCTCGCCGTAAGCCCAAGGTTTCCTACGCAACGTTCATCGGCGTAGGGTGAGTCGGCCCCTAAGGCGAGGCAGAAATGCGTAGCTGATGGGAAGCAGGTTAATATTCCTGCACCATTGTTAAATGCGATGGGGGGACGGATCGCGGAAGGTTGTCCGGGTGTTGGAAGTCCCGGTCCTTGTATTGGAGAAGGCGCTTAGGCAAATCCGGGCGCGGAATTCAAGGGTACGAGGCGAGCGCTTAGGCGCGAAGCAATTGGAAGTGGTCCCAAGAAAAGCCTCTAAGCTTCAGTTTAACAAGACCGTACCGCAAACCGACACAGGTGGGCGAGATGAGTATTCTAAGGCGCTTGAGAGAACTCGGGAGAAGGAACTCGGCAAATTGGTACCGTAACTTCGGGATAAGGTACGCCCTTGTAGCTTGACTGGCCTGCGCCAGGAGGGTGAAGGGGTTGCAATAAACTGGTGGCTGCGACTGTTTAATAAAAACACAGCACTCTGCAAACACGAAAGTGGACGTATAGGGTGTGACGCCTGCCCGGTGCCGGAAGATTAAATGATGGGGTGCAAGCTCTTGATTGAAGTCCCGGTAAACGGCGGCCGTAACTATAACGGTCCTAAGGTAGCGAAATTCCTTGTCGGGTAAGTTCCGACCTGCACGAATGGCGTAACGATGGCCACACTGTCTCCTCCCGAGACTCAGCGAAGTTGAAGTGTTTGTGATGATGCAATCTCCCCGCGGCTAGACGGAAAGACCCCATGAACCTTTACTGTAGCTTTGCATTGGATTGTGAACAAATCTGTGTAGGATAGGTGGGAGGCTATGAAGACGGGACGCCAGTTCTGTTGGAGCCAACCTTGAAATACCACCCTGGTTTGTTTGCGGTTCTAACCTTGGTCCCTGAATCGGGATTGGGAACAGTGCATGGTAGGCAGTTTGACTGGGGCGGTCTCCTCCCAAAGTGTAACGGAGGAGTACGAAGGTACGCTAAGTACGGTCGGAAATCGTGCTCATAGTGCAATGGCATAAGCGTGCTTAACTGCGAGACCCACAAGTCGAGCAGGTGCGAAAGCAGGTCATAGTGATCCGGTGGTTCTGTATGGAAGGGCCATCGCTCAACGGATAAAAGGTACTCTGGGGATAACAGGCTGATACCGCCCAAGAGTTCATATCGACGGCGGTGTTTGGCACCTCGATGTCGGCTCATCTCATCCTGGGGCTGTAGCCGGTCCCAAGGGTATGGCTGTTCGCCATTTAAAGAGGTACGTGAGCTGGGTTTAAAACGTCGTGAGACAGTTTGGTCCCTATCTGCCGTGGGCGTTGGATATTTGAAGGGGGCTGCTCCTAGTACGAGAGGACCGGAGTGGACGAACCTCTGGTGTACCGGTTGTCACGCCAGTGGCATCGCCGGGTAGCTATGTTCGGAAGAGATAACCGCTGAAAGCATCTAAGCGGGAAACTCGCCTTAAGATGAGATATCCCTGGGAACTTGATTCCCCTGTAGGGTCGTTCGAGACCAGGACGTTGATAGGCTGGGTGTGTACGGACAGTAATGTCCTTAGCTAACCAGTACTAATTGCCCGTGAGGCTTGATCCTATAACCAGTACGTTTGGACGTGAGACGGCACATGTGAAGTGTGACGCAGCCAGACGCGCTAGGTGAGATTATCGGTGAATGTGCCCGATACACGCTCAACCCAAGAGTCGTACCGAGATGAACTTCTTCCAGATTGGTGTTGTTGAGCTTTAAACGTCAGCAGCACAACCCCTTTGCCTGATGACCATAGCGAGTCGGTCCCACCCCTTCCCATCCCGAACAGGACCGTGAAACGACTCCACGCCAATGATAGTGCGGATTGCCCGTGTGAAAGTAGGTAATCGTCAGGCTCCCTACGCTGTAACCAGACGCCCCGTGACACCTTAACCCGTGCACGGGGCGTTTGGCTTTGTACTACGCCACACGCAACCACCTTACCCGCCTCGCGCGACCCGACGTCAGCGCGGCGCGCGGCGCTTACGGCGCGTGTTTGCCTATACCCAGCACCCACCCCCGAAAAGCAACAACCAAAACCAAAGCAAAAACCGACAGGCCCGGCAAGCCGGGCCTGTCGGTACTGCAGATTTTGGGGAGAACCGGCTTAAAAAGCGCCATCTGTCGATCGCATTTACAGCGATGCAGGATTCTTCAAGGGAATAAACAGGAAGCGTGGGTCATTGCGGATATGCTCGCTTGGGGCGTTGACGGCAAATTTAGACCAACGCTCGGCGTATCGGTCGAAGAACGTATCGTGCAATGTCGCGTCGAGTACGCGAGTGTGAAGGCGGCCGGATGCGCGGCGTATGCGTTCTTGCGCAACGCGTCCTTGAGTGCGGTAAATCGAATTCTCAGACGAGATCGCTTTGTCATACGCATGGGCCTCTGTCGTGCGGCGGTCGCGGTCATCTTGCCCTTTTGAATGCGAATCCGGATCCGGATCTGGTGCTGCAAGGGTATCCCAGTTGGCGAAGGCAATCCAGATGCTGGGCGTCGCTTGCGTATCCCGTGTCATTCGCGGCACCGCGCCTACGTAAAGCGTCCAAGAACGAGCAGTAGGCCGTTTCCTAGTTGGCGATATCGTGCACGACTGGCCTGCCGTATCGTCCGGGCTAGATACGTCATCCAGCAGTCCCTGCCGCCTTAGAAAGGCGAGCTGCTTGTCTGTTTGCGACTCGGGTGCCGATCGCAGCAGGTCTTGGATGGCGGAAGCAACGGTATCGTGGTTCGAGGTCGCGATACGACGCTGGGACGATGCCAGACCAGGCAAATTGGAAAAAGCTTTTTCCGCCGCCTCGGCATAGCGAGCGGGTGAGTCGTCCCCCTGATAACGCTCGGCATGCTGTTGGATCAAGGAGAACATCGTCAGGATACGGTCGCGCCATGGCGCCGCTATGGCACGATCATCGGCGATAAGGAAGAATGCGGCCTGGCTCGTCATGAGGATGCGCTCCGGTGCGCCATTCGTAGAGACGACGCAAGGACGATATCTTGGCAGCCCTCGCGTCGAAACGCGCCCCGTCACACGGCGAAGTTGAAGAAGTTCTCGGACTCGTCGAGTTGCGACATCGCCGTATTGCCCACGAGCTTGTCGAATTTCTCCGCGATGGCGCGGTCGCGCTTGTACAGTGCGTAGTTCCACACCGCTTCCACGGCGATGTAATCCAGATCGACCTCGGTCATCGTTGCCGATGCACAGCTTGTGTAGACCTTGCTCTGGCGTGAGGTGAAGTCACAGAAATACATGCGGAGCTTCGGTTCCACCATCCAGGTATTACCACTCTGCTTGGCATCGATGAAAACCGTGTTGGCGACGAAGTGAAACGGCTTGCTCGATCGATCGACCCCGGCCTTGATCTGCGTGCCAAATCCGCCGAGGAACTTTAGGAACGCTTCCACGACGGGCCCGCCAACGGCGGCGCCTAGAATGCGCGTCAGTACTTCGGATGAGAAATCCACGCCGCGTATCTTCTGGTTGAACTTACTCCTCTCGAACTGGAACGGCCCCAACATCGGGTAATGCGTCAGTACATCCTTCCACGACTTCGTGTCGAAAAGCAGGTCCGGATCGTTCTTCTTATTCGCAAGGCGCTGACAATGCTGCGTGCCCAGATAGGCCAGATTGATCATGCACTCGCTGGCACGGTCCAGATCGTCCTGGATCGACGCCGCCACTTTCTTCTTTAGATGCATGACGCTGAAGACGCCGTTTTTGTTTTCCTCGATCTTGGGCAAGGTGGGTTCCGGCGCCGCATATAACTGACCAACTGCCGATCTTGACGTGGCACCGGAAGGGCTGAAAAACAGGCGCGCTTGATCGAGTTGCTGCTCCAGTTGTTGATGGTGTTGCGGATCGTTCAGGCTCATGGCTTCCTCGCGTATCGTGGCGAATACAGGTGATCCCGCGAACGGGCTCGACCACCTTCGCCTATTACGGCAGGCAGGAAAATACCGCCGATTACGTAGGCCTTATCCATTGGGAAATCGCGGAGGCCTAAGTAGGCAGTTAAGACAGTGCCGCCGCAAATATGTCTTTCAGTGGCCCGGGACCGTCGCGATGCGAGAATAAAGCGCCATCAACGCTGCCATGTTGTGGAGGTCGAGTCGACGCATCAATCGATGTCGGTGTTCGCTGATGGTGCGTGGGCTCAGGGCCAAATGCCTCGCCATTTCCTTGCTGGTCATGCCGGTTGCCAGCATTTGCAGGATTTGCCATTCCCGCACTGCGAGGGACAGGCCGCCGTCATAAGGGGCGGCTCCCCGAGCGGGGAGCACCGTCTGCACGCAGTACGCCGTCAACCGCGCCGTGGTCGACAATTGAAGCTTCTGCGTGATGTGATTGCGATGCTTGTTGACGGTCAACGCAGCAATGCCAAGCGTTGCCGCGATGTCGGCGGTGCTGAGTTGCCGGCCGATCAGCTCGATGATCTGGCGCTGCCGTGCCGTCAAACTGCGGCGACGGCCGTTAGACAAAAGGGGCGGGCGCATGTCGATGCCACTCCGAAGCAGAACGGTCCCCATAGGCTAGCGCCTATCCACCCGGAGCCGCACACGGCAACGCCGTTCACGCGGCGCTTCAGAGCAAAATACATATCGGCTTACGCAGGCCTACGACGATTGTCTTTAGCCCCGTTCCGCCTTGCGCTGCTGATACGGGAAGAAGCGCCGCTCGCGCAATGCGTGTTCGATCTCTTCCAGCGATTTGCCGCGCGTTTCCGGAACCAGGAACACGATAAAGACCAGCGCGCCCACCGAGATCAGCGCGTACAGCCAGAAGGTGTGCGCCGGCCCGAGCGAATGCACCAGCGACAAGGTGCTTAGCGTCACGGCCAAGTCGAAGATCCAATGACTGAATGCACCCAGTGAGGCGCCCTTGCCGCGCACGAACAGCGGGTAGACCTCGGAGTTGATGGTCCAGATACACACGCCGAAACCGCCGCAGTTCAGCATCAGATAAATACCGAGACACAGCACCGACAGCCAACGACTGACAGAATCTGTCGGACCGGCGCCTTGGAACAGATAGCCCATCAGAATCAAGGCCACGATCGAGCCGGGAATCGTCCACAGCAAATAGCGGCGACGTCCAATCTTATCGACGAGGAAGCTGCCGATGACAGTCATGATCACGACCAACAAGGTGCTGAAGCCGGCGCCCAACACGGCCGCCGAGTCGCTGAAGCCGGCCTGCGTCAGGATGGTCGGCGCATAGTAAATCAATGCGTTGTTCCCGGTGATCTGCGAGAACATGGCGATCGCCGTGCCGACGATCACCGCCGGTCGAATCCAAGGGCTCGCCAGATCGCGCCACGTGCCTTGCTTCTGCTCCGCGACGCCTCGGATATCGTCGAGCTCCTGCTGTGCGAGCGCGGCATCGCCCCGTACTTTTTTCAGTACGGCCAGCGCTTCCTGGTCCCGCCCCGACATCCACAACCATCGCGGGCTTTCCGGGAGGAAGATCATGCCGATCAGCAGGATGATCGCCGGCACGACACCGAGGCCGAACATGATGCGCCAGTGCTCGCCGAGAATGAAGCCGGTGCAGTAGGCCACGGTAATGCCGGACACCACCATCAACTGGAACAAGGTCACCATCTTGCCGCGATGCTGCGGCGGTGCCACCTCGGCAATGTAGATCGGGACGATCTGCGTCGCGCTGCCCGCGGACAAGCCGAGCAGAAAGCGCGCGCACACCAGCACCATGACGCTCGGCGACATCGCCGATAACACGGAGCCGATCGCGAAGATCACGCCGACTCCCATGACGGCGCGTCGGCGTCCGATGCGGTCGGAAATAGGGCCGGTACCCAGGCAGCCCACAAGGGCCCCAAAAATCAGCGACGCGGTGACGAATTGCTTCGCCGTATCGTCCAATGAAAATTGCCGGCCTAATCCCAGCAGGGCCACGCCGATGATCCCGGTGTCATACCCGAAGAGCAAGCCGCCCAGTGCGGCAATCAGTGCGATCCAACCGACCAGTCGGCCGGTGTGCGGCGCGGCGCGTTGACCCGTGTAGGGTGCGGTGGTAGGCGTATGCATCGAAGTCCTCCATGTGTTCTAAATTCGAAACCGATTCCATTGCTGTTTTTATGTCGGCGGGAATCGGCTGTGATGATCTGCTCGGTTCAACGATCTGAAATCGCTTGCAAGTCGGTGCAGCACTATTCGTGGATACCGCCTCGACGCGTCAGAGCGTGGGCGATGCCATGATTTAAGGTCCGCTGGACGCTGCGGACACCGGCAATTCGAAGACATCAACTCCCGCTGCCCGCGCTTCCTTCACGCTGGCAGCAATGCGTCGCGCGTTCGGTTCATCGGTATTGGCGATCCAATCCAACGCCGCTTCGCGCGTGCGGCCGTGGGCGATGTGTCGTGCAAGAAGCTGTGCGTGACGTTGCTCCGCGGGGGTGGCGACAAACCATACGTCGTCGAGCAAGCCTCGTACATCGCGCCAGTTCGGACCCTCTAGCAGCAGATAATTGCCCTCGGTGATGACGAGCTGCGTCGTCGAGGGCACGGCGATCTCGCCGGCAACGGCTTCTTCGATCTCGCGATGAAACGCCGGCGCGTAGATCGTCGTCCCAGGCTCCTCGAGCGGCTCGCCTTCTTGGCGTGCCGTTAAAGGCGCCTCTCTGAGTCGGTGCAACAGGGCCAGATAGCCGGCGCTGTCGAAGGTGTCCGGTGCCCCCTTGCGCCCGGCACGGCCGAGACGTGCCAGCTCGGCATTGGCCAGATGAAAGCCATCCATCGGCACGACAGCCAACGTGACCTCGTTGGCGAGCGCTGCGGATAAGGCGGCTGCCACGGTGGATTTTCCGGCGCCCGGTTCGCCGACCAGGCCGATGACGGTGCGTTGTCCCGCGCGCTTGGCCAGAAGGTCGCGCACACGTGCCAAGGCTTCGGGCGCCAGCGACAGGCGAGGCTGCGCGTGTGCGGCGGCGTTCGGGCGCGATGCTGCCGCGCTGTCAGGCTGCGGCGGATGAGACACCGACGTGTCGGATAAGGCGCTGGAATCGATGGATGAACGTTGCTGCGCGGGCACGGGAACGAGCTCTTATAACGGTGAATGGGATAGGAAAACAATCGTCGCTTGTACAGTTCAAGGACGATGTTCCGCGCCTAGGCACGGACCCTGACCCTTTCAATTTACCCGAGCTTCAAGATTCGTGCC
The DNA here is from genome assembly GCF_039852015.1 of Robbsia sp. KACC 23696. Taxonomy (NCBI): domain Bacteria; kingdom Pseudomonadati; phylum Pseudomonadota; class Betaproteobacteria; order Burkholderiales; family Burkholderiaceae; genus Robbsia; species Robbsia sp. KACC 23696. Next base: position 3,256,347 of record NZ_CP156626.1, on the reverse strand, counting down.
GCGCCGCCTTATTCTGTCAAAAAAGCGGCAGCGACGGCGCGATATCGTTTAGTAACAAGATGTTGCATGAGATCGCGAACATGCTAGCGCTGGGCGCGGCTCAGACTGCAGAGGCCGGCGAGGAGCGCCATGCCGGTGGCAATCCAGATGCCGAGCAAGGCGCCGGCACTGTCGCCGCCCGCACTGATCGCGTGCATGCCCGCGGCGTGCGTTGCCGTCAGCGGCAATACTGACTGAGCGGTCGACGCGGGTGCGTCGAGCAATCGGCCCAGCAGCAGCGCCAGGCCGCAAAGGGCCGAGCCGATCAATTGCCCGGAGACGCGGGTCGCCGCGCGTAAGGCGCCGACGCTGCCGCTGCGGCCCGGCGGCGCGGACGCGACAATGACGTAATTGTTCGGCGACTGAAAAAAACCGAACCCCGCGCCGCTCAATGCCAACAGCGCCATCAGGCAGGGCAGGCTGGCCGGGAGGACGCGCGCCGCAACCAGACCCAGTCCGATGGTCATCATCCCCTGACCGATGGCACACAGATAGGCGATGGGCACGCGCGCCGTCAGGCGGGAGGCGACCTGCGAACTGCAGGCCAGCGCGAGCGGCCAGGCGGTCATGATCAGCGCGGTATGGACCGCATCGAAGCCGACGCCGCGCTGCAAATAGAACGGTAACGATACGAAGGCCGCGCCTTGGGCCGCGAACGAACCGAAGGACGTCGCGATCGTGAATGCGTAGCGGCGTTCGCGCAGCAAGTCGAACGGCAACATCGGTTCTGCGACGTGTATCTGGCGTCGAACGAACAAATAACCGAGCAGGGCCGCAACGGCCAGCATTGCCGCGGCCTCGGCCGGGCGCTGGACGACGGCGTCGGTGCCGAACAGCAGCAGCGTGAAGAAGGCGATATTCAGTACGACCGCGGCCCAGTCGATGGACAGGAATGTCCGTTGCCATTGGGTGCGGGCAGCGGGCGTGAAGGGCGCCGGCATCTGGCCGTCGCTATGCGGCAGGCTGCGCAACCCGAAGCCCATGGCGATCACGCCCAGCGGCACATTGATCCAGAACAGCCAATGCCAACTGAGATGCAGCAGGATGGCGGCGGAAAGACTCGGCGCCGATGCCAGCGACACGGCGACGACGGTCGAGTTGGCGCCGATCGCGCGCGCGATGCGTGCCTTGGGATAGACGATCCGTATCAAGGAGGTCGTGGTGCACATCATCGCCGCGCTGCCGACCCCCTGTAACAGGCGGGTCAGTTGCAATTCCCAAAGCGTGCGCGACAGGCCGCAGCCGAGTGATGCCAGCGTGAATAGCAGAAAACCGCCTAGAAAGAAGCGCCGATAACCAATTCGGTCGGAGAGCGGCGCGAAGGGCAGTAGCAAGGTCAGCGTCACCAACATGTAAATGGTGACGATCGAGACGGAGTCCGACGAAGAAATCGCCATGTCATGCGTCAACGCCGGCAAGGCATTCTGCACGATGGCCATATCGAGATTCGCGCAGACCATCGCGATGAAGATCGACGCGCTGGCCATGTGCAATATGGCGCCCTGTAATCCGTCCTGCGGGGGTGACTCAGCGGTGCTCACGGTGCGCATGTCGGCAGTTCCGTCGGGTGCGGCGGTCGCGCCCCTGATGGTCGGACGCGGTTCAGGAGCGCGGCGACGACGCGCGATGCGTGTCGTTCCAGACTCGGGCTCGGCGGCGAGAACTTATTGCTGCGCCTTGCAGTTCGTCAGCAGGTCCGTGCCGTTTTCGCCGGAAAAATCATCTCGCAAGGTGCCCTGTGGCCCTTTGGTCCACCAGCTGTACTGTCCCGCGACGTATTTGCTGCCGGACGCGGCCGAGACGTTGACGAGAAGCATGTCGCGATCCTTTACATTGAGCAAGGCGAAGCTCTGCTCGTTCTTTGTATTGGAATAATGCACGGTCAGCGATTTGCGACCATCGCAGACATAGCGAATCGTGTTCTGGGTCCAGACCTGGATCTGCGGGACCGTGAGCGCTTTCGGCGCGGGACGACGCTCGCGCGGATGGCTGCTGTGCCGGACGGCCGCATCGGCGCCGGGCGCAGCGATCGCGGCGGTCACACCGACGCTGGCGCCGGCGAGGGCCAGCAGCAGCGCACCGGCGCGGCGCGTGCGAGTCAATCGTGCTGCCACAGTCTTTCTCCCTTCAAAACCCGTCGAAATATCGATCGGCGCCGGTCCATCGACGATGGGACGGCGCGAAGGGCACTAATTTAACAAATCCGCGCCGCTTGTGCCCGCTGGCTGACGGTCGAAACCGAATAATTCAGTCGGTGTGTCGATCAGCAGGGCGCGGCGCAGTGCCGCATCGTCGACGATCGCGTCGCGCAGCGCCACCACGGTGCGCGGATTCTCCGTCGATTCGAACTGCGTGTGCGGCCAGTCGCTGCCCCAGAGCAGCCTTTCCGGGCCGAACGCTTGCAACAAGGCGCGGTAGGCCGTGCGGGCAACGTTCACCATGGCCTCCGCGGGCGTGCCGACGGGGACGACGCGATAGGCTGCGGAGATCTTGACCCAGATCCGGTTCTCGCGATTGAACTGCGCACGCGCCGCGGCGAGCAACGCGGCAAAGCCCGGGTCCGACGTGCCGCGCAGCGGATCGAAGCGGCCGAAATGATCGACGACCAATCTCACGCCGCGTGCCAACACCAGCGGCCCGACCGACGCCAAACGCTCCGCTTCGACCTGTACTTCGAGATGCCAGTCGCGTTCCGCCATCGCATCGAGAAACGCACGCCAATGCGGCGAATCGAACGCGGGCGTCGCTTTGCCGATGAGGTTGGCCCGGACGCCGACGATGCCGGCCGCATGCCACCCGGGCAACGCGGCGAGATCGGCGACAGGGTCGGCCTGGACGATGCCGCGCAGCCGCTGCGGCGCGACCGCCAGGCTGTCGAGCAGGTATCGATTGTCGGTGCCGAGAAAACTCGGCTGCACCAGGACGCCGTGCGACAAGCCCGCGCCGTCGAGCATCGCGAGATAGTCGTACGGCGTTGCATCGTAGGACGGCGCGTAGCGGCGCTCGGCCGTCAGGGGCAGGTCACGCGTGAAAACATGCGCATGGCCGTCGATACCGAGGATGTCGGCGGCGGCCGGCGGGGAGCCGCTCGTGGCGGCTGGTGGAAACGAATCAGACATGACAGAAGATGAGGCGGAGCAACAGGACCGTTCGTGGCGGCATTAGGCTGCGGCTTGATCGGTCGTCAAGCTGCGGCCGCGCGTCTCGGGGAGCATCAGGACGGCCAGTACGACGATCGCATAGGCGAAAGCGGCGTCCACGCCGATCGCGAATCCGAGTGAGTGATTGCTGCTCAGATGCCCGACCATGACCGGGAAACCGGCGGAGACGACGCGGCCGAAGTTGTAGCAGAACCCGACACCGGTACCCCGCGAGCCTTGCGGATACAGCTCATTGAACAAGGCGCCCATGCTGGCCGGAATACCAGCGGCAAAGAATCCCAGCGGGAAGCCCAGTATCAGCATCACGATATTGGGGAGCGGCAGAAAGACATACGCCAAGACCGTGATGACGCAGCAGATCGCGAAGAGCAGGATCGTGCCGCGTCGGCCGATGCGGTCCAGCAGTTGCGAAGCGGCGATGCAGCCGAAAAAGAAGGCCGCGATGATGACGATGAGATAGCCGCCGGTGCCCATCACCGACAGATGTCGTTCCGTCTTCAGATAGGTCGGAAGCCAGGTGGTCAGCGCCGAATAGCCGCCATGCGCGCCGACGCCGAGCAAGCCGCCGATCAACGTCATCCGCAAGACGTCCGGCGCGAAGATGGCCAGTAACGGCGTACGCGCGAGCGCGGAGGTGCCTTGGCCGCCGCTTGCCGCCTGAGGCGCAGGCTGCCGCACCGGTTCCGGTACATTGCGACGGATATAGATGATCAGCAGTCCCGGCACGATGCCGAGGCCGAACATGAAACGCCAACCGATCTGCGGCGCCATGACCGAGAACACGATCGTATAGAGAATGACCGCGGCGGCCCAACCGAAGGCCCAGGCGCTTTGCACCGCGCCCATGGCCTTGCCGCGGTGCTCATTGCGGATCGTTTCCGCCATCAGCACGGCACCGGCGGCCCACTCGCCACCGAAGCCGAAGCCTTGCAGCGCCTTGAGCACAAGGAATTGCGTGTAATTTTGGGAGAACGCGGAGAGCAACGTGAACAGGGAGAACCAGATCACCGTCCATTGCAGCACGCGGACGCGACCGTAACGGTCTGCCGCCGCACCGCAGATCCAACCGCCCAGCGCGGAAGCGATCAAGGTGATGCCGCCGACGGCACCGGCCTGGGTTTTTGTGATGGCCCACTCGGCGATGATCGCCGGTATCACAAGACTGAACATCTGCAGATCGAGGGCGTCGAGCGCCCAACCGCCAAAACATGCCCAAAACGTGCGTTTCTCAGTGGGTGAAACGTCTCGGTACCAGGAAAACATTGCGACTCCGTACGTGCGTGGACCGCGCTGCCGGGAGGCAGCTATGCGATCCCTACGCGCGGTGTCGATCCGATCAGCGGATTTCTATCTCATAACTAAAGTGCGCGGCTGCCCCGCGCGACACCCGCCACTCGAGCACGCGATTGTCGTGCGCGAACGCAGTGCGCTCTATCACGACGACCGGTGCCCCCGGTGCGAGTTGCAGCTTCTCTACATCGTCCTCATCGGCTTCGCCGATGGTCAGCCTTTCACTGGCGCGGGCGACGACTTGACCGCATCGCGCCTCGTACATCGGATAAAGCAAATCGGCAAACTCCGGCAACGGCAAGTCCGCCAACGCCGAGAAAGGCGCATGAGGCAACCAGATCTGTTCGCGCACCAACGGCTGCTCGCCGACGATGCGCAGCCGCGAGAGGCGGATTGTCGGCGCACCGGCAGCAATCTGCTCGATCGACATCTTCAACGACATCGCGATCGCGGTAGGCGGCGGCAGGACGTCGCGCGCCAGAATGCGACTCTGCGGCGGCCGGCGTTGACCATCGGCGCGTTGAAATCGAAAAAATCGAAATAGCGACTGGTCGAAACTGGCGCGCCGTATGAACGTCCCGCGACCTTGAAATCGCTCGACATGCCCTTCTTGCTCCAGCACATCGATCGCTTTCCGGACTGTCCCAATGGCTACGCCGTATGCCTGCGACAAGTCCAATTCTGTCGGCAACGGCTGATCCGGCAGCCACTCCAACGCCGCGATGCGTGCGGCAATCTCGTCCCGCAGCTTCAGGTAACGAGGTAACCGGTCATCCATCACGTCTGATCTCCATTCATTTATATGATTAGTTAAATAAATCTATTCGACGACTAGGGTTTTCCCTTGTTCGATGAAATCCAAGGGAAAACCCGACTGTCTCTTTTTTCATCGTTTAGCGATGCATCGATGCGGCGTGTTGCCGTACCCGCGCCGCGCGGCCGCGAATCATACGACCATCGGGTTGTCTCATCACCCCTTTTCGATACCGTCTCAGGCGTTAGCCAATATTTGGGTTAGTGCTTCGTGTATCGGCGCGGCGGCCGTTGGACGGACCAGTCGAGACACTTCCTTGCCGTCACGCAAAAAGATGAACGTCGGCCATAGGGTCACGCGGAAACTTCGCCCGAGCGGACGGCCTTTGCCATCCTCGACTTTCCAATGCGGTAGCGGTGTCTCGGCGTGCGCGGCGAGGGCCTGCGAGAGGGGCGCTTGGGCCGCCTGGCAGTGCGGGCACCAGGGGGCGCCGAACTCCAGCAAGGCGGGGCCGGCTTGCGCGTCGATTTCCGCGCGCGGCGGTTCGATGGCGCTATAAACGGGGGCCAGGGTCATCGCGATCTCCTTTTTCGCTTTCCGGTCGTCGTGTTGATGTTTAGCCGAGCCGCGATATGCGGCGGGCGGGCGATGGCCGCGCTTAGGCTAAACCATGCGACAGACATACGGTACCGCGTTTTATTGTCAGACGACGCGATAAAGTAGTCAAATTGGTGACAGTTTGGCCAGCCGAGAGGCCATCAGGGGGCGAGGCGAAGGGGATGTTGACGCGGCATGCGCCGAGGGGCACTGCGGCGGTCGTGGCGGCCGAGCGGACTTGCGGGGAGGGGGCGAGTGACGCGGGGCACGCGATCCGTCGGGGCGACGGGATCGCGTGCCCGGTTCAGGGTGTGGCGTGACTGCTTACCACCACATCGGCCGCGGCCGACCATAGTAGTAGACCGGGCCCGGAGGCGGGGCGTAGTACGCCGGCGGCGGTGCGTAGTACACCGGCGCGGCCTGTTGCTGAATCGTGTTGCCTTTCGCCGTCATGCATTGCGCATAGGACGCGTCGTAACGGGCTTGCAGGCCTGCCGAGTCGTTCTGCGCATTGCCGGCGCCGACGGCGCTGCCGAGCAGCAGGCCCGAACCGGCACCGATCGCCGCGCCCGCGGCGGCATTGCCGCCGGCGGCGCCGATCAGCGCGCCGGCGGCCGCACCACCCAACGTACCGAGCGCCGCACCGTTGACGGCATGGTTGTTGGCATTCTGCTGCGCGGCATTCGGATCGACGGTGCGGTAAGCATAGCTTCGGCACTCGTAGTCGTCGTTCTGGAATTTCGCCAACGGCTCGCCGCGCGTTGGCAGGGCCACCACGCTGGGGCCGGTCGGCGTGACCACCGCGCAACCCGATAGCGTCACGGCGGCCAAGGCACCGACGGTGGCGGCCAGGGCGCTCCAACGCGCCGCGCCGGCGCGGCGGCCGGCATTGTCGTCATGACGTCCGCCATCAGCATCGCATGCGCGCGCATTGCGCGATTCCGGCGTCGTCGAACCCTTGCTTAGCATCATCATCACGCGTCTCGAAAAGCACATCTCATCATCGATCACCGCCTGCCCGGGCCGGCTCATGGTCGTCGTCGCGCGATGCGGCCTTCTTTTCCGGCACCGCGATGCGCAACGAATATTCCATACACAAAGCAATATACCGACCTGGACGGTATAGGCGATTACATTATTTTTACCAGCCGTTACCGTAGCGCTTCCTGGCGCGCTTTCCGATCACATTCCGGCCAGCCCATCCGGGACCAGCGCGCGTGAAAGGCGGGTACGCCACCACTTCAGCGCCTCGCCCCCCTGTCCTGCCCGCCATGCCAGCCAGAAGTGCTCGCCGGGGCGGCCGTCTTCGGTAGGCAGTTCGCATAAGGCGCCGCGCCGCAAGAGGTCTTCGACGCTTGGACGGGGAACATAGCCGTGGCCGAGTCCTGCGCGCATGCAACGGAGCTTGTCGGCCAGCGATCCCACGGTGATACGTTTTTGCCCGTTCAGCAGACCGGCGGTCCGCGCGCCGACGTCCCGCGCGCTGTCGGCGATCACGATCGCCGTGTGATCGAGCAGATCGTCCCGGGTCAGCGGTCGGGGCGCACCGTCCGGTTGCCGTTGTTGCGCGCGGTCGACAAGCGGGTGACCAGGCGCCGTACAAAAGACGAAGTCCGTCGATCCGACCGGTACCGTGCGAAAGCCATTGCCCGCGGGGTTATCCCCACTCGCGACCACCACGTCGGCGCGTCCTTCGCGTAACGCTTCCCAGACGCCGGTCATCACGCCGCTGCCGAGCCGTAGCTGTGTGCCGCATTGCAGCGCCTCGAATGCACGAATGTCATCGAGCAGGCTGTCGATCGGAATGAGAGAGTCGACGATCAGGCGTAGTTCGGATTCGAAGCCGGTGGCGACCTGGCGCATCCGCGATTCCAGGTCGGCCGCGGCGCGAAGCAACCAGCGGCCGTCTTCGATCAATTGCCGACCCGCCGGCGTCAGCGTCACGCGCGGTCCCTTGCGGATGAACAAGGCGATGCCGAGGTCCTGCTCCAGTTTGCCGATCGCATAGGACACGGTAGAGGGCACGCGGTAGAGCCGCTCCGCCGCCGCGGCGAACGAGCCGTGCCGGTCGATCGCTTCCACCAGTTCGATGGCTTCCAGCGTGATGCGCCGATGTACGCCCGCACCAAGGCGCGGCAAGGCGCTGGCGCCGTTACGGTCGGAATCTGCCATCAAGAATCTCCATCATCGAAATTTTCGAACATCGAGGGGGGACGATTTCACGATCCCTCCCTTCGCGCCGTCGCATACTTCTATTCAAGGAAAGCGCACGTCGAAGCCTAATCAGTAAGGGTTTCAGGCAAACCGCGACAGCGTATCGATCGCGTGCGTGCAGAGAAGCAGGAAAGGGGTGAATCGGCGCCGGAAACCCGGATTGGCCATTCGACTCCGCCTGACCGTGAATATAATCGAAGAGGAGGGCATCATGCTCGAACGTCGTGCAGCAAATGATCGGGGTGTGGCAAATCTGGGTTGGTTGCAATCGCGCCACACGTTTTCCTTTGGCCATTATCATGACCCGGCGCAGCAAGGTTTTTCCGACCTGCTCGTGATCAATGACGACCGCGTTCTGCCGCGCCAAGGCTTCGGCACGCACCCGCACCGGGATATGGAAATCTTCTCCTATGTGCTGGAAGGTGCGCTCGAACACAAGGATTCGATGGGCACCGGCTCGGTGATCCGTCCCGGTGACGTGCAGATGATGAGTGCCGGCACCGGCGTTCGCCATAGCGAGTACAACCATTCGGCGGAAGCAAGCGTGCACTTCCTGCAGATCTGGATCGTGCCGGGAGAGAAAGGTGTGCCGCCGCGGTATCAGCAGATCCACGTCGGCGATGCGGAAAAGCGCGGTAATTTTCGCCTGATCATCTCGCCGGATGGCGCGCAAGGATCGTTGTCGGTGCATCAGGACGCCAGCGTGTATGCCGGCTTGCTGGATGGCGCGGAAACCGCGTCGGTCCGCCTTGCACCGGGCCGCTTTGCCTATGTCCACGTCGCCCGCGGCAGCGTTACGCTGAATGGCACGGCGCTTGGGGAAGGCGATGGCGTCCGCGTGCGCGACGAGGAACTGCTGTCGTTTGCCGATGGCAAGGATGCGGAAGTGCTGGTGTTCGACCTGCGTCCGAACGAATTGCCGGACTTCTGAGGCACGGGCCGCCATCGGGGGGGGGCTTGAACGGGGCGATAAGACCCCGCATATTAGCGTCATGACCTCTCCCGACATCGGTCCCACTACACCGGCGGAATCCGTCGTTTCCGTCGACCCTTTGCAAGACTTCCACCCGGCGGTCCGGGACTGGTTTCGCGCGACGTTTGCCGCGCCGACGCCGGCCCAGGCTGCCGCCTGGCCGTTGTTGCACGCGGGACGCACGACGCTGGTGTCGGCACCCACCGGATCCGGGAAGACGTTGACGGCCTTTCTGGCGGCCCTCGACGATCTCGTCGTGCGCGGGTGCGCCTGTCTTGCCACGGGTAAGACATTGCCCGATGAAACATCGGTGCTGTATGTCTCGCCATTGAAAGCGCTGTCGAACGATATCCAAAAGAATCTCAGCGCGCCGCTGGCCGGCATCGGCGCCGCGCTGGCGCGGCAGGGGCTCCCGGTGCCCGATATCCGCACCGCCGTGCGGACCGGCGACACGCCCCAATCTGCACGCACAGCGATGGCGCGCCGGCCGCCGCATATCCTCGTGACCACGCCGGAGTCCTTGTATGTGCTCCTGGGCTCCGAGTCCGGCCGCCGCATGATGGAAACGGTGCGCACCGTCATCATCGATGAAATCCATGCGGTGGCGCCAAGCAAGCGGGGCGCGCATCTGGCGCTCAGTCTGGCGCGCCTGGATGCGCTCTGTGCGCGGTATCGGGGTGCGCCGGTGCATCCGGTCAGGGTGGGGCTGTCGGCCACGCAGAAGCCGATCACGCGGATGGCGGCCTTTCTGGCGGGCGCGCCTTTGCGCGAGGGCGTCGATCAGGCCGTGTTGTCCAAGGTCGACATCGTCGACACGGGGCATTTCCGCGCCCGCGACCTGGCGCTCGAATTGCCGCCGACGCCGTTGGACGCGGTGATGTCGAACGAAAGCTGGGAGACCGTCTACGATCGCATCGCCATGCTGGCGGCCGACCATAAGACGACGCTCGTCTTCGTCAACACGCGCCGGATGGCGGAGCGCGCGGCGCGGCATCTCGCGGATCGATTGGGCACGGGCGCCGTGGCGGCGCATCACGGCAGCATGTCCCGCGCGCATCGCCTGGACGCCGAGCAGCGCTTGAAGTCGGGTGCCTTGCGCGTCCTGATCGCCACGGCGTCGCTCGAACTCGGCATCGACATCGGCGATGTCGATCTGGTCTGCCAACTGGGCTCGCCGCGCAGTATCGGCGCCTTTCTGCAGCGGGTCGGACGGGCCGGGCATCAGGTGGGCGGCACGCCGAAAGGTCGCCTGTTTCCGACGTCGCGCGACGATTTGATCGAATGCGCCGCGCTGCTCGACTGCGTCGCGCGCAGCGAGCTGGACACGCTGCAGATACCGTCGGCACCGCTCGACGTGCTCGCGCAGCAGATCGTCGCCGAGGTGGCGCAGCAGCAATGGGACGAGACGGCCCTTTTCGAGATGGTGCGCCGCGCGACGCCCTTCGCCGCGTTGGCGCGCGAACGCTTCGACGCGGTGCTGCAGATGCTGGCGGAGGGTTTCACGACGCGTCAGGGCCCGCGCGCCGCTTATTTGCATCGCGACAGTGTCGAGGGCACGGTGCGTGCCCGTCGTAACGCGCGTTTGACGGCGGTGACGGCGGGCGGGACGATTCCGGACAATGCCGATTACACCGTGGTGTTGGAACCGCAGGCGCTTCCCATCGGCACCGTGCATGAGGACTTTGCCGTCGAGAGCCTGGCCGGCGATGTCTTCCAGTTGGGCAATACGTCCTATCGCATCATGAAGATCGAGGCGGGCAAGGTGCGCGTCGCCGACGCCCAGGGCCAGCCGCCGAACATCCCGTTCTGGCTCGGCGAAGCGCCCGGCCGCAGCGACGCGTTGTCCGAAGGCGTCGCGCGGCTGCGCGCGTCCGTCGCGCAGGCGATCGCCGCGTATCGCAGCGCCGCCGACATCGCCCGCGACGCCGCGATCGATCTCCCGGTTTCTAATCCCGGCCTGGTCGATGCCGTGGTGTCGGTGGTGGGACGAATCCCGGGCGTGGGAGACATCGCCGCCCGCCAGATCGCCGATTATCTCGCGCGAAGCTATGCGGCCCTGTCCGCCCTTCCGACGCGCGATACGCTCGTCATGGAGCGCTTTTTCGATGCGTCCGGCGGCATGCAACTGGTCCTGCACGCACCGTACGGCAGTCGCGTGAACCGTGCCTGGGGTCTGGCGCTGCGCAAACGCTTTTGCCGACATTTCAATGTCGAACTGCAGGCGGCCGCCACCGAGGATGCCATCGTCCTGTCCTTGTCGACCAGTCACAGTTTCCCGCTCGACGAGGTATGGCGTTATCTGCATAGCGCGAGCGCGGAACGTGTCCTGATTCAGGCCTTGCTCGATGCGCCGTTGTTCGGTGTGCGCTGGCGCTGGAATGCAACGACGGCGTTGGCGTTGCCGCGACAGGTTGGCGGTCGCAAGGTGGCCCCGCAACTGCAGCGGATGAAAAGCGAGGATCTGCTCGCGACGGTCTTTCCGGATCAGGCGGCCTGTCTTGAAAACATCGTCGGCGAAAGGGAACTGCCCGATCATCCGCTCGTGGACCAGACGCTGGACGACTGCCTGCACGAAGCGATGGACTGCGACGGCTGGCTGGCGCTGCTGCGGCGCATGGAGGCCGGCGACATCCAGTTGATCGCGCGCGATCTGCCGGCACCGTCGCCGATGGCAGCGGAAATTCTGCACGCACGGCCCTATGCTTTTCTCGACGATGCGCCGCTCGAAGAGCGACGCACGCAAGCGGTGATGCGCCGGCAATGGACCGACCCGGAGTCGGCCGACGATCTGGGCGCGCTGGATAGCGAGGCCATCGCCGCCGTGCGGGCGGAGGCCTGGCCGCGGGTGCGCGATGTCGACGAGATGCAGGAGGCGTTGATGCGGCTGGGCTGCATCACCGAAAACGAGGCTAGCCGCGGATCGGGTCACGCACAACAGGACGGGGACGCCGAGATCGACTGGCTGGCATTGCTGCAGAAGCTGGCGCGCTCTGGTCATGCCTTCCACGTGGTGGTGGCCCGCGATCAGGGGCAGGCGGAAACGGTGTGGTTTGCGCGAGAGCGAGCGGCGCTGATCCACACGGTCTATCCCGATCTTCGCTGGTCGAAGGCGGCGCTGGCGGTCGTGCATGCGACGCCGGCGACACGCGTTCCGGCGGATGCCGACGCCGCATTGATCGAACTGATCCAGGCCCGCCTCAGCGGTTTCGGTCCCGTGACCGTGGGCCATCTCGCGCGTCCACTCGCGTTGCCGGCGTCCGTGGTGGCCGCCGCTTTGATCGCCCTCGAAGGGCGCGGCACGGTCGTGCGCGGCCATTTCTCGCCGCATCCATCGGATGCGGCAGCGGTCGATCTCCCGGTCAGCGAAAGAGAGGAGTGGTGCGAGCGAAGCCTGCTGGCACGGATTCATCGCTATACGGTACAGCGTCTGCGGCGTGAAATAGAGCCGGTGGCGCCGCGCGATTTCATGCGCTTTCTGTTCGAGTGGCAGCGGGTTGCCGAGAGCACGCGTGGACGCGGACCGGCCGCGCTCGAAGACGTGGTGACGCAGCTCGAAGGGTATGCGGCGTCCGCGTCGGCGTGGGAGGAGCAGATTCTGCCCGCCCGATGTGCCGACTACGAGCGCGGCTGGTTGGACACACTGAGCCGTTCCGGACGCGTGACATGGGCAAGGCTCGCGAGTACGGCCAGTCGCGCGAACGCCGGCGGTCCCGCGGGGTTGGTGCGCGCGAGTGCGATCGTCCTCGTACCGCGTCAGGATCTGGGCGTATGGCGCCGTGCCGCCGCGCGCGACAGCAACGTCATCGCCGACATCGGTGATCCCGCCGGGCCGGCACCTTCGCTGCTGTCATCGCTTTCCTCGCGCGCGCAGGCCGTCTACACGCATATCGATACGCGCGGGCCGTCCTTTTTCGATACCTTGTCCGATGCCCTGCGGCTATTGCCGACGGAGCTGGAAACGGCGTTGGGCGAGCTGGTCGCGCACGGCTTGGTGCATGCCGACAGTTTTGCCGGGCTGCGCGCCTTGCTGGCGCCCGTCGCGCGTCGCAACCCGTGGGGTGGCCAGGGGGCAGGGCCACGCGGCCGTCGCCAGCATGTCCGCGTCAGCGGCGGCATGGACGACGCCGGGCGTTGGGCGCGCATGCCGACATCGGGCGCGGACGAAGTGGCGCACGTCTCCGACGATGAGATACGTGAGCACGTGGCCTGGACCCTGTTGCGGCGCTATGGCGTGATCTGCTGGCGGTTGCTCGAGCGCGAGGCGGATGGCGTGCCGCCGTGGCGCGACCTGTTGATGGTCTATCGGCGACTGGAAGCGCGTGGCGAAATACGGGGAGGGCGTTTTGTCGAAGGGCTGAGTGGCGAGCAGTTCGCCTTGCCGGAAGCGTTGCCGTTGTTGCGTGATATACGGCGCCGTCCGAACGGTGAGATATGGACGGTGATCTCGGCCGCGGATCCTTTGAATCTCGTCGGCATCGTCATCGCCGGCAATCGGATCGCATCGACGTTGGCGAATCGTATCGCCTATTGCGATGGTATCCCAATGGGATGGCTTGAAGCCGGCACGTTCCATTTCGCCTCGGCAGCCTTGCCAGAGGCGCGGGAACGCGCGCGAAGTCTGCTGGTGCAGACGCGACCTTCGTGAAAAGCACGCGGACCGAAAGGCCAAACGGGGGAGGACGGCCTTCGTCCCGGCGCGACTTCTCACTGTGCGATTCGGCGCCGCGCCGCAGAAGAACGGCGCGGCGCCGGACTGCTGTCAATACCGCTTAGTGACTACCTTCGATCAGGAAGTAACCGGTGCCGCTTTCCGGAACCAAACCGAGTAAGCCTTGCGTCGCCTGTGTGGCAACCACGCCTTGCAGTGCGCATGTCGTCATTATTGCGCCCCCTCGAACAGGAAATAGCCGGTGGTGCTTTCCGGTACGAGACCGATCAAGCCTTGGGTTGCGCGCGTAGCCGTAATGCCGTGTAGTTCGATCATCATTCTCACTCCTTGGGTCTTTGGCGTTGGATCACACTTCCGCATCGATCAGACGCTGAAGCGGCCTTGCACGCCTTCGAGGACGACGCCGTTCATGCCCTGCGTCGCCTCGGTGGCGTTAATGCCCGTCAGGCGGATACGCGCGGACGAGGGGTTCCTTGTCATCGTCTGTTTTCCGTTGAAAATGGCTCGTGAAGGCGTCACCAAACAGCATCTGCTCGGTGTCATCCGTGCGCCGGTCCTCGATCCTTCCTTTGCGCAATTGATCCTGCATGACGCCTCCTGTTGCTGCCGATGACGATGGATGCCTTGCTGTCCTTCAGCGCCTGCTCACGCATGCCTGTCTGACAAGGCCCATTTTAAAAGCGCCAGGGGCAAGCGCAACTGCGGGGTGAAGAACAAAATGCTGAATCATCCGTCCGGAGGCGGCGCATTCGATTCGCATCACGAAGCAAGCGGCGGAATCGTTTTTGAGACTGGCTTGTTTCGAGATCGAAGTGCGCTATTTTTCAAGGGGATGTATGGGGCGGATACTGCACCCCGCGCATGCCGTGCGTCCATCCTTGATGCCTGCTCAACGGCTCGCCGGTGCGAGCGAACGGGACTGCCAGGCCTGCATGAACATCTCGCAGGCATAGATCCGGTCGAGTGACAGATCGGGCGGTCGAAAACCGCTGATAGCGAGTCGGGTCGCGCGATCGCAGGCGTCGCGATCGACGAGGCCGGCTTGGGCGCACCAGCCCTCCATGACGACCTGTCGAATATGGTCTGCGTTCTCGCGCCAGCCCCGCGTAAACGGCCCCGACGTTTCGCCCTTGTCTCGGCGCCATAGATGCGGCATGCCAGACGCCGCGAAGGCGGCGCGTCGCATCGGTACGCGGTTGTGGAAACGGCTGTACAACGCATAACTCGGGTAATTCAAGACGTATTCGATCATCGGCTGCGTCAGATAAGGAAAGAAACTGCGCTTGAAACCCAGATCCGGATACATCTCGATCTCGGCGAGGTTTCCCATCAGGCCGAGCAATTGCATATGCTTGCCCGGTTGTCGTCGCAGCAAGGCACGCAAGGCGGGCAGTTGTCCGAGCCGATCCGGGGACGGGCAGGGCGTATCGATCCGAATCGTGGCGGGCGGCGCCGACTGAATCATGTCGTCGAGATTGCGCGACCGGCTCTCCTTCCAACCTTGCCGGATGACCTGCCAATACGGCGTGCGCCGGAGCAGCGCCATGTCATGGATCGCCATCGGCGCGCGTCGCCAGGCGCCGTCATGCACCGCGTCGAGCCAGGTGCTGAAGTAGGGCGGCGCAAGAAATCCGGCATCGCCGCCATAGCCGTTGAGGTGGGTCGCCCCGCTCAGATCCGCCGTGCGTTCGCGCAGTTGTTGGGACCAGTTCAGCATGATGCTGCCCTGCGAGGGTCGGGGGTGTCGCGGCATCGATGCCGTCGTCGCCAACGCCTGCGGTGGCGCATAGGGCGCCATGTCCATCGGCATCGTTCGTAGCGCAAAGCCGCAATGATCGCTGACGGCCTGTGCATAGACGATTTCATTGGAGGCGGGCGACGCGTGATCGAAGTGATTGATGCCGGTCAGATCCTGCGTGCGGCCGGCCTCGTGAAGTGCCAACGCGAGTGCGCTGGACTCAAGGCCGCCCGACAGTTCCAGTACCGTCGGATCCGCGGGCACGCTCGACAGATAGGCATCGGTCACGGTTTGCAGCAGACGAAACGCATCGAGTGACAGCGCATCGTCGCGCGCCGCCAGACGATCCGACAGGCGCGGGGATTGCGCCATGTCGATACGTTGCGGCAAGGTCGCGGCCTTCGTCGGATCGATTCGACGCAGTGCCGCGTAGGGGCTGTCCGCGCGCAACGGTCGCCATACTTCGCTGCATTGCACCGGCTGTCCCGGACGGGCTTCGAGCATGCCGCCGAGTGGAACGCTGTCGATACCGAGCAAGGCAGTGCGTCCTTCGGTGCCGTTGCCATGCAACAGCATGCTGTGCAGAAAGTGCATGTCCGGGGTGGCGGCAGCCTGGGGCGTGATGCGTATCAAGGTCGGCACGTCCGATGCGAGGTAGACGGCGGGGCGCCGCGTCGTGTCGGGCGTCTCGCTGCCGACTTGCTGAAAATACATCGGTCGCTGGCCGCATGGATCGATATACAGGCGCAGCATTGCATCCTCCTCCCGGAAGACCACCAATCGATACAGCCCCCAGCAATGAGCGGCCAGCCATTCCGGATCGTCCACCACCCATGGCACGACCGTTTCGGGGCGAACCCGCGCGTGCGTGACGACGTCGAACAGCGCGCCCACGCAGATCCAGCGATGACCGCGGTGTGTGCCTTGTGCCAGCCGTGGCGGGTCGGCATCGTCTCCCGCGATGTGCAGCGTCAATGTGATGCGGTCGTGATCGCCGCCCCACTGCAGTGCGTGCGACGCGGCGGCTGCCGATGTAGCAGCCGTTTCATCGGCGGGCGGGGATGTCGGCGGACCCAAGCGGATTGCGAGCATGACGGCTCCTGAGGGAAGCGAGGA
The DNA here is from genome assembly GCF_039852015.1 of Robbsia sp. KACC 23696. Taxonomy (NCBI): domain Bacteria; kingdom Pseudomonadati; phylum Pseudomonadota; class Betaproteobacteria; order Burkholderiales; family Burkholderiaceae; genus Robbsia; species Robbsia sp. KACC 23696. The sequence continues at coordinate 3,239,796 of NZ_CP156626.1, read as the reverse complement.
AGAAGGGACAGCGCGCGTGAAGGACGCGCGATCGACGGTGGCGGTCGACGGGGCGGATGCATCGTTCAAGCGTTCAAGCGCTGACACCGGGCGGCGTTGCGGCGCGAGCGGCGCCCGGCATTGCTTTCGCGCTGCGCTGCCGGTAAGCGGTACGACGCGCCGGCCCGGCGTCGCGGGGGCTGCAACGCCAGCTTTGGCCATCGACGATGACGGCGAATTGGCGGCGTCGATCGAGGTCGTCGCCGACCACCGCGCCGTCATGTTCGACCCAGGCGTGTGCGGAGAAGGGACCGCCTGACACACCGATCACGAGATCGACTTCCACGCCGCGCCGCTGGCATAGGTGGACGAGCGCCGCGGACCATTCGAGGCATTTGGTGCGCCGCGGATAGAACAGGCAGGCCCGGTTCAAGGCGCTGATCGACTGCGCGATCCGTGCGCGTTCGGCAAGGCGCGCGCTGAATTCGCTCGATGCGCCGACGGCCGCCCTGTCGCGCAATGAGGCGCTCGCGGCAGGCGACGTGGTGGAGCGCGCGGCGTCCTCGAACGCGGCCTCGCCCGCCGTCGCCAAGGCCGCGCCGGTAGGCGTTGCGGAAGGCGAGGGTCTCGCAAGCGGGCGTCGCGCACGCGTCGCGCCGTAGAGCCAGCGCAGCAAGCCCGGCATCCGCGTGCGTGCGGTGATGCGATGCGATTGCCGTATGGCCCACCAGGCGCGTGCGATAAGCCAAAGCGGCAGGCCCGGTCCCAGATCCTCGGGGTTGAGGCGCCAGCCCGTGAAGCCGGTCAGCGGGGTGACGCTACGCGACGCGGCGTCGAGGGCCATCGGATCGGCCCGCTCGTAGGTGCCGGGCCGCAGCAACCCCTGCTTTTCGAAGGCGGTCGTCCATTGGGTAAGCGCCGCGTGATCGCCGGCCGCATCGGCGGGGACGCCGCCGAGCAATGTCATCAGCGCGCGCGCCTGCGTCTCGTTCAGCAGGAAATATTGGTCGTCGTGCATCGTCAACAGCGCCATCCCCTCGCACAAGGGGGCGATGTATACGCCTGCCTGCAAATGTCGGTACATGAATTCCTCGCCACTGATTGGGTGTGCGAATCATCTTATCGACTGCAACATTTTCGTCAAATAGGCCTTTGATTTATACAGGAAACGCATAATGAACGCGGTATCATGACGGCATCGGCACTGCGGCCGTGCGGCGCTTTGTCATTCACTTTTTAATGGGAAATACCGGATCATGCGTCTTGGTGTGATTACCACAGGGCAAGGCCCGCGCAACGAATACGCGGCCTATCATCGTGGCCTGGCTGCCGCGTTGGGAATGCATATCGATGTGATCGACGACCATATCCTGGACGGATTGTCGTGGGACGAGATCAAGCCGCATCTGGGCGCGGACGACGAAGATCGACTGGGCGCACACGTGCACGTGCCGGGCGCGACGGGTAATCGGCTTGGGGAGGGCTGGGATCACGTGTATGTGACCTTGTCGTGGGCCTTGCCGTATTTTCAGGCGGCGATCGACCGACTGGTCGCCCGCGGCGCCGATATGGTCCTGTTCTGTTGCGCGACGCGTTTTCCCGACGACGCGTTTACCTGTCCGGTACCGCTGATCAAACCGGCCAGCCTGATGTTGGCGGCCGTCACCGATCGCATCAACACGGCAGGGCCTGCCACGCGCAGCGGCACGCAGCCGGTGCGCTTCGGCTTGATGAGTTCGGTCGGACATGGCCGCCAGGACGTGCAACTCTGGCGTGACCAGCCGTTTGCCGCGCAACTGGCCATCGATTACGAGCCCTTCGAAGGCAACATCCTGCCGGCCGCCGAGAAGCTGGCGATGCGAGACCACGATCTCGTCGTAGTCTGGAGCTATGGTCTGGGCATGGCGGCCAGCGACGGGCTGGCCTTATCGGCACGACTGGAACAGCTGGTCCGCTGCCCCGTGCTGATGCCTCATCGCGTGGCGGCGTTGCACGCCTTGGGCTTGATGACTGCCGGTTTCGATGATCGCGCGTTCCTGGCAGCGGGATCGAGATGACGTTCGACGCGGCGCTGCAACCAGATCAACGTCGAATTGAGCAGCAGGTAGATGACGGCCGCCGCGACGAGAAACTCGACGGGGCGGTAGGTATCGGACAACAGCGCCTGCGCATTGCTGCTGAGCTCCGCCACCGATACCAGGCTGGCCAATGCCGTGCCCTTCAGATTCAGCGTCAGGTTGGAAAACAGCGAGGGCGTGGCCACCCGCAATGCTTGCGGAAAAACGACGCGTTTCAGCATATGCCAACGTGACATCCCCAGCGCACGCGCCGCCTCGTATTGCCCCGTGGGTACCGCCCGAAATCCGGCACGGAAAAATTCGATGTTGTATCCAAGCGCCGAGAAGATCAGGGCCGCGAGCGCCGACGGCAACGGATTCAGATAGATACCGAATACAGGCAGGCCGTAATACGCGAAGAACAATAGCACCAGCGTGGGCACGGCACGCGTGAACCAGCTCAGCACGGCCACCGGCCAGGACAGCCAGCGGCGCGGGCTGAGCCGTGCCAGCGCCAGCGGGATCGACAACAGCGGCGCGACGGTCCCGACCACCAGCATCAGGCCAATGGTCGTCAGGGTGCCGGTCAGCAGCAGATGCCAATGCTGGAAGACGATCGCGAAGTTCATTCCGGCACTCCGGTGGGTGCCGCCGGCGTCACCGGCGCCGGGCGGTGCGGTGCCAGGGCCCGGTCGTGGTTCAGCCAACGCTCCACGCACCATTCGGCGCACATCAGCATGCTCGACAGGGCAACGTAGAAGACCATCGCCACCAGCATCAGTTCGAATGGTTTTTGGAAGGCTTCATTGAAGCGCTCGGACAGCCCCATGATTTCCGGGACCGAGATAGCCGAGGCGATCGAGGTGCGTTTCAGCGCACTGCAGGCAAACGTGATGTAGGGGGCGATGGCGATGCGAAAGACCTGGGGCATGACGATGCGCTGCGCCATGCGGGCCCGGCTCATGCCCAGCGCCCGGGCCGCTTCGAACTGCCCGCTCGGAACGGATTCCAACGCGCCGCGAAAGATCTCGTATTCGTAGGCCATGCCGATCAGCGCGAGACCCAGTACCGCAGCCCAGAACGACGGCAGCGGCAGGCCCATTCGCGGCAACGCCAGATAGGCGAATAGCAGCACGATCAGTTCCGGCAGGCCGCGAAACAGCCAGGAGAAGGTCCCGAGGCAGAAGTGAATCACGCGTCCCTTTGTGCGTGACAGCAAGGCCAGCACGATGGCGCCCGTCGACGAGATCAGCAAGGACGTGACGAATAGCGCCAGCGTGACGCCGACGGCGCTGCTGAATCGCGGCAGCACGCGGAAGATGAAAGGCCAATCGAATGCGTATTGCATCATGGCGTTCAGGCCGCCATCTGCAGGTGGCTCAGGAAGCGCTTCGCTTCGTCGGTACGCGGCGTGGTGAAGAAGACCTCAGGGCGTTCGTTTTCGAGGATATGGCCACCGCCCATGAAGATCACCCGGTCGGCCACGTCGCGAATGAAGTGCATTTCATGCGACACGAGCACCATCGTCATGCCATTCTTCGCGAGATCCTTCATGACCTGCAACACTTCGCCGACCAATTCCGGATCCAGTGCCGACGTCGGTTCGTCGAACAGCATTAGCTGCGGCTCCATCGCCAAAGCCCGCGCGATGGCGACCCGTTGCTGCTGGCCGCCGGAGAGTTGATGCGGATAATGATCGGCGCGTTCTTCGAGTTTCACGCGCGCCAAGAGATCCCGTGCGCGCTCGCGCGCCTGCGCTTTGGACAGCCCCAGGACCGTGACCGGCGCTTCCATCACATTCTGCAATGCGGTCATGTGCGGAAACAGATTGAAGCTCTGGAACACCATGCCCACCTTGGCGCGATAGCCGAGGATCTCGCTTTCGCGCATCGCGACGCGCTTGTCGCCGCGCGCGTGCTGGCCGACCAAGGTGCCATTCATCAGAATACTGCCGCCATCGGGCCGCTCCAGCAGGTTCAAGCAGCGCAGCAGGGTGCTCTTGCCGCTACCCGACGCACCGATGATGCCGATCACCTCGCCTTTGTTGATGGAAAACGACACGTCTTTCAGGATCGGCGTATCGCCGAAGCGCTTCGACAGCGATTGAACTTCCAGCAAGCACATGAGCGGATTCCAGAGAAATCGGTGAGGAATGGCAGGTAACGGGAACGACGACCGCGCCGCGTTTACAGGCAGGCGCTCAATTGTCGTGTCAAATAACGAATCCGCCGATGGTAACGCATGCGGCAGGCGACGAAAATGCAACGCTGCCGCTTTCTGTCACGGCCTAACCCCGATGCGGATCAGTCAAGAATACTAGAGATATATCACGAAAATATTTGAACGGATACAATGCACGCGTTAAGGTGCGCCGGGCGATCCTGGTGTGTTTTTCATCGTCGCGTATCCCTCCACCATCGCCGTCGCCCTGGATGTCCGCATGTCACAGTCTTCCCCTCCTATCGTCGTCATCGGTGCCGGTCTCGTGGGCCTGTGCACGGCATTGACACTGCAGACGCGCGGACGCCAGGTGCATCTGATCGATCCGGGCCAGCCGGGGAGCGGGGCCAGTCAGGGCAACCCGGGCGGCTTGAGCGTGACATCGATCTTCCCGATGGCGGTGCCGGGCATTCATAAGAAAGTGCCGGGCTGGCTGCTGGATCCGCTTGGGCCGCTGGCGATCCGGTGGTCGCATCTGCCGGCGCTGGCGCCGTGGATGATCCGTTTCCTGCAGGCGGCGAATCCCGAGCAGGTGGCACGCGGTGTGGCGGGGTTGTTCGCACTGACCGGTGGCGCGGTGGAGGGTTATACCGCGCTGGCGGCGCGCGCGCAGGCGTCGGCGTTGATCCGGGCCGATGGCCATTTGATGGTGTATCGCTCGGCGGCTGTGATGGCGCAGGAAGATGGCGCGTGGAAGAAACGCGCTGCCTTGGGGATCGCGTTCGACACCTTGGACGCCGACACCTTGCGGCAGATGGAGCCGGAACTCGATCCCGCCTTTGTCTGCGGGCGATATGTTCCCGGCAATGCGCATTGCACGGATCCGCTGCGCCTCGCCGGGCATTTCGTGCAGGCATTGCAACGCGACGGCGGCATCGTCAGTCGCGTTGCCGCGACGGGCTTCGACCTCGTCGACGGACAGGTGCGGGGCGTGCGGACCGATGCCGGCGTCATTGCGGCGAGCCATGTCGTGCTGTGCGCCGGTGCGCATTCGGCACCGCTCGCGCGGCAACTGGGCAATCGCGTCGCCTTGGAGCCGGAGCGGGGCTATCACGCGCAGATCACCGACTGTGATGTCGTATTGCAGCGGCCGGTTTTCTCTACCGAGGCGAAAGTCTTTGCGGCATCGATGGTGGACGGTCTGCGTTTTGCGGGCACGGCGGAGTTCGCCGGTGCGAACGCCGCGCCCGACTGGCGTCGTGCCGACGGGCTGCTGTCCCTCGGGAAGTCGTTGTTTCCGCGCCTTGCCCAGAACGGGCAGACCGTCAGCCGTTGGATGGGCCTTCGACCCAGCACGCCGGATGGCTTGCCGGTCCTCGGGCGCGCCGCCGCCGCGTCGAATGCGATCCTGGCATTCGGTCATGGGCATATCGGCGTCACCAGCGCGCCGATGACCGCACGCGTCGTCGATGCCTTGATTCACGACGAAACCGCGCCGGTGCCGCTGCTGCCCTACCGTCCGGAGCGTTTCAGTCGTGGCGGATAAGGCGTCGCGCGAGCCTGTCAGGCGATGCGATAGTGCGCGATCTTCTGCGGATCGACAGCGCATCCCAGGCCGGGTAGCGTCGAGACCGGCACACGGCCGGCGTGATCGCCGACCTGCTGGCGCGTGACGCGCGGTGTCGTCAGATCGTCGATTAGCGCCTGCGATGCCGGGCCCGGTCCTTCATGGCAATGTCCGACCGTGCTCGTGCAGCTGGCCGCCAGATGCTGGCTTGCAAAGCGCGAGATGCCGAATGTCAGTCCGCCGCCGACCACCAGCGGCAAGCTGGCCGCCGACGCGATCGCCGCGATGCGCTTCGATTGCAGCAAGCCTCCCGCCTTCGGCACCTTGACGTTGAGCACGTCGCAGGCATCGGCCGACACCAGGCGCAGCGCGTCCAGCGGCGTGCTTAGACTTTCGTCGGCGGCCACGCGCAGGCCACGACCGCGGCACGCCTTCAGACCCGCCAGATCACTGGCGTGCACCGGCTGCTCGATGAATTCGACCTGCATCCCTGCGATGCGATCGATAAACGCGAAAGCCTGTTCGGGCGTATAGCCGCCGTTGCAGTCCACCCGCATCGTCGAGGTTTGCGGGAGCGCATCGCGCACGGCGCGCACGCGCGCGACATCGACGTCGATCGATTTGCAATCGACCTTGACCACCACCCCGGGGAAGCCGAACGCGCTGACCTCGCGGGCGCGATGCGCCATCGCCTCGGGCGTGTCGACGCTCATCGTGTAGTCGACCAGCACGCCCGGGCGTGCTGCACTGCTGTCCAGACCGCCGCCGCCCAGCAAGGTGGAAACCGGCACGCGTAACGCCTGCCCGACCAGATCCCAGAGCGCGAGGTCGATGCCCGCCACCGCCGCCACCACGCCGTCGCAGGCCACGAGGCAGTCATCCACGATGGATTCGATATCGGCGGGATCGCGGCCGATGACGCGCGGCGCCAGGCGCGTGTCGATCACGGACTTGAACTGCACCGGGTCGCCGATCAACGAAACCGGAACCGCCTCGCCATAGCCGATCAGGCCCTCGTCGGTCCGCATTTCGGTGACGACATTGGTGAAGGCATCCAGCATCCCGCGCGAAATCACATAGGGACTGGCAAGGGGAATGCGGACCAGATGAGCAAGGACAGAAACGATCTTCATGGGGGGCGTCAAGCGATATGAAAGAAAGTGGACGCGTCAGACGCATTACGTGAAGATGATGATACCGCGCAATTTTGTTCGATTGTCCAACTAAAATATTTCGTAGTATGTTTCGGGTGCGTCAGGGCTGATCGGCTCGGCGGCATATCGCGTCATCGGAGAATATCGGGATGTTGAAACGCACGTTTATGGCTGCCTGCTTGAGCGCGGCCCTGGGGCTCGCCAGTGCCGTGGCGCCGACGGCTGCCCATGCCGCCGATTACAAAACCAATCTGCTCGAGCCGGGCACCTTGGTCGTGGGAACCACCGGCGCGTCGCCGCCGGCAACGATGTACAACGATCAGGCCGAGTTGGCCGGCTACGACATCGATCTGGCGACGCAACTCGGCAAGGACCTCGGCCTGAAGGTGAAGTTCGTCACGCTGGGGTGGTCGACGATGATGGCGGGCATTCAGGCCGGGCGCTTCGATATCGTGATCTCGTCGGTCGGGCGCACACCCGACCGGGTCAAGAGCGCGGACTTCCTGCTGTCGGATCCGTATGTGGTGAATGGCGTGGCCGGTGCGAAGCGCGCCAGCGACAACAGTATCCATGGCTGGAAGGACGTGTGCGGCAAAAAAGTGGGCGTGATCAAGGGCGCCAATGAAATCAAGGCCGCCCAGGCCAAGCTTCCGGCGGGTTGCCTCAGCGACATTCGCGAATATCCGGGCTGGTCCGAGCTGCTGCTGGACCTGCAGAACGGACGTATCGATCTGCTCGTCGGCAATTACCTGACACCGGCGTATATGATCAATTCCGCGCATCGGCCGCTGGCGATGCTGGGCGATTCGCTGCAGGTGTCGACGTCGGCCGTCGTGATCCGCAAGGAAGAACCGGCGCTGCAGCAGCAGATCAATACCTTGATCGCCAAGTACCGCGCCGATGGTCGCTTGGAAAAGATCACCGACAAGTGGGTGGGCAAGAGCCTGCCCTGGAGCGAAGTGAAGGACTGAGCGGGTGACGCGCGCTGCGTTTGACCGGCGAGCGGACCGGTCCTCGGGCCGCGACGCCGCATTGCCGCTCGAAGTCGACTACATCGTCGTCGGCGGCGGCGCGGCGGGCGGCGTTCTGGCCGCGCGCCTGAGCGAGGATCCCTCCTGTTCGGTGGCGCTGCTGGAGGCGGGGCCGGGCGGCGGCGTTCCGGCGCGGCCGCTTGCTGCGTTGGCGTCCGTGCCGCTGCTGGCATCGCTCGCGTCCCGCTTGTCCGGTCTGTCGCGATTCGAGGTGCCGGCAATGAGCCCGTTCGCCGCGCGCGCCAGTGCCGTCAATTGGCGGCATGCGACGGAAGCGGAAGCCGGCGTCTCCGGGCGCTCCCTGCCCTTGTTGCAGGGGCGTCTGCTGGGCGGTTCGAGCCAGATCAACGGCCTGGTCTATGGCCGCGGGCATCGCGCCGATTACGCTGCCTGGGAACGTGCCGGAGGCGCTGCCTGGACCTTCGAGACGATCCTGAAAGCCTATAAGGATGCCGAATCGAATGCGCGCGGCGCGGGTCCCTATCACGGCGATGCCGGGCCCGTGCAAGTGCGCCCTTCGCGGCCCGCGACCTCGCGTGCCGGCGCGCTCGTCGACGATTTTTTACTGGCGGCGCAGCAGGCCGGCTATACGCGCACCGATGATCTCAATACCGATGGTGTCGATGTTTTCGGTCTGACCGATGTCACGATTGCCCGCGGACAGCGGGGCGGGGTGATGGCGTCGTATCTGACGCCGGCGATGCGTCGGCCGAATCTGCATGTGATCACGTCGGCGCAGGTCTTGCGCGTGGCGATCCAGGGCGGCCGCGCCGTCGGCGTGGTGTACAAGATCGAGCGGGGCGCGCTGTCGGGCGCGACCGCGTTGCTGCGTGCACGACGCGAAGTCGTGCTCAGCGCGGGCGGGATCAAATCGCCCCATCTATTGCTGCTGTCCGGTATTGGACCGGCGGCGCAATTGCAGGCGCACGGTGTGCCGGTGCAAGTGGATCTGCCCGGCGTGGGGCGCAATCTGCAAAACCATCCGTCGTTTCCGATGCGCTATCGGATTCGCGCACCGCTGTCGCTGAAACACTTGATGCATCCGATGGAAGCGGCGGCGCAAGGGTGGCGCTATCTGGGTGCGCGGGGTGGTGCGTTCGGCGAAGGTATTTTCAATGCGGCGGGCTTCATTCGCACGGATCCGTCGTTACCCGCACCGGATGCGCAGATCGTCATGAGCCCGGTATTGTTCCCGCCCGGCAATGCCACCGGCTTGGGGGTATTGCCCCGGGATCATGGCCTGACGCTGGCGGTGCAGCAGGGTCAGCCTTTCAGTCGGGGCAGCGTGTCGCTGGCCGATGCCAACCCGTTTTCCGCTCCCCGTACTCGCACCGGCGCCTTCTCCGATCCGCGCGATATCGCGGTGATGTGTGACGCCGTGGCCGTCGCCGACACGGTGATGCGCCAGCCCGCCATCGCGCAACGCTGGCAACCGGACGGCGCGCCCGATGCGCTGACGGCGTTGTTCGGCGCGCGGGATCTCGCGAGCGTCCTGCATCGCGATGCCGCCGCACGTGCCCGACTTGCCGCCTTGATCCGCAGCGAGTCCGGTACCGCGTATCACCAATGCGGTACCTGCGCCTTCGGTAGCGATGCCCAGTCCGTCGTCGATCCGACCTTGCGCGTGCACGGCGTGGCGGGCTTACGCGTCGCCGATACATCGGTGATGCCACAGATCCCGAATGCGCCATTGCACGCGCCCGCCTTGATGATCGGCGAACGTGCGGCCGCGATGATCCTCGCGGCAGGCTGATCTCCCCGCGCCAATCCTTGCGATCGGCGCGCGGCACCTTTTCCCCGCCTCGACCCATCCGCGCTCCCGCGCATCCGCCACGCCGCGACAAATTTATTTTTTTCCGATTCTGGCGTCGTTATGATCATTGATATCCTAGAAAGATATCAGTGAAATTTCAGTTCGACCTGCAGCGACCGGACGGTGCCGAGGTTTTTTGCATCTTCGCGGATCGGCCTCCGCAGGCACACCATCGGCACGCCACCCGCACGGGCTGGCGGCACAACGGGAGGTTCGTTTCATGACGCTGTTCCAACGCTTTTTCTCCGGTATGCCTGCCCCCACGCGCAATGGCCGAGGCTCGGCAGTGGCTTTGTCGCGCACGGGAAGCTTGCGCCTCGCGTGTGCGGCAGTGCTCGGCGCGATGTCGTTGATGCCGGTGGCGCATGCGGCGGATGGCGCGCCGGGCATGCCGGGTGCGCCGATCGATCCGGCAACGCTGGCGATCCCGGGTACGGCGACGGTGCCGGTGCCGTCACCCTGGCCCTTGCATCATTTGATCGAGGCCGGGACGTTGACGGTGGGCATCACGGCGAAGTCGCCGCCGAAGTCCTATACGACGCCGGCCGGCGAATACGACGGCACGCGCATCGCCTTGTTCAAGAAGCTGGCGGCGGATCTCGGTTTGAAGATCAAGTTCGTGCGACTGGATTGGCCGGGTTTGTTGCCTGGCTTGGCGGCCAACCGCTTCGACCTGGCCGGCGAGAACGTCAGCTGGAATGCCGATCGACTGACCTCGGCCGACTATTTGCTGACGCGGCCGGTCGCGGTGGCCGGGACCGTGCTCCTGGTACGCGCGGACAGCGGCATCACCAGTTGGGCGACGATGAAAGGGCGCAAGCTGGGTGGCGTAAAGGGTGAGGTGGAATTCGACACCGCGGAGAAGGCCATCGGCGCGACAGACGGCATCGGTCTGCCAGGCCGACCGGAAGGTCTGATGGCGGTGTTGAACAAGCAAATCGACGGCTTTGCCGCCGATGCGTCCACCGCGCAGCGCCTGATCGACACGTCGCCGCGCAAGGCCGAGCTGCGCATGGTCGAGCCGGCCATCAATATGCAGCCGGCCAGCGTCTGCGTGAACAAGAACGAGGGTGATCTGGCGCAAGCGGTCAATGTGCTGCTCACCAACTACCGCGTCAACGGCACGTTGGCGGCCATCGAGAAGCAGTACACGGGCACCGATAAGCCGGTGACGTTGATGTCCACCATCGGCTATTGATCGACGATGGCACTCGACTTCGGCATCATCGCCACCGTCTGGCCTTTCCTGTTGAAAGGCGCGCTGACGACGGTCGAACTGGTCGTCAGCGTGATCGTGATCAGCACGCCGCTGTCGATCCTCGTCGCCCTGGCGCGCGAGAGTCGGTTTCGCGGCTTGTCCTTCCTGTGCGGTGCGGCGAGTGCCTTCATGCGCGGCGTGCCGCCGCTGATCATTCTGTTCGCGGTCTTTTTCATGCTGCCGGGCCTCGGCATCAATATCGATGCGTTCCCGGCCGCGGTCGCGGGCATGTCCCTCTATACGATCTTCTACTTCGCCGAGGCCGTGCGTGCCGGCTTGGTCGCCGTGTCGGACGGCCAATACGAAGCGATGGATGCCCTCGGCATTCCGCGCTTCGCCGGCTTTACCCGCATCATCCTGCCGCAGGCTGTGCCGGCCGCGCTGCCCTCCTATATCGGCCATGCCACCGAAGTCGTGAAGAACTCGGCGCTGGCCTCGTCGATCTCGGTGGCCGAGCTGATGGGTAATGCGCAGCAGATGGTATCGAGCACCGGCCGCGCCTTCGAAATTCTCAGCGTCGTGGCCGTGCTGTATGCGGTGATCGATATCGCGTTGTTGCTGTTGCAGGCCTTCGCCGCCAAGCGCTTTCATGGCGGGAATGTCGGACATGCCGCGCGGGGTACCGGATTGGGGACACGCTGATGCATTTCGATTTCCACCTGCTGATCGGCTATTGGCCGGCGCTCTGGCAAAGCTTTCTGATGACCTTGCTGCTGTCGGCGATCACGCTGGCCGTCAGTACGCCGTTAGCAATCCTGATCGCCGTCGCGCGTCGTACCGGTCCGGCCTGGGTGCGCCTGCCCGCGGCGTGCTTCGTCAATCTCGTGCGGATATTGCCGGTGCTGCTGATCCTCTATTTCGTGTTTTATGGATTGCCGCAGTTCGGACCGTCGTTGACACCGTTCGAGGCCGCGCTGTTCGGCCTGATCGTGGCCGGCACCGCCTATCTCAGCGAGGACCTACGCGGCGGCTTTGCCGCGGTACCGATGGGGCAGTGGCAGGCGGCCCGCGCATTGGGGATGCCGTTCTGGCTGATGATGCGTCGCGTGATCCTGCCGCAGGCGGCGCCAGCCATGCTGCCGCCGTATATGTCGCGTGCAATCATCATCGTCAAGTCGACATCGATCGCCGGCCTGGTGGCCGTCAACGAGCTGACGGGGCAGACCTACGCCGACATCTCGACCACCTATCACTCGATCGAATTTCTGACGGTGGCGGCGGTGCTGTATCTGGTCGTCAATGGCCTGCTCGCCTTGCTGCAGGAAGTCGTCGAAGGACGCCTGCGGCGGCATCGGCAGCGTCGGTGATTTTTTAGAGGTCCGTCGCTGCGGCGATGGACCGTTGAGAAGAGGAATTTCGTGACTGATACCGCATCGGCCCATGCCGCCTTTCCCTTGTTGTTCGCGCCGTTTACATTGAACGGCGTCACGTTGCGCAACCGAATCTGCCTGACCGGCCATGGTACCGGCATGGGGCGCGACAACAAGCCCGATGCGCGTCAGATCGCTTACTACGCGGCGCGGGCACAAGGCGGGGTCGGCTTGATCATGCTGGGTTCGCAGCAGATTCACCCGTCGTCGCCCGGCGTCACCGGTCTGCTCTGCAATTACGACGACAGCATCATTCCGGGACTGTCCGAGATTGCCGCTGCGGTGCATGCCCATGGTGCGAAGATCTTCGGTTATCTGAGCCATATGGGATCCGCCACGTCGGCGCGCCCGGGCGTGGTCTGGTCCGCCTCGGAAACGTATGAGCGCAAATACGGCGATACGCCGTATGCGATGACGCAGGACGACATGGCGGTGTTATGCGAGGCCTATGCCGCCGCGGCGCGTCGCAATCTGCAGGCCGGCATGGACGGCATCGAGGTCCACTGCGGGCATGGCCTGCTGCTGGCGCAGTTCCTCTCGCCACGCACCAATCATCGCCTCGACGGCTATGGCGGCAGCCCGGAAAACCGTGCGCGCTTTCCCGCCGAAGTCCTGCAAGCGGTACGTGCCGCTATCGGGCCCGACGTGCCGTTGGGTATCCGCATCAGCGGCGACGAGCTGGTTCACGATGGGATGACGGTCGACGATGTAGCCGCGGTCATCCCGATCCTGGTGGCCGCGGGCGCATTGGACTTCATCGACGTCAGCGCCGGGACCGATGGCGATCTCGTCAGCAATATGCTGCACGAGCCGCCGATGGGTTCGCCGGAGGCACCGTATGCGCAGGTGGCCGCCGCGCTGCGACGCGTGGCCGGCGTACCGATCATTCACGGTACGCGCATTCATACACCGGCGGGCGCGGAGCAAGTGCTGGCAACGGGGCAGGCCGATATCGTCGGCATGTGCCGTGCGCTGATTGCCGATCCGGCGTTGCCGAACAAGGCAATGGACGGTCGGCTCGACGACATCACGCCCTGCGTGGCGTGCGAGCAGGCCTGCCTGGGCCGGCTGCATCGCGGCCGCCACATCAGCTGTGTCGGCAATCCCCGCACGGGCCGGGAGATCGACTATCCGACGCGCTCGCGCCATGTGCGTAACGAGATCGCGCCGACGCGATCGGCTTCGACAGCGCAGTCACCGGCCGCCGCGTCGCCACGCAAGGTCCTCGTCATCGGCGGCGGCCCTGCGGGCATGGAGGCGGCCGCGACGGCGGCCGAGCGCGGTTGCCGGGTGACCTTGTTCGATCGCGCCACGCGTCTGGGCGGCGCCTTGCATCTGGCCAGCGTGCCCGCCACGCGCGGCGAATGGCTGCGCCTCGTCGCGCAGCGCACGACACGCCTGGCCCAGGCCGGCGTGCAAGTCCAACTGGACGCGGACGTGACGCCCGAGGGCTTGCAAGCCTATCTCGAACGGGAAGGTTTTGGTGCCGACGATGCCATCGTCGTCGCCACCGGCGCGCAGCCGTCCTTGCCGGATCGCGCGCTGTTGCCGGGCGTGGAACTGCCGCATGTGCTCAGTATCGAATCCGTGCTGGCCCGCACGCTGCCAGCCGCATTGGAAGCGCGCCTGTTGAACGGCGAGCGTGCCGAGGGGCAGGGTGCCCCCCGCGTGCTGGTGATCGATCTGCTGGATCGGCAACCGGGCTTTGCCACGGCCGTGCATCTCGCCGATGCCGGCTGCCAGGTCACTTTAGTCAACGAGGCGCCGTTTGCCGGCGCGAAGATGGAGGTGCAGAACTACGTGCACTTCCACCGGCTGGCACTGACGCGTGGCGTGACGATTTTGCCGCATACGCAGATCAGCGCCATCGATGCGGATGGCGTTGTGACACGAGATAGCTATACCCGACTGAGCGCCCGGCTCGACGGCTTCGAGGCGGTGGTCATCGCGGCACCGGGCCGCGCCGATCCGACCCGTCATGCCTTGGCGGCGGTCGCCGCCGCCGCCGGCGTGCCGACGCACTTCATCGGCAACTGCGTGACGCCGCGCGACGTCGAAGCGGCGATCCTCGATGGCTTCACGATCGGCCAGGCGCTGGGTGCCGATGCGAAGGTCGAGGTCGATCGTCCATCCGTCACGCGCGCATCGGCGCCGCATGTCGCGGGAGTGAATGCACGATGAATAACCGCCACACCATGCACGAGACATTTTCCGCATCGCTCTGGTCGGCATTGACCCCGGAGACGGTCCCGGCGCAACCGCTGCAAGGCACTGAGACCTGCGATGTCGCCGTCGTCGGCGCCGGATTCCTAGGACTGTCGCTGGCGCTGCATCTGGCGGAGCAGGGCGCGCGCGTCGTGCTGCTGGAAGCCGATGAAGTGGGTTTTGGCGCATCGGGGCGCAATACCGGATTCGTCGTTCCACGCCTGAAAGGCAGCTTGGGACAGGAAGCCGTCACGCGACTGATCGGCGCCGACTACGCGCAGCGCCTATTGCGTCTGGTCGGCGAGGCCGGCGACGGCGTGTTCGATCTCGTCAAGCGGCTCGGCATCGCTTGTGACGCCGAACAGAATGGTTTCCTCGCGCCGGCACCGAGCGACGCGACGCTGCGCAGCGTCGAAAAGCAAGTGCGGGAAGGCAATGCGCTGGGTCAGCCCTTGGTCGCGCTCGATGCGGCGCAGACGCGCGCCCAACTCGGCTTCGGCGCGTATCGCGGGGCCTTGTTGGTGCCCAGCGGCGGACAGATCAATCCGCTGGCCTATGTGCGCGGCTTGGCGCGTGCCGCGCAGGCCGCCGGTGTCACGTTGCGACAAGGACGCGTCACGCAGATCGAGGCGGACCGTTTGCAGGCGGGTAGCGCGCCTGGCAGTGGCGGCTGGCGGCTTTCCGTCGCCGTCGGGGAGGGCGGCGATAGGCGGTCCGACGATTCGAGCCCTCGGACGGCGTTCGTCCGTGCCGCCCGTGTCGTGTTGACGACGAACGCATTGGTCGGGCAATTGCGTGGCGACGTGGCCCGCAGTCTGTTTCCCTTCGCCGGCTTCCAGATTGCGAGCCAGGTGATGCCGGAGGCGATCCGCGCGACGTTGCTGCCGCAGCACCAGCCGATGGCCGATATGCGCAACAGCCCGTTCGCGCTGCGCTGGAGTCGGGATGGCCGCCTGGTGGGCGGTGGTGCGTCGATCTTCCCGACCGCTGGTGCCCTCCCTCGCATGGCCGAATATTTCGCGGGCAAGTTCAACGAAGCAGTGCCGGGATTGCCGGCGATTCGCGCCGAATTCCAGTGGCGTGGCGTCATCGCGGGAACCGGTGATTTCCTGCCGCGCCTGTGGCAGTCGGCGCCGGGCCTGTATGCGCCGATCGGCTGCAATGGCCGGGGCGTTGCGCTGACCACGGCGCTCGGACGCGTCTTCGCCGCCTATCTGAACGATGGCGATGCGCGCGCCTTGCCAGTGCCGTTGCAGGCGCCCAAGCCCTTTCCGATGCACGCGCTTACCCGCTTCGGCCCGTCATTGTGGTTGGCGCAGGCGCGTTGGCGCGATGCACGGAGCGCCCGATGAATGCCGCACGGAAGGGAAGCGATGCCACGGGACACACGCTTGACGACGGCGATGTCGACGAAGTCGACATGAGCGGCGTGGGTCGGCATCCGCGCAGTGCGCTGCTGGGACCGGGGCGTCGAAGCGGCCTGTCGCTGATGGAGCAGGCCTACGCACGCTTGCGGCGCGAGATCCTGTCATGCCGCCTGCCGCCCGGCGCCGAAATCTCGGAGACCGATATCGCCGAGCATTTGCAGATGAGCAAGAGCCCGGTGCGCGAAGCGCTCGGACGACTGCGCATGGAGGGCTTCGTACGTGCTTATCCGCGTCGCGGTTATCAGATCGCGCCGCTGACCTTGAGCGATCTGAAGGAGTTGCTCGAACTGCGCACGATCTTGGAAACGGGGGCGGTCACCTTGGCTGCGGCGCGGATCTCGCCGGAGGAATTGGCGCAATTGACGCAGCTTGCCGACGCCGAGGATCTCGCGCCAGCCGATCGCCGTGCGGATCTCGACGCGTTCGTCGACGTCAATCGGGCATTTCACGCGGCAGTGGCACGGGCATCGGGAAATCGACGCGTGGTCGAACAGGTCATTCTCTGCCTCGACGGGCTGGAGCGCTTCTTCTACGTCGGTGCCCGTTCACGCGATATCAGTCCGCAAACCCGTGCCGAACATGCCGAATTGATCGAGGCATTGCGTGCGCGCGATGGCGCACGCGCGCGCCAATTGGTCATTGCGCATAACGACAGCACGCGCGACGGCTTGATCGAAGTGATCAGCGCCGGCGCCTCGCCCTGGTCGTTGCGCTGAGTCGGACAAGGACGTTGAACGTTGAACGTCGAACGTCGAAACGCATCGGTTTCGTCGCGGCACATTCGTCGCAAGCAGGGCTGTAACAGGGTCGCCAACCAGGACGCGTGCACGCCAGGTGCACGTGTCGAATTTCGCAAAAGGAGTGTCATGCATCGCCTACTGAAGCCGTGGTCCAAGTCGAATCTGTCCGGTCCTCGTACGCGTATCGCGACGGGCGTTTCCAAAATGCTGTTTACGACCACGTTGGGTGTCGGCCTCGCGGTGGCGAGCATGATGAGCGCCGTCACGGCTTTGGCTGCCGATACGAAAGTACCGGCGAGCGCCGCGCCTGCTGCCGGTGCCGAGTCGAAGCCGTTGCTGACCTTCAACGATTATCCAAATCCCTGGCCTCTGCGGCATCTGGTGAAGGGCGGCAAGATCACCGTCGCGGTCACGCCGGACTCGCCGCCGGCGAGTTTCCGCAATCCCACCACTGGCGAGATCGACGGCTGGGTCCCGACGATGTTGCGACAATTTTCCAAGGACATCGGTGTACCGATCGACTTCGTCGTGACCGATTGGGCCAGCACCTTGCCCGGTCTGGCCGCCAACCGCTATGACCTCGGTTGCGCGGGCGCGGCCTGGACGAAGGCACGCCTGTCGAGCCCGGATTTTCTGATGTCGGATCCGACCGATGTCACGGCCAGCGCGGGCTTGACGTTGAAGGATAGCGGTATCGCCACATGGACCGATACGAACGGCAAGAAGATGGGCGGCATCCGCGGCGAAATCTATTTCGAGGATGCCAAGACGAAGCTGCCGAACACCGCGCCGGACAAGCTGGCTTTCCCGGGCAATAACGAAGCGATCATGGCGCTGGTCAACAAGCAGGTCGATTTCGTCATGTTCAATCTGGCGGGCGTGCAGTACGCCTTGTCGAAATCGCCGCAGGCCGCTAAGTTGAAAATGATCTCGCCGACCTTGACGGCGTTTCCGGAAGGGATGTGCATCAACCCGCGTGAGCCGGATTTGCTGGTGGCGATCAACGTCATGATGGGCAACTACCGTGCGACCGGGCAATTGCGGCAGTGGACGCTGGACGCGGCGAAAACCAGCGATCAGGTCGATCTGCTGAAGTCGCTCGGATACTGACGATGTCGAGTCCGCTGTGGATGCCGGGTCGTATCGGCGCCTTGACGTTGCGCAATCGGATCGTGCTGACGGGGCATGGCACGGGCATGGTCGTGGGCGAAGGGGCGAGCGATGCGCAAGCCGGGCGTCAACTGATCGACTATTACGCCGAAAGGGCGCGCGGCGGTGTCGGGCTGATCATGCTCGGCACGCAGCAAGTGCATCCATCGTCGCCAGGGCTCGGGCATCTGCTCGTCAATTACGACGACAGCGCCATCCCTGGGCTGCGACGGATTGCCGATGCGGTGCATGCGCAGGGGGCGCGCATTTTCGGCTATCTCGGTCACTTCGGCGCCCAGGCACCCGGCGCCACCGATGCGCCATGGACCGCCACCGCTTTCTGGGACGAACTGCAGGGGCGCACCACGCATGCGATGTCGGCGAGCGAAATCGCCGATGTCGTCGCCGCGCATGCCGATGCGGCCGAGCGTAATCTGCGTGCCGGCATGGACGGGATCGAAGTGCATTGCGGCCACGGTCTGTTGTTGCATCAGTTCCTGTCGCCGTGGACCAATCATCGGACCGATCGTTATGGCGGCACGCTGGAGGGGCGCCTGCGTTTTCCGTGCGAGGTCCTGGCCGCGGTGCGTCGACGGATCGGTGCCGAGGTGCCGCTCGGTATCCGGCTCAGTGGCACCGAGGATGTGCCGGGCGGCCTGACCGTCGAGGACATGGCGATCATCGTGCCGCGCCTCGTGGATGCCGGCGCGCTCGATTACGTGGACGTCAGTGCCGGGAACGATCGCGACCGTGTCAGCAATATGCGTCACCACCCGCCGATGGGCTTGGCGGTCGCGCCCTACGCCGCGGTGGCGCATCGACTCCGCACGGTGTTGACGATTCCCGTTATCCACGGGACGCGGATCGACAGTCAGGACACGGCGGAAAATCTGCTCGCGTCGGGCACCGCTGATTTTGCCGGCATGTGTCGCGCCTTGATCGCCGACCCCCACCTGCCCAATCGGATTCGCGATGCCCAGGCCGATCTCGCCAACCCGTGTGTTGCCTGCGAACAGGCCTGCATCGGTCATTTGCATCAAGGCCAGCCGATCAGCTGCGTCGGCAATCCGATTACCGGCCGCGAAACCGAATGGCGCGCGTTTGCGCAAGCGGCCGCGATGAAACATATCGTCGTCGTCGGTGCGGGACCGGCGGGGATGGAAGCGGCATGGGTCGCGGCGCGTCGCGGCCATCGTGTGACCTTGATCGAACGGAACGCTGAGGTGGGCGGGCAGCTGCACGTGGCGGCGAGCGCACCAGGGCGTGATGGCTGGCGCGCGCTGATCGCGCACCGCGCCCGACGCTTGTCCGCGATGTCGGATCGGATCGCATTGAAGCTCGGCGTCGCCGCCGATGTGGACACCGTTGTTGCGCTGGCACCGGACGTCGTCGTGATGGCCTGCGGTGCCGAGCCGCACACCGGCATCTTCACCGCCGTTGCCGAGGACGTCGCCGCCTACGTTGCCGAGGCGCCTTCCGGCGGGGGCGATCGCACCGGCAGCGCGCGCGCGCCCGTGATCGTGCAATCGCACGTGGCGGCGTTGACCGATCCGGCATTGCGAATCGTGTCAGGGCAATCGGAAAGCGCCGCGTCCCGCTCCGGCACCGTGGACAACGAGCGCGCCGCGCGCCGGCCGCATGCGATCGTCATCGACCGAAACCATCATCAACAAGGTATCGCCGTCGCCTGCTTTCTGGCCGAGCGCGGCATGGACGTGACGATCGTGTCGGCCGGCACGCGCGTGGGTTGGCGCCTCGATCACGCCAACTTCACGCTGGCGCAGCAACGCATGCGTGCCTGCGGCGTGACGCAGAAGGTCGATCTGCAAGCACTGCGAATTATTGGGCATCAGTTACTTTGCCGCGATGTCTTCTCGCGCGACACGGTGCGCCTCGATGCGGCGGATCGCATCGTGACCGTCGAGCCCGGCATCCCGCGACAGGAATGGGTGCCGTCATTGCGCGCGGCATTGCCCGATGTGCCGCTGCATCTGATCGGCGACTGCCGTCTGCCGCGCGATATCGAAGCGGCGATTCTCGAAGGACATCGCGTCGGACGTGCGCTATGACGCGAGACAGACGCACTGCTTCACCCGTACACGCTGCCGCACGAATAGCCGAAAACGGTGTGTGGCGATCCGTAAGCAACGATGCATTTTTCGACAGGAGCAAACAACATGACGACGAAATCACCGAATGTATTCCCCGTGCCGGACACGGAATGGACGGTGCGCGACACCGACGTCGTGAAGCAGCACGACACCAGTCGCGACGGCTATGGCGCCGTGCAGCAGCAGATGCAGTGGACGACGCAGGCCGATGTGGAGAAGGTCTGGATCCACGAAGGCAATGAATTCAGTCATCGGCTGGTGACGAACAAGCGTCAGGGCGCCGGATTGTCCTTCCACGTCACCACGTACAAGGCAGGCTTCGATACGATCGTCCAAGGACGGGGCGTCGATGAAGTCGTGCTGTTCTGCCTGGCCGGCGACTCGCGACAGATCATCGAAGAGACCGGCGAGGAAGTGCACTTCGTGCCGGGCATGGCCTTGTATCTGCCGAAGATCTATCGCTATCGGCATATCATCGGCCCGAATGGCTTGGTCGTTGCCGTCGCCGCCACGCCGCCGCGTCAGTAAGATCGCCACGAGGCGGCCAAGAACGGCGCCAAGGCCCCCCTTTTTGCGCTATCCGGGCGCCTCATCGCGGGGCATTGTTTCGTGCCACATACGATGAGAAGACCGACAGGGCGGTGAGCGAAAAAACGATGATGCAGACGATGCCGAACGGCAACCAGCTGCACAGGCAGCATGCGCGACTCTCCGGTCGCGAGCGCGCTATCAGGCCTTCGATGTCCGAATCCCCCCCGCGTCCGTTCAGCGCGCGCGCGCCGCGCGCAAACGCCGCGAAGGCGTCGGTCTCGCCAACGCTACCGGCTTCACCGATGCAGTGCGCGTAACTTGGCGGCGGATCCAGTTCGTTCAGATCGTGTCCTCGGCGTGCGGCCGCGGCCAGGATCATATTACGGCGATCCTGTATGCGGCGCCCTTGCGTACCCGGTGCTGCCTGTTCGGGCGTCGGCATCCACGTCGATGCCGCGCTCGCCGGGATCGGCACGAGAAAGGCCATCGCGTGATGATAGGCGGGCGGTGGCGTCTCGCGGCCGTCGGATGCGGACGGCGCGCTCGCGTTATCGACAAGCGCGGACGGCAGCGACAGCCGACGGCGTGTCAGCGCCGCGCTCCCTTCCTGCGCCATGCTGCGCAAGGTGTTCTCGACGCGCGTCGTCGAAGACGTCATGACGTGGGGCGCGGCAGTCGCACCGGCCCCGTCATCGGCGAATAAGTCAGTGTCCCCCTGCGGCGCGAACGCCATCGGCATGGAATGCCGGCGCGGGGCGCAGCGGTGCATCGATTGGGTCGCATGACGCATGGATATCCGGCGATGTGCGCATCACGGACGGTGCACGCGGCATGCCACGCGTCCGTTCCCGTGCCGCCATTCTGGCCGCCTTCGGTTGATCGGCCTCCAGAGTAACGGTTGACGGCATCGTTTAGGTCGCCCGGCCCGATTATTGACCGTTCGGCCTAGGGTTAGGCTCGGCCTACGTGCGCGCGGGTCGCATCGCCTGAATTACGGTAGCCAGTGTTGCAAGCCGTGCAAGGTCTGCCGAACGATCTGGCGGCTGCGCATCAGCACCATTTCCTGCCAGTCCGGCGTCCCCGGATCATAGGCGCGCCGCATGCGCGAAACGATTTTCTGGCCGGCGGCCGATGCCGGATCGAGGCCGCTGTGTGCATACAGCCAGCACTCCTCGACCATCGCATCGTCGACTTCCTTCTCGGAGAAGGTACCGTATTCCAGTGCGATGAAGGTCAACGGCGCCAGCCCCACCTCACGCGCCCAGATGTATTGCGTCAGGCCAGGAATGACTTCGGACGAAGACGTGCCGAGCATCGGTTCCGCCAGGCTTTCGCCATACCACGCTCGCGCCCGCGCCTGACCCGGCTCGCCGGGCTTGGCGCCGCAGATCGGCTCGCCGTATCCAAAGCGTCCGAGGCCCGTGTGGTAATCGATCACCGCCACTTGCTGGCGGGTGCCCAGGGAGAAGTCGCGGATCACCGTTTCCAGGGTATCGCGCGACCACGTCGGGCCGGTGCCGCCGTAGTAGATGTTGTGCGGATCCGTATATTGACCCACCGCGCGACAGCCACGCAATGTCGCGTCGCCGTGTTCCCGCGCAAACGCCCGCAAGGTTTCCTGTGCCGCATCGAAGACGGGCCCGGACAAGGCGGTAGGCAAAAAGGCTTGGCGCAAGGTCTCGAAATGCACATTGGCCGGCGGCGGCATGGAAAAATCGATGCCATTGCGATTCAGATCGACGCCTTCCTCGGTCACGCGTCGTTGCCAGGCGAAGCCGAAGGGATTCAAGGCGTGCACCAGCATGACGGCCACGTCGTCAGGCAATTGCGCGGCGCCGCCTTGCAGCAGCCAGTCGATCTGCGCGCCCGAGCCGCAAAACCCTTCGACGCCGTGCGTCGCCGACGTCAGCACCGCGACGCGGCTCGCATTTTTTGCGCCGAACCAGGCCACGTCGGTCGCCAGCGTTTCGCCGCGTGGACCGCGGCGCGGATTGGCGTAGCTGCGGACCGGTGCCCCGTGGCGCGCCACCAGCGCCAGAAAACGTTCACGTGCGGTGGCGTAGTCTTTCGAGAAGCAACGGTTCAGATAGTCGTTCAGATCGGTCATCGCGGCAGCTTCGGCAAATCGGAAAGGGTCAGTGACCCGGGCGGTAACCCAAGGCCAGCAGATTCATCGCACGGCTGACGGCGGCTTGCGTCGGATCGACGACCGGGATACCCAGCGCCGTCTCGATTTGCGTGCGGAAATGGCCCATGCCCGCGCAGCCCAGGATCAGCACGTCGGCGCCGTCCTGGTCGCGCAGCATGCGACCCACCTCGATCACTTTATCCAACGCGCCGTGTGCTTCCAGCCCGGCAACGCCCGAATTGATCGCCCGGTCGTTCGCCAGCCGATGTTCCAGGCCCATCGAACGGACATAGCGCATATGACGCGGAATCGATTTGTCGAGGATCGATACGATGCCGAACTTGCGCCCCAGATCCGTTGCGACGATCATCGACGATTCGGCGATGCCGACCACCGGCTTCTTGCAGATCTCGCGCGCGAGCGCGAGACCCGGGTCGGAGTAGCAAGCGATCACATACGCATCCGCATCGTCCTCGCGCAGGCGCGCGGCGATCATCGGCACCACCGTTTCGATGTCCGCTTGCGATTCGATGCCGGCCGGCGCGCCGGGCAGGCGGATCGAATCGACCCGATACGCGCCGCTACGGCGCAAAATATCGAGCGGCGCGTCCATGGCCCGCGTCATCGTTTCCGAGCTGTTCGGATTGATCACGAGAATGCGCGGCGGCGTATACGACGTCGTTGCGGTGGAAGACGAGGCGGTGGAGGCGCTGGCGGCCGACACACAAGAAGAAGCGGCGGAATCCACGGCAAATCGCTCCGAAAGTGGACAGCGTTTATGAAATCTACGATGATATTCTACGTCGCATATTAAAGTGCAGCAAGCTACAGGAGGAAGCAAAATGGCCCGGCTCGACGAAAGCGCATCTGGCGTCTTTGTCATCGCAGTAACGCCCTTTGCCGAAGACGGCAGTCTGGATCTCGCCAGCACCGACAAGATGGTGGATTTCTATCTTGAAAAGGGTGCCACCGGCTTGACGGTCCTGGGCATGATGGGTGAAGCGCCCAAGTTGACCACCGACGAGTCCGAGCAGTTCGTCAAGCGCGTGATGGCGCGCGTCGGTCCGCAGTTTCCGGTTGTCGTCGGCGTGTCCGCGCCCGGTTTCGCGTCGATGAAAGAGCTGTCGGGGCGGGTGATGGACCTCGGCGTGTCGGGCGTGATGGTGACGGCACCGTCCACGTTGCGGACCGACGACCAGCTATTCGGCTATTTCACCGGCGTTGCGGAAACGCTGGGCGGTACGCCTTGGGTGCTGCAGGACTTCCCGTTGGCGACATCGGTGCAGATGTCGGCGTCGATCATTTTGAAGATCGTCGAAGCCGTGCCTTCGTGCGTGATGTTGAAGCACGAGGACTGGCCGGGCCTGGCAAAGATCGAGGCATTGCGCGCCGCGGAAAAGAAGGGCAGCCGTCGTATCTCGATCCTGACCGGTAACGGCGGCATGTTCCTGCCGGAAGAAATGCGTCGCGGTGCCGACGGAGCGATGACCGGTTTCGCGTATCCTGAAATGATGAGTCAGATCGTGGCCGCGCATCATGCCGGCGAGCACGAGCGTGCGCAGGATATCTTCGATGCCTATTTGCCGCTCGCGCGCTATGAACAGCAGCCGGGCCTGGGCCTGGCCGTGCGTAAATACACGCTGGCCAAGCGTGGCGCGATCGCCACGCCGACGCTGCGTCGTCCGGGGCCGAAACTGTCCGCGGGCGATATCGCCGATATCGACATGTTGAGCGCGCGTCTGGCGCGCCGTCTGAAGGAGAGTGTTTGATGGATCTGGGACTGAAAGGCAAGCGGGCACTGGTGATTGGCGCGAGCAGCGGCTTGGGTGCCGCCAGCGCACAAGCGCTGATCGCCGAAGGCGCCACCGTGATTGCGGCAGCGCGCCGTACCGACATGATCGATGCCTGGATCGCGGCCTTGCCGGCGGATCAGCAGCAGCATGTTCGCAGCGAGCGTTTCGATGTATCCGATCTGGCACAGGTCGAGGCGTTGACGGCCCGGTTGATCGCCGAAGGCGGCATCGATGTCCTGGTGAACAATGCGGGTGGCCCGCCGCCGGCGACGGCCGTCGAGGCCAAGCGCAGCGACTGGCTCGCGCAATTCGAGACGATGGCGGCCAACCTGTTCGAGCTGACGCAAAAGCTGCTGCCGTCGATGCAGGCCAAGCAATGGGGCCGGGTCATCACGATCTCCTCGTCCGGCGTCGAACAACCGATCCCGCGTCTGGCGCTGTCGAACGGCATCCGTGCCGCGGTGGTGGGCTGGTCTAAGACGCTGGCCAATGAAGTGGCGTCGGACGGCATCACCGTCAACGTCGTCATGCCGGGCCGGATTCATACCGACCGCGTCGTGCAACTGGACAGCAACGCGGCGCAACGCTCCGGCCAGGATGTCGAGGAAGTGGCGAAGGCGTCCGCTGCTACGATTCCGGCAGGCCGCTACGGCCGTCCGGACGAGTTCGCCTCGGTCGTGGCCTTCCTCGCCAGCGAACGCGCCTCGTACGTGACCGGCAGCAAGATTCGCGTCGACGGTGGCGCGATCAAGGGCGTCTGACGCCTGCGTTTCCGCCTCGGCGCCGACGCAACACCAGCGGCCCCCGCTGCGCGCTTCTCGCGCGGCAGCGGGGGCCATTTGCTTTTTGGGCGCGTATCATCCCGTGCTGCGCTTTGTTTTTTTCCTCTGACTGAACCGTTCTGCCATGACGCTGCTCTCTCCCGCGCTCGCGCGCATCAAACCGTCCGCGACCATCGCCGCCGGGCAATATGCGGCGCAATTGCGCGCCGCCGGCAAGGACATCATCGCGTTGAGCGCTGGTGAGCCGGATTTCGATACGCCGCATCATATTCGCGAAGCCGCGGCGAAGGCGATGGAACAGGGGCATACGCGCTACACCGCCGTCAGCGGCGTCGCGGAATTGCGCGATGCCGTGGCCGGCAAGTTCAAGCGGGAAAACGAGCTGGACTATAGCCCCAACGAGATCATCGTCTCCACCGGCGGCAAGCAGGTCATCTCGAATGCGTTGTTGGCAACCCTGGGACCGAGCGATGAAGTGATCATCCCTGCGCCGTATTGGGTGTCCTATCCGGAGTTGGTGTCGTTCTGCGGGGCGACGCCGGTGATCATCCCGGTAAGCCCGGAACAGGGGCTGAAGTTGCAGCCGGACGTTCTGGAGCGCGCGATCACGCCGAAGACGAAATGGGTGCTGATGAATTCGCCTTGCAATCCGACCGGCGCGGCCTATACCCGAGAGGAATTGAAAGCGCTGACCGATGTCCTGCTGCGCCATCCGCATGTCTGGATCATGGCCGACGACATCTATGAACATCTGGTCTACGGCGATTTCACCTTCACCACGCCGGCGCAGGTCGAGCCGCGGATCAAGGACCGTACGCTGATCGTCAACGGCGTCTCAAAAGCGTATGCGATGACCGGCTGGCGCATCGGCTATGGCGCAGGACCGCAGCAATTGATCAAGGCCATGGACACGATTCAGGGCCAATTGACGACGAATGCCAGTTCCGTCTCGCAATGGGCGGCCGTGGCGGCGCTGAACGGTCCGCAGGACTTCCTCGGCGAGTGGCGCAGCGTGTTCCAGCGTCGTCGCGACCGCGTCGTCGACATGCTGAATGCGGCCAATGGGCTAAGCTGTGCGGTGCCGGACGGGGCGTTCTACGTGTATCCGTCGTGCGCGGCGCTGATCGGCCGCAAGGCACCCGACGGCCGCTTGATCGAGACCGATGCCGACTTCACGCGCGCGTTGGTCGACGACGTCGGCGTGGCCGTCGTGCACGGCACGGCCTTTGGCCAAGGCCCGAACTTCCGTCTGTCCTATGCGGCGTCCGATGCGCAACTGGAAGACGCCTGCACGCGCATTCAGCAGTTCTGCGCGAAGCTCGCCTGACGTCTGACTGACGCCAGCGTTCCACGTGCCCCGTGCGGCGCGTGGAGACCTGTTTGCCGGTCATTTCACGCGCGGTCCATTCCGTAGGGCGACTATCGGCTCACTCGACCCACAGACCGCCGGCACTGCCCCAGCCGTGACTGATCACCTTGACCAGTCCCTCGCGGGTGCCGTCGTTATGTTCGATGATCATATCGCGCGCGGCCTTGGCATTGTGCTCACGGAGCACATTGACCAGCCGATGGTGATCGTCCTTCACTTCCGGGTTGATGTCCCGCGTGCGGGCGCCCACATAAAAGAATCGTTCGAGGCCATCGAGGCAATTCACGACCTGCTCGTATAGACGACGGTTGCCGCAGGCACGCGCGATGGCCGCGTGAAACTCACGGTTCGCCGCGACGAACTGGTCGAGGCTGCTCATGATCTTCGTGTCATAGCTCGCGTCCGCCAGGCGACTCAACTCATCGAGCTCGCCATCGGTGATCCGCTCGGCGGCCAGGCCGACTGCGCCGGTCTCGATGATGTTGCGCAAATCGAGCAGTTCGTTCAGGTCGCTGATCGTCAGCGGCACGACTTGATAGCCGCGCCGCGGATACGCTTTGACGAAGCCTTCGCTGCGCAGCCGACCGAGCGCCTCGCGCACGGGACTCTTGCTCATCTGCAGGCGTTCCGCGATATCCGCTTCCGACACTTCGGCGCCCGGCGCCAAGCGACACGACAGGATTTCCCCGCGCAAGCGCGCGTAGGCCTGCTCCATCAACGATGGCGATACCTTGCGACGTTGCAAATTGAATTGCGACCCCGCGATTTCATCGATTTCGACGATATTGTCCATGAACTCTCATTGTCCGAACCACGCCTGCGCCCGAGGCAGGCATGGCGTCGTGTACCACCAGCAATCTGTTATGCAATGCGGCGCACCGGTTTGAGGCGTCTTGCGATGCCGACGCAGGGCGATGGGCGGGCCAGACCGATCGGACGTTTCCGAAAGGCGATTACGCCGCCATGCCGAAGCCAGGTCTACCGGATGGCCGCACGTACGGGCCTGCGGTGCCAGATGTGACTTTTCACGCATCTTATCGTGCTTTTGCGGTGGTTCGTAAAATTTGCTCGTTGCCTGGAAGGCTCAGAAAAGAACGGTTGATCCGGCAGGGATGAGACGGCGTTTTTACCCTGGTGAACGGTCTGAAATGACGCGTTTAAGAGCGGAAATGACTCGTCAAATGAGCGCGCCCGAGGGCGGACGCGCCGCATGCTGGCGGAATGGACGACGCATCGCCTCGGATGGCATTTCGCGAGCGAAAATCGGCGGGATAGCAGATGTGTTGAGAGCGGATGCGCCCAATTTATAGGCTGTTGAGAGACGATTCCCCTTATCGCCTAGGTGGCGGGGTAGCGGATTCCGGATCACCGTCATTCGATAGTCCTGGGGCGACCTTTCGAAAAGCGCCCCAAGGCGGGCACGCCCGGCGCGCGATGGTTACTGATTCTCGCCTCGGCGTCTTTTCAGCATGATTGACTGGTCAATGTTGTAAGGACGCATCCCTCCGCGTCGGCAAAATTGGAGCTTGCGACATGCTGTCATGCGACGCGCTCGGAAAGCGGCCTATGGGACAAAACGCCTCGCCGCGAACAAATAAATATGTGTAAGCAAATATATGAAAATCATATTCGCCGCCATCTCGGTGCGAACGTCGGGCAATCGCCTGCTGACTCGCACGATCTTTGTCTGATTTATCGAAAAAGATCAGGGAATCCCCGCACTCTGTCTCTTTTTCGTCGCAA
Source organism: Robbsia sp. KACC 23696 (assembly GCF_039852015.1). NCBI lineage: Bacteria > Pseudomonadati > Pseudomonadota > Betaproteobacteria > Burkholderiales > Burkholderiaceae > Robbsia > Robbsia sp. KACC 23696. The sequence goes on along the minus strand of NZ_CP156626.1, from coordinate 3,211,429 downwards.
TGGTGCAACGAAACCGAAAGCTAAGATTTTTTTTACTTGATTGGTCAATGCACCCGCCCTTATTGTTCCACGCAGACGTTCGAAAGCCTGCCGGGCAACAAGGTCTTGTCAGGGCAATTGAATGGAACCCAGATCTATTCAGGATCACGGCGCATCTCGATAAAACTTGAGCGGCTTGACCAAAAAATAATAGACGCCATCCGGGGCGGCACCGGACGGCAAAACTGTACGGATTGCGTACGAAGCGTACGAGCAGAAATTTCGTAATGCCGATTGGGCCTCCAGGCTTGGCGAGCGATTTGACGCAGTAAAACCGTTTTTCTTCTTTTTTCTAACGGGGGATGTCTTGAAAAAATCTTTGTTGCTGGCAGCGCTGCTGGGCGCCGGTGTAATGTCCGCCCACGCGCAATCGAGCGTGACGCTGTACGGTATCGTTGACGCGGGCGTGCAATACGTTTCCAACAGCGTTGGCACATCCAAGTTCGGCTTCCAAAGCGGCGGCGACTTCGGCGACCGTTGGGGCCTGAAGGGTACGGAAGATCTGGGCGGCGGTCTGTCCGCGATCTTCAACCTGGAAAACGGGTTCAACATCGGTACGGGTAACTTCTCGGCCGCTGGTACCGAGTTCAACCGTCAAGCATTCGTCGGTCTGGCAAGCAAGCAATACGGTACGCTGACGTTCGGTCGCCAATACGCACCGACGACGGACTTGATCGAAGCGTACGGCCCGGCAGCGGTCGGCGGCATCGGTACGTTCCCGGGCGATATCTCGGACATGGATAACGGTATCCGTGTAAACAACTCGATCAAGTACAAGTCGTTGACGTACAACGGCCTGACCGGCGAAGCGCTGTACGGCTTCGGCAACAACGCTGGCCAAGTGAACGGCGGCTCGGTGTACGCTGCAGGCCTGAGCTACATCCAAGGCCCGATCGTTGCTGGCGCGACGTATTACAAGACGAACGGCGCAGTGAACGGCGGCACGAACGCTGCGGCGATCGCCAACGGCAATGCGATCTCGGCTGGCTACGGCAATGCGAAGTCGCAACAAGTGATCAACGCGGTTGCAGGCGCTCAGTTGTCGCAAGCCTACGTTGGCCTGGTGTATGCGTACACGCAATACCGTCCGTCGGCAACGTCGTTCATCCGTCACTCGGTTGCTTACAACTCGGTTGGCGCAGTGGGTACGTACCAGCTGAACCCGGCATTGATCCTGGGTCTGTCGTACAACTACACGTTCGGTCAGAAGGTTGACGCAGCGTCGCAAACGTCGGCTCCGCGTTACCAACAGATCGCCGGTAAGGCAATCTACTCGCTGAGCAAGCGCACGGGCGTCTACCTGTTCGCAGGTTACCAGCACGCTTACGGCCAAACGCTCAACGCAGCTGGCAACGTCGTGAACTCGACGGCATCGGTTGGCGATTCGCTGAACGGTTCGGGTTCGAACGGCCGCAGCCAAGCGTTGGTCCGTATCGGCATGTACAACAAGTTCTAAATCAGTTTTCCGAATCCGGCTTCAATGCTGGATTCCGGGATATTTGATGCAGAATCCATGGTGTCGACACGCGCTCAGGGAAACCTGACGCGGGGTCAACATGAAAAAAGCCCAGCTTCGTGCTGGGCTTTTTTTCGTCTTATTCCGGGCAACGCGTGGCGTGTGGGTAAGGCGTCGTATCGATCGGCGCCTGCTGCCGTGTCACGCGACAGGAAACGTATTCATGCTACCGCGCTCGGTTTCCGGGCTGAGCCGATCTTCATTGTCCCAGCGTTGCAGCGCCGGCAATGCATCGCGCCAGCGGCGCGCCTGCTCGAGGAAACGGTGCAAGCCTGCGGCGCAGCCTTCCGGTTCGGTCTGGCTCAAGGCGATATGACGAAAGAAAAGGACCTGTTCGCGGACATCGTCGAAGCCGAACACGCCCTGACTCGTCGCGACACCGAACAAATGCAACTGCAGCAGGCGCGCAAAGACGATTTCGCGATGCGCCTTTGCCAGCGTCCCCAGCGTCGTGTACACCAATAACTGCGGTGCGGACGGGTCCGGCATGCCGGGAAGCGCCTGCGCCATTTCCAACGTCACGTCGATATCGGTGTCGAACGTCACGCTGCAACTGCCGGATCGTATGGCGGCCTGCACATCCATGCGATCCTCCAAGTGCAGCAAGGCCAGCACTTCGGCATAAGTCATGTCACGCTCCATAAGGATGACGAGATCCATCGCCTCGTAATGGCGGATGGACCTTGGACCGCGATTTGTATCGAAATACGCTTTTCGGTTCCCATGAAGGTGGGGGGCGGCCCTCTGCCGGCGCGTGCGCTACCCCGCTATCCGCATCCGATGATGCGATTCTCGTATCGGTAATAGGAGCTGCCCGAATAGGGCGACGGTGTAGGACTTGATACACTGATGCCATCGCGTCGCGTCGCTGCGTGATGCCGCAATGCCACCCATTGTCTTTCTCTATCGCCTGTGTCGAAATCTCTCGAAAAACTCGATCTGGCCGCGCGCGCGGCCTGGCTCTACTTCGTCGCGGGCAAGACGCAGCATGAGGTAGCCGACACCCTTCGTGTCTCACGTCCGGTGGCACAACGGTTGATCGCCCTGGCGACGGACAAGAATCTGGTGCGCGTCAGGGTGACCCATCGGACCGCCTCCTGTCTGGCGCTCGCGGAGCAGTTGTCGGAACGCTTCGGCTTGAGCCTGTGCGAGGTGGTGCCGTTCGACGACGACAGCGACGAGGATCTGAAGAAAAAACTAGCCGTTACGTCGGCGGCAGTATTCGAGCGTTATCTCAGTAGCGAGGCGCCTATCGTCGTCAGCGTCAGTAGCGGACGGACGTTGAAGGCCGCGGCAGCCGAACTGTCGGGCCTGTCACGGCCGGATCATCGACTCGTGTCCATGGTCGGCACGATCGCGCGCGATGGCTCGTCGAACCCCTATGATGTCGCGACCTTGATTTCCGAGCGTCTGGGTTGCAAGCGTTTCCTGATGCCGGCGCCGTTGATGGCCGATACCGAGGAAGAGGCGCAGCATTGGTGCAACCATCGGCTCTATCAGGTCGTCGAGCAATTGAGCGCCAATGCCGATGTCGCCTTCGTCGGCATCGGCCATATCGGGCCCGATTGTCCGCAGGAAGCGGACGGTTTCATCACGCGCGATGAAGTGCATGACCTGACGGCACGTGGCGCCGTGGGAGAGTTGCTTGGCCGCTCGATCGATGCGGCGGGGCGCATCATCGAAGCCCCCGCGCAGCGCCGCTTGACCAGCCTGACGCTGCAGTCTCCTCCGAGCGTGCCGACGATCGGTTTTGCCGGCGGAAGCGTCAAGCACGCCGCGGTGGCTGCCGCATTGCGGGGCGCCTGGCTTACCGGTCTGGTTACCGACGAGCGCTGTGCGCAAGTGGTGCTCGAGATGACGGCGCCTTGACGCGCCTCGGGTGGCGCCGCCGCCGCGCGGCGACGGGGCATCGGCAGCCTTTCATCACCTCGCGTGTTCGGCAACGCTGCCGATCAAGCCTCGTCGCGGAACAGCGGCGCGGTTGCGCGATACAAGGCGCGATAGCGTTTCAAGCGCGGCTGCAACGCGGCATGGCGCGATTGCTCTGGTTGGTAAGAGGCGCGGATCGGCGGCCGCTGCAGCAGCGTTTTCTCGTCCACGCCGGCAGCCAGTGCGCCCAGAATGGCCGCGCCCAGCGCCGCGCCGGCTTCGGCGCCTTCATGCTGGTGGATCGTGACTTGCAGCGTATCGGCGATCAATTGCGCCCATTCGTTGCTGCGTGAACCGCCCCCCACCAACGATAGCGCCTGCACCTCGGTGCCGGCGGCACGCAATGCGTCGAGACCGTCCGCTAACGCGAACGCGACCCCTTCGAGCACGGCATAGCCGAGCTGCGCCCGCCCCGTTTCGTGGGTGATGCCGAACAGCACGCCTTGCGCATACGGATCGTTATGCGGTGTGCGTTCGCCGGAGAGATAGGGCAGGAAGAGCGGCGCCGTATCGCGCGCCGCCGTGTCGAGTGTGGCGACGTCGGCCAACAGCGCGAGTTCATCGACGCCGGTCAGTTTGCAGGCCCAGCGTAGGCAACTGGCGGCCGACAACAAGACGCTCATCTGGTGCCAGCGATCCGGAAGCGCGTGGCAGAAGGCGTGCACCGCCGAGTCCGGGTTCGGCTGAAAGCGGCCGTTGACGACGAACAGGACGCCGGACGTTCCCAGCGAAATAAAGCCGTCGCCGGGCCGGGCCGCGCCGATGCCGATCGCGCTGCCGGCGTTATCGCCGCCACCGCCGGCAACCGGCAGGCCGGCGCGAAGTCCGAGTGCCGTGGCGGCCTTGTCGGTCAGACGGCCGCTGCAATCGCTGCCCTCGACGAGCCGGGGCATCTGATCGCGCGTGAGCCCGCAGGCCGCCAACATCGTATCCGACCAGCTTCGTTTCCCGACATCGAGCCATAGCGTCCCCGCTGCATCGGACGGATCCGATACATAATCGCCGGTCAGCAGCAGACGCAAATAGTCCTTGGGCAGCAGGACCTTGGCGATGCGCGCGAACAGCTCGGGTTCGTGTTCCCGGACCCAGAGCAATTTCGGTGCGGTGAAACCCGGCATCGCGATATTGCCTGTGATGGCGCGCATCTCGGGCGCGGCGCTTTCCAGTTGCGCGCACTGGTCCGCACTGCGCATATCGTTCCAGAGAATGGCGGGGCGCAGGACGGTATCGTCGGCATCCAGCAACGTGGCGCCGTGCATTTGCCCTGTCAGACCGATGCCGGCGATTTGCGCATAGTCGTCCGGGTGCGCGGCACGCAAGGCGGCCAGTGCCTCTTGCGTGCCGTTCCACCACAGCGCCGGATCCTGTTCGGAGAAGCGCGGGCGGGGACGCGACACCGCATACGCAGCGCGCGCCGTGCCGACGATGCGGCCTGCGCCGGTCATCAGCAGCACCTTCACTTCGGAGGTGCCGAGATCGATTCCTAGGTACATGGAAAAACGTGTCTCCTCTCGTCGGCAACGGCCGCGAGGGACGCGTTGCGTGGCAAACGGCTAGGCGCCGCAAGGCGCCATCGCCCCTCGCCGCCGCCCTCGTTACGGACGCTGCACAACGGCCAGCCAGGATCGGACGTCGTCGACCTGCTGGCCGATGGCCTCGCGCAGATCGCTTCGTCCGGCAAGCGAGCCCCAGAGCAGCGTGTTCTCGGTGAATGCCGACAGGGGATCGGCGCTTTCGAAAAATCCGTGCGCGACCGCCGGGTCCATCACACCGTCCTGATAATCATAGGGCAATTTGCCCTGGTGCCAGGCCTCTAGAAATACGAAGAACAAGGCCGGCAGACGCGCGGTGGCCTCGAACGGCCGCCCGGCGGCAATCTGTTCGCGCAAGGTCGGCGCGATAAAGCCGGGAATTTTCGAGAATCCGTCCGCCGCGACACGCTGGTTGGTGTCGCGGATATTCGGATTGCTGAAGCGATCGAGCACGGTGTCGCGGTAGGTCGCCAGATCGATCGGGCTGGGCGACAGGCAGGGGATCACATCCTCGGTGACGTAATCGAAGCCAGCCTTGCGGATTGCCGCGTCATGCGTGCCTTCGTGGATGAACTGCAGACCGGCCAGCGTGCCGGCCCAGGCGATGCAGCTGTGCGTCGCGTTCAGAATGCGGATCTTCGCCTCTTCGTAAGGCAGGACCGAATCGACGAGTTGCACGCCGACCTTTTCCCAACGCGGGCGTCCGGCGATGAAATCGTCTTCGATCACCCACTGAATAAAGCGCTCCCCCATCACCGGTACGTCGTCGTCGAAGCCGGCGGCCGCGACCCGTTCGCGCACATCGGGCCCGGGGCGCGGCACGATCCGATCGACCATCGCGTCCGGGCAGCGCGTGTTCGCGTCGAACCAGGCGAGTAGCGTCGTATCGCCGACTGCATCCAGGAACGCGCGCATGCCGGCGTGAAAGCGCTCGCCGTTGCTGCGCAGGTTGTCGCAATTCTGCAGCGTGACCGGGCCGGCATCGGCACGCATCCGTTCCTGCAGAATCGCGCGCAGCGCGCCATATAAGGTTGTGCGCGCGCCATCGATATCGGCGCGCAGATCGGCATTCGCGGTATCGAGTCGATGATGCTCGTCGAGGTAATAACCGCCTTCGGTAACGGTGAAGGAGATGATGCGCGTGCGCGGGTCGGCACCCGCTGCCACGAGGTTCGCGAGATCGGCTTGCCACGGCAGCACGCGCGCGATCGATCGGATCGTCTCGTATTCACGATGGCCTTTCGGATCGACGGTTTCCAGTGTGTAGGCGCCTTGCTGCGCGGCCAGTGCATCGAGAACCGCGTTGCCGTCGCCGCGAATATTGCCGACAGTCAGCGACCAATCGCGATCGCCCTGTTCCCGCAGCGTGTGGAGATACCACGCCTGATGCGCGCGATGGAAGGAGCCGGTGCCAAGATGCAGGATCGTATAAGGGGAAGCGGAAGTCGTCATGGCAGGAATGATCAGCAAAGCAAAGCGGCGAATAAAGGGCGAAGCGAGTCATGCCGCGCCGGAGTGGACCGGCGCGGAATCCGATCAGGCAGCGCTGCGCTGTGACGCGTCGAGTCGCGTCAGCGCCGTGCCTTGCGCATCGAACACATGGACGTGTTGCGGCTCGGCCTGCAGTGTCATCGGCGTATTGCGCGTCACTTGCGTGCGCGGCGGCACGCGTACGATCAAACCATCGGCGGCATCGGGCGACTCGGCATACAGGTAGGCGACATCGCCCAGCGATTCGACGACGGTGGCATTGGCCACGATCGCGCCGCGTGCGTCCGCGCGTGCGTCGGCGCTCGTGGCGGCGCCGGGCGCAATCGCGGACAGCGACTGCCCCGCCGGAGCCGGCGCCAACTGCGGCAACCACAGATGCTCCGGACGAACGCCCAAGGTCACTTGATCGCCGATGCGCAAGGTCCCCCCGGCCACATCCGCCCGTTGTCGCGCGCCCGAGTTGAGGGTAACGGTGATGCCGTGCGCATCGATCGACTCGACGCGGCCGTCGAGGAAATTCATCTTCGGCGAGCCGATGAAGCCGGCGACGAACCGGTTCGCCGGCGCGTGGTACAGCGTATCGGGCGAGCCGACCTGTTCCACGCGGCCCGCCGACAGGACGACGATCTTGTCGGCCAGCGTCATCGCTTCGACCTGGTCGTGCGTCACGTAAATCATCGTCGTCTTCAATTCATCGTGAAGCCGGGCGAATTCGAGACGCATCTTGACGCGCAGTTCCGCGTCCAGATTCGACAACGGTTCATCGAAAAGGAACACATCCGGACGGCGCGTGATCGCGCGACCGATGGCCACCCGTTGCCGTTGGCCGCCCGACAGCTGGCGTGGTTTGCGGTCCAGCAGATGATCGATGTGCAGGATCCGCGCGGCATCGCGGACCGCCTGATCGATTTCGGTTTTCGACTTGCCGGCCAACTTGAGGCCGAAGGCCATATTGTCGTAAAGCGACATGTGCGGATAGAGCGCATACGATTGGAACACCATCGCGATGCCGCGCTTGGCCGGCGGGATATCGTTCACGCGTCGCTCGCCGATGATCAGGTCGCCGCCGGTGATGTCCTCCAAGCCGGCGATCATGCGAAGCAGTGTCGATTTGCCGCAGCCGCTGGGCCCGACGAAGACGACGAACTCGCCGTCCTGAATGTCGAGGTCGATCCCGTGAATGATGTCGGTGTCGCCGTATCGCTTGCTCAGATCGCGGGTTTGCAGTCGGGCCATGGTGTGTCTCCTCTCCAATCGATGTCCGCTCGGCGGCGGATGATCGTCGTGCTCGGCGCCAGTCGCCGAGTACGACGTCTCTTTATTCGGTGTGTCGATGCGGCGCCGTCTCTGCCGCTACGGCCGGTTCCGGCACCAGCAGATAGCGCGCGGCGGGTGCGACGCCGGACCGCAAGGCGGTCAGGATCGCTTCCAGGTCACGCATATGTTCGAAGACCCATGAAGCACCTGCCGCATGCAGGCGTCCCGCGTGTACGCGTGCATCGTCGAGATGCGTGCCGCCGGCAAAGCCGATGACTTGCATGCCGGCGCCGCTGGCGGCCGTCACGCCGGTGACGCTGTCCTCCACCGCCGCGCATTGCTGCGGCGCCGTCTCGAAACCGGCGCAGGCGGCCACATAAACGTCCGGCGCCGGTTTCGGGTGCGGCACGCGCTCGCCGGTGTAAATGCGCTCGCCGACCAGTGCCGTGATGCCTGCCACTTCCAGCGCTTCGCGCACGCGCGGCAGAATGCTATTGCTCGCCACCGCCAAAGGCAGGCCGCTGGCCGACAGCGCATGCAAGGCAGCGGTGACGCCCGGCACGGCCGTCTGTCGTGCCCGCACGGCAGCTTCCACGGCCATGCGCACGCTCTGTTCCGCTTCTGGCGCCAGCGTCATGCCGAAGCAGTCGGCCACTGCCGTGATGACATGATCGATCGTGCGCCCCAGGCGTGCGCCCACTTCGTGCTCGACCGCCGCATGCGTGAGGAGACGATCGCCTTGCGGCGTGCCTGCGGCGCGGGGCGTGGTTCGCGCGGCCGCCGTCAAGGTCGCGAACAAGGCGCTGACCATCGCTTCGTCGGCCACGGCTTCGCTGTCGACCAGCACGCCGTCGCAATCGCAGACGAGGTGCGTGACGGGCTGTGGCGGGACGGCGATCGCACCGACCGCGGCCGGCCGCGAAACCGGGCCGCCCGGCGTGTCTTGCCGTGTCGACGTGAAGTCCTGCGTCCGCGTATTCGTTTCGTTCATGCCTGAGCTCGTTGGCTGTGATGGATGCTTCACTTTAACGCGGCATCACTTCACGGCGCCGAACGTCAGTCCGCGCACCAACTGCTTCTGAGATAACCATCCCAGAATCATCACGGGCGCCACGGCTAGTACCGATGCGGCCGACAGCTTGGCCCAGAACAGACCTTCGGGGCTGGAGAACGAGGCGATGAACACGGTCAGCGGCGCGGCTTGGGAGCTGGACAGATTGATGCTCCAGAAAGCCTCGTTCCATGACAGGATCACCAGCAGCAGACCAGTGGAGGCGATACCGGGCATCGACATCGGCAGCACCAGATGCACGATCTCCGTCCACACGGTAGCCCCATCGACGCGCGCAGCTTCGAGGATGTCCCGTGGAATCTCGCAGAAGTAGGTATAGGTCATCCAGACGGCGATCGGCAGATTGATCAAGGTATAGACGATGATCAGCCCGGTCACCGTATCCAGCAGGCCCCAGTTCTTCCAGAGCAGGTAGATGGGAATAAGGACGCCCACCGACGGCATCATCTTGGTCGACAGCATCCACAACAGCACCGATTGCGTACGCTTGGTCGGAAAGAAGGCCATCGCATAGGCGGCGGGCACGGCCAGCAGCAGGCACAGAATCGTCACGCCGAACGAGACGGCGATCGAATGCCAGGCGAACTGGAAGTAGTCGCTATGCGCCAGCACGTCCTGAAAACTCTGCAACGTGGGCGTGAACGAGAACGCGGTCGAGTAGGCCTGTTGTTCGCTTTTGATCGACGTCAGAAACATCCAGAAGATCGGGAAGAACAGCAGCAGGGCGACCACCCATGCCAGGGCACCGAGGCTGTAGTCGCGCAGGCGGTTTTTATGTGCGCTCATGATGCGTAATCTCCCTTCAGGTTCTTCGCCAACATCCGCACCAGGAAGAACGACACCACGTTAGCCAGAATCACCGCCAGAATGCCGCCCGCCGATGCCAGGCCGACATCGAATTGCTGCAGGCCGAGCGAGTAGATCAGGTAGGACAGATTCGTCGTCGCGTTGCCGGGTCCCCCGCTGGTCGTCGTATAGATTTCCGCGAAGATCGACAGCAGAAAAATGGTTTCGATCATCACCACGACCGCGATCGCACGCCGCAAGTGGGGCAGCGTGATATGGAAAAACATCGCGAAGGCACCTGCACCATCCAGTTGCGCCGCCTCCTTCTGTTCCTGATCCAGCGACTGGATCGCGGTGAAAAGGATCAGGAACGCGAACGGGAGCCATTGCCAGGCGACGATCATGATCACGCCGGTCATCGGGAACGTCGCGAACCAATCGATCGGTTGCAAGCCGAAGAAGACGAAGACCTTGGCCAGCACGCCGTAGACCGGATGCAAAATCATGTTCTTCCAGATCAACGCGGCCACCGTCGGCATCACGAAGAACGGCGCGATCGCAAGCAGGCGTGCGATACCCTGCCCGGGGAAGGTGCGGTCGAACAGCACGGCGAGCAGAATGCCGCCGACGACGGTGATCGCCAGCACCGATCCGATCAGGATCAAGGTATTTACGATCGACGGTATGAACGAAGGGTCCGTCGCCAAAAAGAGATAGTTCTGCAGCCCAGCAAAACCGGTGTTGTCGGGGTTCAGCAGGTTGTAATGGATCAGCGAGTACCAGACCGTCATGGCCAGCGGTACCGCCATCCAGATGAACAGCAGCACGATCGAAGGCTGCGCCAGCCACCGCGCCGGATGACCCCGCTTGCTGCGTGCAGCACCTGCCTTGCCGGTGCCGTCCGATGCGCGCGAGGCCGCGGTTGCCGTATTTTTGAGATCCATCGCCTTGTCTCTTTCGTTGCTGCTTGCAGACTGCAGACCGGACCCGTCTTTCATCGGCTCAGTCCGCTCCCCGTGCGAGACGTGCCCGCCCGGTTCGCCCTGACTCACGTGCCCGGTCTTTGCGGTCACTTTTGATACCCGCCCGAGCGCACTGCGCGATCGGCGCTCGCCTGCGCGGCCTTCAGCGCCTGATCGATACTCATCGTGCCTGCGAGTGCACCGGCGATGCTCTGACCGACGACGGTGCCGAACGACTGGAATTCCGGAATCGTCACGAACTGAATACCGGTGTACGGTGCCTTATTCAGCGTCGCGTCGTTCGGATTGGCCGATTCGATCGCCTTCAACACGAAGTCCGAAAACGGCGCGGCTTTTTGATATGCCGGATTGGCGTAGGTCGAGCGGCGCGTGCCGGACGGTGCCGAGGCCCAGCCTTCATCCTTGGCGACCAAGGCGACATAGTCCTTCGATGTCGCCCAGGTCACGAACTGCTTGGCGGCATCCTGGGACTTCGAGCTCTTCGGAATGGCGAGTGACCACATCCACAACCAATGGCTGCCCTTCGGCGTGACGGCAACCGGTGCCGCTGCATAGCCGATCTTGTCCGAGACCTGCGATTGTTTCGGGTTGGAAAGCAGGCCTGCGGCGACCGTCGCGTCGATCCAGATCCCGCACTTGCCCGAGGACATCAGCGTCAGGTTTTCATTGAAGCCGTTGGAGCTGGCGCCGGGAGGGCCGTATTTTTTCAGGACATCGGTGTAGTAGGTGATCGCCTTCTTCCACTCCGGCGTATCGATCGTCGCGTGCCATTTTTCGTCGAACCATTGACCGCCATAGCTGTTCACCAAGGTCGAGACGAAGGCCATGTTTTCGCCCCATCCGGCCTTGCCGCGCAGACAGATGCCGTAAACGCCGTGCGCCGGGTCGTGCAGCTTGGCGGCGAGATCGGCGATCTGGTCATAGGTCGGCTGCGCCGGCATCGTCAGCTTCTTCGCTTCGAAAAGATCTTTGCGATAGAAGGTCATCGAGCTTTCGACGTAGAAGGGCAGCGCGTACAGGTTGTTCTGATAGCTGAGGCTGTCACGGGCCGTCTTGACGATGTCGTCGACGTCGTAGCTGGCGGGCAGATTCGTCAACGGGCTGAGCCAGCCGCGCTTCGCCCACAGCGGCGTTTCATACGCGCCGATGGTCATCACGTCGAATTGACCGCTGCCGGTCGTGATGTCGGTCGTCAGTCGCTGGCGCAGCAGGTTTTCCTCGAGCGTCACCCAACGCAGCTTGATATCGGGATGGCTTTTCTCGAATTCAGGGCCCAGCTTGCGCAGCTCGACCATGTCCGGATTGTTGATCGTGCCGATGGTCAGCGTGGTTGCGGCATGCGCGCCGGCGGACCATGCCAGGCCCAGGACCGTGCCGAGCGACAGCAACGAGGTCCCAAGCAAACGCGCGAGCGGTCGCCGGCGGAGCAATGCGCCTGAGGCGGACCGCGTCGCGCGCAGGGGGGCGTTGGGGGAAAGGGCTGCGGCCGAATGTCCGGCTGCGGCATGCTGCGGGAAGTACGACGACATCGTGCTTGTCTCCTGGTCGGCCCTCCCGGCGCGGAATGCCAGGGGGGCCGCGGAACACATGCCGCGATTTGCGTCATATCGACGCCCGCACCCTCCTGCTCCAGAGCGATTTTTTGTATAACTGATCACCGGGTGGGCTAATGATCAGTTTTTCGTTATTGCCCTGTCAACATGGTGTAAACCCGTCGAAATCGGTTCCAAGGGCAAAAGTTCTTCCCTCGACTGGTTTTTAGAGCTTATTCGGACTGTCTTGAGCGGACGTTTCCGCGCCGATCGCGGTGCCGGCATCGCCGATCGCGGTGCCGGCATCGCCGGGCGCGGCGCCTTCTGCGGCGCCAGGCGTCGGGCGCAGCGACAAGAGGGCATTCAGCAGAATCGCGCCGAAGGTCGCCGTCCCGATGCCGC